>NZ_CP027942.1:2467813-2776290 GCF_005484985.1 Agrococcus sp. SGAir0287
GTCCGCCGCGCTTCGGCAGCGCCGTGCCCAGCACGCGACCGCTGCCGGAGACCGTGTTCGTGACGACCTCGAGCGCGACGTCCTCGTCGACGCGCACGGTGGCGTCGCCGGAGACGCCGTTGACCGAGACGGCGTCGACGGGGCCGAGCACGTCGAGCAGCACGTCGCCCGAGACCGTGTCGACGCCGACGCGGCGCGACCTGCCGGACATCGTGACGTCGCCCGAGAGGGCGTGCACCTGCACGTCGCCGTCGAGGCCGGTCGCCTCCACGTCGCCGGAGACCGTGTTGACCTGCACCGTGCCCGTCACGCCGTCGAGCTGCACGTCGCCCGAGACGGTGCTGACGTCGGCGCCGGCGGAGAGGCCCGCGACGAGCCCCTGCGCCGTGACCTGGCCGTAGGTGAGCGAGACGTGCCGCGGCACGAGGATGCTGACCTCGACGCGACCGCGCTCGGTGCCCAGCGACTTCAGCGACTCGATGAGGTTCGACCAGCGCAGCAGCGGATGCGCGACGGTGAGCGCGCCGTCGTCGAGCGACACCTCGAGGTCGCGTCCGTCGACGCGGTGCACCTCGACGCGCGCCCACGGCTCGTCGTGTCCGACGACGTCGACGCTGCCGGCGATGACGCCCACCTTGAGCCGGCGCACGCCCTCGAGGGTGATCGTGCGCGTCTCGCCCGGTCGCACCGTCCAACGCTCGAGGCTCGAGTCGGCCGGCGTCGACCCCTCGAACGTGCCCTGCTCGTTCGTCTCCATGACGGCTCCCCACTCCATGCGCGACTCGCGATGCATCGCGTCTTCCAAGTCACGATATATCGCGTTCTTCGCTGCCGCAACCCTCGAGCCCTGCCGTTGCGAGGTGCGCTTCCTGCGCCGGGGTGCGCTTCCTACGGCGTCCGCCGATGCGAGGTGCGCGTGCTGCAGTGAGGTGGCGTTGCAACGGCACCTCAGTGCAGCAACCGCACCTCCCAACGTCGGTCTGCGTCACGGGAGGAGGCGCACGCCAGCCGGCAGCACGGGGTCGCGCCGCCGCAGGCCCGCAGCGCGCAGGATGCGTGCGAGTCGCTCGGGTCGCACGACGTCGTCCCACGTCCACCGACAGAGGTCTGCCACGCGGCGGATCGCATCCTCCCGGCGCTTCTCAGCGACGAGCGCATCGACGCCCGTGCGGCCCGAGGCCGATGCGAGGGCGCCGTACTTGACGAGGCCATCGAACTCGCCCAGCAGCCATCGATCGTCGAGCCGCCAGCCGAAGTCGGCTCGGAACGATCCGAGATCCGTCCGGACCTCGACCTGCAGCTCGGGGGCAGGAAAGCCGAGCAGCGCGATCGCCACCCGGCTGCGCGACTCCCCCACCGACTCCGACCGACCATCGGCGAACGCGACCGACCACCGCGCGCGGGCGCCGCCCTGCCGGCTCTGATACGCGAGCGCTCCGAGGATGTCGTCGACGTCGACCGTCCCCGCTGCAAGCGCAGCGTCCACGGATGCGACCGCAGCGCTCGGGATCCGCCGTCGGCCGATGTCGGCCAAGGTCCATGCGACGCTCGAGCACCGCAGTCCTTCGACCTCGACGACGTGCTCGGGGCGGATCGGCAGATGCGAGTTGCGGACGCCGGCACGACCGCCCGACATCGCGGGATCGCCGGTGCTGAACACGTGGCTCGGCTCCGAGCCGAACGGCAGGCCGTGCAGCATGAGGGCGGACTCGAGCGCGAGCACGATGCCGGGTCGCGCCAACCCGACCGCCTTCACCCGCGCGCGGTACCGCTGCTCGGGGTCGGCCGCTGCGAGGGCAGCAGCGTCCACGTAGGCGCCGCGACGGACGCGTGCGAGTCCTCGTGAGCGCGAGGGCACGAGACCGAGCGCGTGCACCTGCGAGGTCTGGACGATGTCGAGCGGATCCGGCATGGTCGCACCCTGTCGGCCAGCCGTCGATCGCGTGCCGACAGCATCCGAGGCTGTGGATGCCGCCGGCCTGTGAGGGACGCTTCATCGTTGCGAGGTGCGCCTGCTGCACTCAGGGGCCGTTGCAACGGCACCTCGCAGCAGCAGGCGCACCTCGGAACGATTGCGGCGTCGGGAACCGCACCTCACTGCACGAAACGCACCTCGGAGCGACCACATCGGCCGCAAGCGCACCGCACTGCACGAAGCGCACCTCGGAACGACGACACGCCCCCCCGCCGGAGCGAGGGGCGCGCACGAGGTCCAGCGGAGCGCGCGTCAGCGGCGGTAGTTCGGCGCCTCGACGACCATCTGGATGTCGTGCGGGTGCGACTCCTTGAGGCCCGCCGCCGTGATGCGCACGAACCGGCCCTTCGTCTGCAGCTCGCCGATCGTGCGGCCGCCGACGTAGAACATCGACTGCCGCAGGCCGCCCGTGAGCTGGTAGGCGACGGTCGCGAGCGGGCCGCGGTACGGCACCTGCCCCTCGATGCCCTCGGCGATGAGCTGCTCGTCGGAGGGCACGTCTGCCTGGAAGTAGCGGTCGCGCGAGTACGACGTCTTCTTGCCGCGCGTCTGCATCGCCCCGAGCGAGCCCATGCCGCGGTACGTCTTGAACTGCTTGCCGTTGATGAGCACGAGATCGCCGGGCGACTCGTCCGTGCCGGCGAGCAGCGAGCCGAGCATGACGGACGACGCACCCGCGACGAGCGCCTTCGCGATGTCGCCCGAGTACTGCAGGCCGCCGTCGGCGATCACCGGCACGCCCGCGGGCGTCGCGGCGAGCGACGCCTCGTAGACGGCGGTCACCTGCGGCACCCCGACGCCGGAGACGACGCGCGTCGTGCAGATCGAGCCGGGCCCGACGCCTACCTTGACGGCGTCGACGCCCGCGTCGACGAGCGCCTGCGCGCCCTCGCGGGTCGCGACGTTGCCGCCGATGATGTCGACGCCGTCGAAGCGCGCGTCGCCCTTCAGCCGCGTGACGATGTCGATGACGCCCTGCGACTCGCCGTTGGCGGTGTCGACGACGATGACGTCGACGCCCGCCTCGAGCAGCGCCTCGGCGCGGTCGTAGGCGTCGCCGAAGAAGCCGATCGCCGCGCCCACCCGCAGGCGGCCGTGCTCGTCCTTCGTCGCGAACGGGTACTGCTCGACCTTGTCGAAGTCCTTGATGGTGATGAGGCCGGCGAGCCGACCGTCCTCGTGCACGAGCGGCAGCTTCTCGAGCTTCGAGGCCCGGAAGATCTCGAGCACGTCCTCGCGCGACGTGCCGACGGGCGCCGTCGTGAGGGGCGCAGGCGTCATGACGTCGCGCACGAGCGTGGATGCGGCATCCGCGCGGGCGACGAAGCGCATGTCGCGGTTGGTGATGATGCCGAGCAGGTGCCCGCCCTCGTCGACGACCGGCAGGCCCGACACCTTGTACTGGCCGCAGATCGCGTCGACCTCGGCGACCGTCGCGTCCGGGCCGATCGTCACGGGATCGGTGATCATGCCCGACTCCGACCGCTTCACGCGGTCGACGATCGCCGCCTGCTCCGCGATCGCGAGGTTGCGGTGCACGATGCCGATGCCGCCCTGGCGCGCCATCGCGATGGCCATGCGCTCCTCGGTGACGGTGTCCATCGCGCTCGACACGAGCGGCACGGCGAGCCGGATGCGGCGCGAGAGCCACGTCGAGGTGTCCGCCTCGCTGGGGATGACGTCGGTGCGGCCGGGCAGCAGCATGACGTCGTCGTAGGTGAGTCCTGTGAAGCCGAACGGGTCGCGCGTGTCCATCGCCATCCATCGTACGAGTAACGATTCGGTCCCGAGTGCCGCCTCGGGCAAGAGACGAAACATGCTCGACACCGTCACCGGGCTATGGTGACTCCACCGTGCAACGGGCACCGCGCCCATCGCATTCCCACCAGGCGTGCGTCACGGACCACTGGAGGACATGTGGAGACGACACTCCGACGCACGCGATGGTGGTTCCCCCTCATCGCGCTGCTCGTCGCCGTCGGCGCCGCGATCGGGCTGGGCGCAGCGCCCGCCGACGCGACCTCGACGCCGGCGCCGACCGACCCGAGCCAGACGTACCAGTTCCAGGGCATCGTCCGCTCCGACCCGCAGACGCCCCTCGCCGGCGTCGTCATCACCGCGACCGGCGACGGCTTCGAGGGCACCGCGACCACCGGGGCCGACGGCCGCTGGTCGATCGCCGTGCCGGGCCCGGGCGCCTACACGGTGACGATCGACGAGGCGACGATCCCCTCGGGCCTGCAGGTGAACCCCGAGCACGTCTCACGCGAGTTCACGATCGGCACGACGAACTCGCAGGGCGTCCTGTTCCAGATCGGCGAGCCCGGATCCTTCGATGGCGCAGGATCCGGTGGCGACGACGGCGAGGGCACGAGCTCCGGCTCGGGATCCGGCTCGAGCTCGGGCGAGTCCAGCAGCAGCCGCTTCTCGTGGTCGCAGCTCGGGCAGCGCCTCTTCACCGGCCTCAACTTCGGCCTGCTGCTGGCGCTCGGCGCCATCGGCATCACGCTCATCTTCGGCACGACGGGCGTCAACAACTTCGCCCACGGCGAGATGCTCACGTTCGGCGCGCTCGTCTTCTACATGCTGACCACGGCGCTGCACCTGCCGGTGTGGCTCTCGGTGCTCGGCGTGCTGGTCGCGAGCGCCGCGTTCGGCTGGCTCCACGACGCCGCGATCTTCCGACCGTTGCGCCGCAGGCGCGTGGGCCTCGTGCAGGTGCTCATCGTCACGATCGGCCTGTCGATCGCGCTGCGCTACTTCTTCCAGTTCCTCTTCGGCGGCGGCAGCGAGACGCTCGCGGTCGACAACTCGGCGGTCATCTCGTTCGGCACGTTCAACGTGCGCGTGTCGAACATCGTGAGCATGGTCGTCTCGGTGATCATCCTGCTCGCCGTCGCGTTCTTCCTGACGCGCACGCGCATCGGCAAGGCGACGCGCGCGGTGAGCGACAACTCCGGGCTCGCGGCAGCCTCCGGCATCAACGTCGACCGGGTCATCCGCATCGTCTGGGTGCTCGCCGGCACGCTCACGGGCCTGTCGGGCGTGCTGTACGCCTACTTCGTCGGCGCCAGCGTGCGGTGGGACATGGGCTTCATCATCCTGCTGCTGCTGTTCGCATCCGTCACCCTCGGAGGCCTCGGCAGCGCGTTCGGTGCCCTCGTCGGCGCCGTGATCATCGGACTCGCCACCGAGCTGTCCACCCTCTGGCTGCCCACGGACCTCCGATTCGCGGTCGCCCTCGTCATCCTCATCCTCGTGCTGCTGCTCCGGCCGCAGGGTGTGCTCGGTCGCAAGGAGAGGATCGGCTGATGCTCGATGTCCTGCTCGGCTCGCTCGGCGAGCTCATCTCGGCCTCGTCGGCGGCGTACGCGCTCGCGGCGATCGGCCTCGGCATCCACTTCGGCTACGCGGGTCTGCTGAACTTCGGCCAGGCCGGCTTCATGGCCATCGGCGCCTACTCGTTCGCGATCTTCACCAGCATGGCGAACCCGACCGAGAACTGGGGATGGCCGCCGGCGCTGTCGCTGCTCGCGGCGACGCTCGTCGGCATCGCGTGCGCGACGGTGTTCGCGCTCATCCTCGGCATCCCCACCCTGCGCCTACGCGGCGACTACCTCGCGATCGTCACGATCGCGTCGGCGGAGATCGTACGGTTCACCGTCCGCACGCAGGACCTCACCGACGTCACGGGCGGCTCGCAGGGCATCCGCGGCACCGACTACAAGGGCGACATCCAGGCCGTCAACGACGGGCTGCTCGACCTGTCGAACAACACCTGGTACACGCTCGTGAGCTGGATCATCGTCATCCTGGCGATCCTCCTCGTCTGGGGCCTCATGCGCAGCCCGTGGGGCCGCGTCATCAAGGGCATCCGCGAGGACGAGGATGCGGTGCGCTCGCTCGGCAAGAACGTCTACGCGTACAAGATGCAGGCGCTCGTGCTCGGCGGCGTCATCGGCGCCATCGCCGGCATCCTGTTCATCTTCCCCCGTGCCGTCCAGCCGGACAGCTTCGCGACGACCCTCACGTTCAACGTGTGGACGGCGCTGCTGCTCGGCGGTGCGGCGACCGTGCTCGGACCGGTGCTCGGCGGCGTGCTGTTCTGGTTCCTGCTGTCGTTCGTGCGCGGCCTCATCGGCGAGCTGCACGACCTCGGCCTCTTCGGAGCCATGTCGGCCACGCAGGCCGGCCAGCTCGCGTTCGTCGCCGTCGGCGTCGCCCTCATCGCCCTCGTCGTCTTCCGACCGCAGGGCATCATGGGCAACAAGAAGGAGCTGTCGTTCAATGTCTAGCGCCACGAAGACCCATCCCCTCGTCGACGGCGAGGTCGGCCCCGGCTGCGCCAAGGTCGACCCGATCGTCGTCGCCGACGGCGTGCGCCGCCAGTTCGGCGGCCTCACGGCCGTCGACGTCGAGCACGTCGAGATCCCTCGCGGCGCCATCACGGCGCTCATCGGGCCGAACGGCGCCGGCAAGACGACGTTCTTCAACCTGCTCACGGGGTTCGACAAGCCCAACGAGGGGTCGTGGTCGTTCGACGGCCAGTCGCTCGCCGGCGTCCCCGCCTACAAGGTCGCCCGCCGCGGCATGGTGCGCACCTTCCAGCTCACGAAGTCGCTCGGCCGCCTCACCGTGCTGCAGAACATGCTGCTCGGCGCGACGGGTCAGCGCGGCGAGCGGCTCGGCTCCGCCCTCTGGGCCTTCCTCTGGCGCAAGCAGGAGCAGGAGAACATCGTTCGCGCCGACGACCTCCTCGCCCGGTTCAAGCTCGACGCCAAGCGGGAGGACTTCGCCGCCTCGCTCTCCGGTGGTCAGCGCAAGCTGCTCGAGATGGCCCGCGCACTCATGTCGAAGCCCAACCTCGTCATGCTCGACGAGCCGATGGCCGGCGTGAACCCCGCGCTGACGCAGTCGCTGCTCGACCACGTGCTCGGCCTCAAGGCCGACGGCATGAGCGTGCTCTTCGTCGAGCACGACATGCACATGGTGCGGCACATCTCCGACTGGGTCATCGTCATGGCCGAGGGCAAGGTCGTCGCCGAGGGTCCGCCCGAGTCGATCATGCAGGACCAGGCCGTCGTCGACGCCTACCTGGGCGCGCACCACGACACCGACCTGGGCACGCTGACCAACCAGGAGATCCAGCAGATCGAGCAGGAGGCCGCCGAGGAGCTCGACGAGGTCCAGGCCGCTCGCGAGGAGGACAAGGCATGACCGCCGTGCTCGAGACGAAGGACCTCGTCGCCGGCTACCTGCCGGGCGTCAACATCCTCAACGGCTGCTCGATCGTCGCGAACGAAGGCGACCTCATCGGCATCATCGGCCCGAACGGCGCCGGCAAGTCGACGCTGCTGAAGGCGATCTTCGGCCAGGTCAACGTGCGCGGCGGCTCGATCGTGCTGAACGGCGAGGAGATCACGGGCCTCAAGGCCGACCGGCTCGTCGGCAAGGGCGTCGGCATGGTGCCGCAGAACAACAACGTGTTCCCCTCGCTCACGATCGAGGAGAACCTCGAGATGGGGCTCTTCCAGCAGCCGAGGATGTTCAAGGAGCGCTTCGAGTTCGTCGCAGGGCTCTTCCCCGAGCTCGCGAAGCGACGCAGGCAGCGCGCCGGATCGCTCTCGGGCGGCGAGCGGCAGATGGTCGCCATGGGCCGCGCGCTCATGATGGATCCGTCGGTGCTGCTGCTCGACGAGCCATCGGCCGGCCTCTCCCCCGTGCGCCAGGACGAGACGTTCCTGCGCGTCGCCGAGATCAACAAGCACGGCGTGACGATCGTCATGGTCGAGCAGAACGCGCGCCGCTGCCTGCAGATCGCGCACCGCGCGTACGTGCTCGACCAGGGCAGGGACGCGTACACGGGCTCGGGGCGCGAGATGCTCAACGACCCGAAGGTCGTCGAGCTGTACCTCGGCACGCTCGCGACCGACGTCGAGGAGAAGGCGAAGACGTCGACGAACGCGATCGTCGTCGACTCGGGGGCGTCGGCGGAGCCGGGTGGTGCGGACGAGATCGCGGCGTCGTCGGAGCCTCGGGACGAGTCGAAGTAGGGTCTTCGGATCGAGCGGAGGCGTCGCACCTGCGGGTGCGGCGCCTCCTTCGTTCTCCCGGGGTGGGCGGTCGGCGGGACGTCGCTCCTCAGCTCGGACGATGAGGGTGGGGCGCGGGGTCGCGGCCTGGCGGCCGTGACCCCGCGCCCCACCCTCATGACTCGACACCCCGCGACATCCCGTCGACCGCCCACCCCTCGCGTCCTCGAGGGCTGAGCGGTCTAGAGGATCCTGGACGAGCCGCACCGCTGGGGTGGGCGCTGCGCGCGCGTTCCGCCGACCGGCGTCGGCGCGCGGCCGTTCCCGACCTCGACGGTGCTCACCGAGGGACGCTCGCGCGCACCGCGGACGGCGAGGTGCGGGTCTCGTGACGGCTGCTCGCTGTGCTCGCGGCCTCCTCGACCAGCTGGGAGGGGGCAGAGCGACGACATCGCCGAATGAGGCTTCCCCTCGATCGGGACGCTGCGCTCCCGCAGCCGGTCGAGGAGCGCGTGGGCTTGCGCCGCATGCGTCACGAGACCCGCGCACCTCCGGAGCGCCGACCCGTGGTGACGCCCACGCGGACCCGCGGAGGGCTGGGAACGGCCGCGCGAGGACGCCGGGTCGACGGACGCGCGCGCAGCGCCCCAACGATTCGGCGTTCGCTCCTCACCCGAGACGGAGGGACGGCGGTGCGCGGAGATGGCGCGGGGTGTCGAGTTATGGGGAAGGGAGGAGGGGGTGCGGCCGCTAGGCCGCATCCCCTCCTCCCTTCCCCATTGTCTGAGCTGAGGAGCGCCATCGCCGTGCACCGCCGACCCGGTCATGGCAGACGAACCCCCGCACGACACCGGAACAGCAGAAGGACCCCGGATGACTCCGGGGCCCTTCTGGTGTGCTGTGGATTCGGAAGGCCCGAACCGACTACTCGTTCAGCGAGCCGAACTCCGTGGTGAGCAGCGTGTAGCGGTTGTCGGCACCGTACTGGTAGATGCCGATGTACGCCTCGGTCGGGTCGCCGTTGTCATCGAACTCGATGGGTCCGGAGACGCCGTCGTAGTCGATGTCCTCGCCGTCCGCGATGAGCTGCAGGCACTCGGCGACGTCGGTGCACTTCGTGCCGCCCTCCGAGACCGACTGCATGTTGTCGCGGATGGTCTCGGGGTCGGTCGAGCCGCCCTGCGCGGCCGCGAGGGCCGCGAGGATGACCGCGTCGTACGACTCGGGAGCGTACGAGAAGTCGGTCAGCGAGTCGTCGATCTCGAGGAGGCGGTCCTGGAAGGTGTCGTCGGCGGGGTTGCCGGGCAGCGTGCCCTTGGCGCCCTCGAGCGTGCCCTCCGGGAACTCGTACGAGTTGGAGAGGTTGCCGTCGACGAAGTACACCTGGCTGGCCGCGTATCCCTGCGTCGAGACGAGCTCGGGGATGATGTTCGCCGTCTCCTCGAACGCGAGGATGCCGATCGCGTCGGGGCTCGCGGCGAGGATCTCCGACACCTGCGACGAGAAGTTCGTGTCGCCCGGGTTGTACGAGACGGAGGCGACCACCGAGCCGCCGCCGGCCTCGACGGCTGCGCCGGCGTTGTCCGCCAGGCCGATGCCGTAGGGGTCGTTGATGTAGAGGAACGCCACGTTGGCGGCGCCGTCGTTCACCATGAGGTTGCCGAGCACGCGACCCTGGAGCACGTCCGAGGGGGCGGTGCGCCAGTAGTAGCCGTCGTCGTCGTAGGTCGAGAAGTCGGGCGACGTGTTCGCCGGCGAGATCTGCACGATGCCCGCGTCGACGAACTGGTCGATGAACGTGAACGACACGCCCGACGAGGCGGCGCCGATGACGACGGACGCGCCGGCGTCGACGAGCTGGCCGGCCGACTGGATGGCGATGTCGGTCGTCGTGTCGCCCGAGTCGGTGTCGATCTGCTCGATGTCGAACGGGAAGTCGGCGGCCTCGAGGTCGGCGACGGCGAGGTCGACGCCTGCGAACTCGGGCGGGCCGAGGAAGGCGAGGTTGCCGGTCTGGGGCAGGATCGTGCCGACGATGAACGGGTCGTCGCTCGGCGCGTCGCTCTCGCCACCGGCGCCGCCCCCGGTGGAGCAGGCGGCGAGCACGACGATGCCCGCGGTGGATGCAGCGAGCAGCGCGGCGCGGCGCGAACGCTGGTGAAGGGATGCCTTCATGGTGCTCCTCAGGAGTCCTCAGGGTACGCCCGGCCACGCCGGGTTGCCGTCAACCCTAGGCGCGCACGGAAGCGAAGAACGCTCGATTTCGTGACGAACGTGTAACGGTCTGGTCGCGGTTCGATCACGGCTCCTGCACCGTGCGTCGCACCGCGAGGACGCGTCAGGGCGCGGGCGCAGGCACCGCCGGCGAGCGGCGTCGACGACCCTCGGCGACGACGAGGTCGACCATGAGCACGGCGAGCGAGAGCCACACGAGTCCGAAGCCGATCAGTCGCTCGGGCGGCATCGGCTCGCCCATGACGAGCCAGCCGAAGAGGAGGGAGAGGATCGGCGCGAGGTACTGCGTGAAGCCGAGCGTCGTGAGCGAGACGCGACGGGCCGCCGCCGAGAACAGCATGAGCGGCACGGCCGTGACGACGCCGAAGCCGACGACGGCGAGCTGCACGAGCGGCGGGACGTCGAGGATCGTCGGCCCCGCGACGATCGTGGAGACGACGAGCATTCCGATCGCGAACGGCACGGTGGCTGCGGTCTCGAGCGTGAACCCCGTGATCGCGTCGACGCGGGCGCCGACCTGCTTCTTGAGCAGGCCGTAGACGGAGAAGGCGAGCGCGAGCAGGATCGCGATCCACGGGAACGAGCGGTAGGCGACGACGAGCACGACGACGGCGACGACGCTGATGCCCACCGCCACCCACTGCGCCGGTCGCAGGCGCTCGTGCAGCACGACGACGGCGAGCACGATCGACAGGATCGGGTTCAGGAAGTAGCCGAGGCTCGTCTCGATGATGTGGCCGGAGAGGACGGCGTAGGCGAAGACCGTCCAGTTCACGAGGATCGCGAGGCCGGAGGCGCCGAGCGCCAGGAGCGAGCGCCGGTCGCGCAGCACCGCGCAGAGGGCGCCCCAGCCGCGCACGGCGGTGACGATGAGCGCGGCGACGACGACGGACGCCAGCACGCGCCAGCCGACGAGCTCGATTGCGGCGACGCCCTGCATGAGCACGACGTACGCAGGCACGACGCCCCACACGGCGTATGCGCCCACCGCGAGCGCCAGCCCGCGCCCCGACTCCGTCGTCCTCATCGTCTCCCCATCCTCACGCATGCCCATGGACGCAGCGACGGCGGCACCCCATCGGGTGCCGCCGTCGCGGATGCGTGGCGTCGCGTCAGCGCACGACCACCGCGAGCACGTCGCGAGCCGACAGCACGAGGAACTCCTCGCCGCCGAACTTCACCTCCGTGCCGCCGTACTTCGAGTAGATGACCCGGTCGCCCTCGGCGACGTCGACGGGCACGCGGTTGCCGTTGTCGTCGACACGGCCGGGGCCCACGGCCACGACCTCGCCCTCCTGGGGCTTCTCCTTGGCGGTGTCCGGGATGACGAGACCGCTGGCAGTCGTCGTCTCCGCCTCGACCTGGCGGATGACGATGCGGTCCTCGAGCGGCTTGATGGAGACCGACACGGTTGCCTCTTTCCTCAGTCGGATGTCTTCGTTGGCAGTCGACGGTGTCGAGTGCCAGAACGACTGTACGCGAGCGGCTGGCACCTGGGCAACATGAGTGCCAACTCGGAGGCCGATCCGGGTGGCGGCGGCTGCTTGGATGGTGGGATGGATGCCGCCGCCCTGCGTCTGCTGCTCTCGCGCGACGGGCTCGCGCTGCTCGACGAGGTGTCGGCGACGCTCGACGACCTCGGCGGCGCCGTGCAGGCGGTGCAGTCGCTGCGCCGCCGCGGGCACGACCCGGCGCTCGTCGCCGCCGTGCTGACCCAGGCTCGGCTCCGTCGGCGGGGCGCGGCGAAGTTCGGCCCGTTCGCAGCCTCGATGCTCTTCACGGAGGCCGGGCTCGAGCAGGCGACGCGCCTGCGGGTCGCGGCGGTCCATGCGGGGCGCATGCGCGATGCGGGCGTGGCCTCCGTCGCCGACCTCGGCTGCGGCATCGGCGGCGACGCGATGGCGATCGCCGCGACCGGCTGCACGGTGCGCGCGGTGGATGCGGACGAGGTGACCGCGGCGGTCGCCGGGTTCAACCTCGCACCGCTGCCCGAGGCGACCGTCGTGCACGGCCGCGCGGAGGACGCGGACCTTCGGGACGTGGACGCGATCTGGGCCGACCCGGCTCGCCGCGACGCGACGGGTCGGCGGCTGCCGGTCGAGGCGTGGTCGCCGTCGCTGCCGTGGCTCCTGTCGCTGGCCGACGAGCGGCCGATGGGCGTGAAGCTCGGACCCGCGATCGACCACGAGCACCTGCCCGCCGACGGCGAGGCGCAGTGGGTGACGGTCGACGGCGAGACGGTGGAGGCCGTGGCGTGGACGGGGTCGCTCGCGCGTCCGGGCGTGCGCACCTCGGCGATCGTGCTCGACGACGCCGGGGCGCACGAGCTCGCGGGCTCCCCCGACGAGGATGCCGTCGACGTGCGCGCGCTCGGCGCCTGGCTGCACGAGCCGGCCGGCGCCGTCATCCGCGCGCGGCTCATCGGCGCCGTGGCGGCCGAGATCGACGCGGGGCTCGTGAGCGAGCGCATCGCCTACCTCACGACCGACGCGGACGTCGTGAGCCCCTTCACGCAGCGCTTCCGCGTGGTCGCGACGATGCCGCTCGACGAGCGCGCCATCCAGCGCGAGCTCCGGGCGCGCGGCATCGGGACGCTCGAGGTGAAGAAGCGCGGCGCCGACGTCGACCCCGACCGGCTGCGTCGGCGCCTGCGGCTCGCGGGCGACGGCGCCGCGACGCTGCTCGCGACGCGCGTCGACGGCAGGCACCGCGCGATCCTCGCCGAGCGCGCCTGAGCCGTCGTCGGCGACGGACGCACGAACGCCCCGCGGATCGCGGGGCGTTCGTGCTGCGGGGTCGGCTAGAAGGAGCCGCCGCTGGCGAACCACGGCAGCCAGATCACCGCGTAGACGATCGTGATGATGATGGCCACGACCAGCAGCACGCCGCTGCCGATCGTCGCGATGAGGCCCCACGGCTTGTTCTGCGGTGCGCGGCGCATGCTCATGACGCCCGTGACGATGCCGCCGATGAGCGGCAGGCCCGCGATCGGCGCGAAGAGGATCGTGAGCAGGAGGCCGACGCCCGTGAGCACGATCGCGGTGATCGTGATGCCCGTGAGCTTGCCGCGCGGTGCCTTCGCGGGCTGCGCGCCGTACTGCTGCTGGCCGTACTGGCCGTAGCCGGCCTGCTGGCCGTACTGCTGCTGGCCGTAGCCCGGCTGCTGCTGCGCGTAGGCGGGCGCCGACGACGACTGCTGGCCGTACGACGGGGTCGACTGCTGGCCGTACTGCTGCTGGCCGTAGGCGGGCGCCGACGACGGCTGGCCGTAGGACGGGGTCGACTGGCCGTACGAGGGCTGCTGCTGCGAGGGCTGACCCCACGACTGGTCGGACTGCTGCGCGGGCTGCCCCCACGACTGCTGCTGGTCGGACGACTGCGCCTGGCCCCACGCGGGCGCCTGCTGCTCGGACTGCGACGACTGCCCGTAGGCGGCCGACGACTGGCCGTACGACGGCGTCTGCTCCGACTGACCGTACGAGGGCGTGGCGGACTGGTCCGACGACTGGCCGTACGACGTGGCGGACTGGTCCGACGACTGGCCGTACGACGTGGCGGACTGCTCCGACTGGCCGTACGACGGAGTCTGCTCCGACTGGCCGTACGACGGCGTGGCGGACTGCTCCGACGACTGGTCGTACGACGGCGCCGCGGGCTGCTCGGCGGCGGGCTGCCCCCAGGGCTGCGCCTGCTGGTCGCCGGTGGCCTGGGGCTGCTGCGTGGCGGGCTGTCCCCACGATCCCGACTGCTCGGGCTGCTGCGCCTCCTGTCCGGCGCTCGACGCGGATGCGGACTGCTCGGTGCTCTCGGACGGCGCGAAGCGTCGCTCGTCGCCCTGCTGCGGGAACTGGTCGCTCATGGTCCCTCCTGGGATGCTCGCCTGCGTCGGCAGGCTCGGGTGGCGGTCGCGAGACGCGGTGCGACGCGCGGGCTCACGCTATCGCACGGACCGCGACGATCCCTGGGCTTGCGCCCATCCGCGTCATGGTGCGGTGGGCAGTCCCTGGAAGAGCGCGGCGAGCGTCGCGCCGAAGAGCACGATGCTCGCGACGATCGCGACGAGCCCGAGCGCGCCGAGCACGATGGCGCCGACGGCGAGCGGGCGTCCGCCCGCCCCCGAGCGCCGGATCCGCGCGATCGAGACGGCGCCGAGGACGATGCCGGCGAGCGATCCCAGCAGCGGGAGCAGCGTGACGCCCAAGACGGATGCGCCGATCGCGAGCATCGCGAGCAGGTCGGTCGCCGGCGCACGGTAAGCGGCGGCGTCGGGTGCCTCGTGCACGATCGCGGTCGGCGGCGGGGGTGCGATGCTCACCTGGACAGGGTGCCACGCGTCGCTGTGCGCCGGCTCTGCCACGACGGCGCGGCCCGGCCGCCGCGCCCTCAGCCCACCTGCACGACGCTCGCGTCGAGCGTCGACTCCACCCCGAAGCCCGGCGCGCTCGGCGCCGCCCCGCGCGCGACGAGCCGCGCGCCGAGGCCCGCGATCATCGCGCCGTTGTCGGTGCACAGCGATAGCGGCGGCACGCGCAGGACGACGCCGGCGGCCTCGCAGCGCTCCGCCGCGACCTCGCGCAGCCGCCGGTTCGCCACGACGCCGCCGCCGAGCAGCAGGCGCGGGACGCCCGTGTGCGCGCAGGCGTCCAAGGCCTTCGTCACGAGCACGTCGACGACGGCCTCGCGGAACGACGCCGCCACGTCCGGCACCGACACCGAGTCGGCGTCGGCCGCGCGCTCGACGTGCCGCGCGACGGCCGTCTTGAGCCCCGAGAACGAGAAGTCGAAGCGGTGGCGCTCGCGATCCTTCGGCGCGGTCAGACCACGCGGGAAGGCGATGGCACGCGGATCCCCGTCCGCCGCAGCGGCGTCGATCGACGGACCGCCGGGGTAGCCGAGGCCCAGCAGCCGCGCGACCTTGTCGAACGCCTCCCCTGCGGCGTCGTCGATCGTCTCGCCGAGCGTCGCGACGTCCTCGTCGATGTCTCGCACGTGCAGGAGGGAGGTGTGGCCGCCCGAGACGAGCAGCGCGATCGTCTCCGCCTCGATCGGGCCGCCGGCGAGCGCGTCGGCGGCGACGTGGCCGACGAGGTGGTTGACGCCGTGCACCGGCAGGCCCGTCGCGACGCCGAGCGCCTTCGCGGCGCCGACGCCCACCATGAGCGCGCCCGCGAGTCCCGGACCGGCTGTCACGGCGATGGCGTCGAGGTCGGCGATCGTGACGCCCGCCTCGTCGAGCGCGCGACGGATCGTCGGCTCCATGGCCTCGAGGTGCGCACGCGCCGCGATCTCCGGCACGACGCCGCCGAAGCGCGCGTGCAGGTCCATCGACGAGGCGACGACGTTCGCGAGCAGCTCGTCGCCGCGCACGATGCCGACGCCCGTCTCGTCGCAGCTGGTCTCGATGCCGAGCACGAGCGGTATCACGACAGGTCCTTCCGCATCGAGATCGCGTCGACGCCCTCCGGCTGGTAATACCCGGGGCGCACGCCGGTCTCGACGAATCCCTCCGACAGGTAGAGCGCGCGGGCGGGCGCGTTGTCCTCGCGCACCTCGAGGAACAGCTCGGTGACGCCGCGGTCGCGCGCGTCCTGCTGCGCCTGCCGCAGCAGGCGACGCCCGAGGCCCGTGCCGCGTGCGGACTCGGCGACCGCGATCGTCTGGATGTCGCCCTCGACGCCGACCGCGCGCAGGCCGACGTAGCCGACGATCGAGCCGTCGTCGTCGACGGCGACCACGTAGCGGCCCCAGTCGCTCGCCATCTCCGCGGCCATCGTGCCGCGCGCCCACGCGGTGAGGCCGAACGACGCGGTCTCGATCGCCATGACGGCGTCGAGGTCGTCGAGCGTCGCCGTGCGCAGGGCGATCACGACGTGACCCGCTTCGGGGCGGCGCTCGGCACGGCGTCGGCCTCGCGCAGGTAGATCGCCTCGCGGCTCGACCCGGCGCCGGCCGCGAGCGCGGCGACGAGGCCGGCGGCGCCGATCCAGTCGGCGTCCACGCGTCGAGCGCCATCGATCACGGGGACGGCCGCGGCGGGGGCGAGCGCGGGGCCCTGCACGCGCGCGCCGCCCCGGTAGAGGCTCCAGGCGCGCTCGCGACGCCGCACGTCCGTCGTGACCTGCACGAGGCCCGGCTCGGCGACGCCCACCGCGTCGTGGCTGCACACGCCCACCCACGGCACCCCGAGGCCGAGGGCTGCGGTGCGGGCGGCGACGATCCCGATGCGCAGACCCGTGAAGGCGCCGGGCCCGAGGCCGGCGACGACCTGCGTGACCGCATCGCGATGGTCGCCGAGCACCACGGCGAGCGCGACGTCGAGCACCTCCGCATGCCGGCGGGTGTCGTGCTCGTCGTGCGCGGCGACGACGCGCCCGGCGTCGACGAGCGCGATCGACGTGCCGAGCGACGTGTCGATGGCCAGGATCATGCGGTCTCCCTCGCGAACGCGAGCAGGCGGGATGCGGGCCAGCGGTCGCCGTGCCCGGTGAGCCGCACGGTGCGCGGCTCGTCGGCGTCGGCCTCGCCCGCGTCGCCGCCGATGGTGCGCTCGATCTCGACGTGCAGCCAGGTGTCGACCGCATGCACGAGCGGCAGCCCCCACTCGGCGATCGTGATGGATGCGTCGACGTCGAGGTCGAGGTCGTCGAGCTCCGCCTCGTCGCCGAGTCGGTACGCGTCGACGTGCAGCAGCGGGACCGTCGCCGTGCGGTGGGTGCGGGCGATGACGAACGTGGGGCTCTGCACGGTGCCGACGGCACCGAGGCCGTCGCCGATCCCGCGCGTCAGCGTCGTCTTGCCCGCGCCGAGCTCGCCGGTGAGCACGACGACGTCGCCCGCCTCGAGGATGCCGGCGAGGCGGCGACCGAGCGCCTCCATGGCGTCGGCGTCGACGACGACGTCCTCGACGATCGCGTCGACGCGCGGGCCGACGAACGCCTCGAGCAGCCGCGCCGAAACCCCTGCCGCGGCGCCCCACGCGGCGACCTCCTCGCCGCCCGCGCCCCAGACGACCGCCTCGGCGCCCGGCGCGACGACGGCGTCGCCGATGTCGAGCACGACCTGGTCCATCGCGACGCGTCCCGCGATGGGATGCGGCACGGCGTCGACGGTCACGGGCGCTCCGGCGGCGGAGCGCGGCACGCCGTCGGCGTAGCCGAGCGCGACGAGGGCGAGGGTCGTCTCGCGCGTCGTGACGTGCTCCCAGCCGTACGAGACGCCGTGCCCGGCCGGCACGCGCTTCGTCGACACGACCTCGCCTGCCAGGCGCACGACGCGGCCCGCGAGGTCGATCGTCGCGACGCGGCGCGGCGCCCGGCGCGGCTGGTCGGCGCTCATGCCGCCGCCATCCGCGTGACGACCTCGTAGCCGATCGTGCCGGCTGCGTGCGCCCAGGCGATCGCGCTCGGCTCGCCGCGCGCCGGGTCGCCCCACAGCACTGCGGCGCCCGAGACGGCCTCGGCGAGTCGCGTCGCGGCGACGCCCACCTCGGCGACCGGCACGACGCGGTCGCCGACGAGCACCGGCGCGCCGGGCGCGGGCAGCAGGCCGTGCCGTGCCCCGACGTCGAGCACGCCGTCGACGACCGAGCCCGTCACGCGCATCGCGGGGCGCAGCCCCGCAGCCGCTGCGGCCGAGCCCTGCGCGTCGTCGCCGTCAGGGTGGATGCCGTAGGCGGCGATGCCGACGCGCACCATGTCGAGCGCGACGCCCCCGGCGGCGAGCGTCGCGGAGGAGTTCGCCAGATGCCGCAGCTCGGGCTCGAGCCCGGCGGCGAGCGCGCAGGCATCGGCGAACGCGGCGGCCTGCGCGGCATCCGCGTCCGGGCCGGATCCCGCGAGGTGCGAGAAGACGCCGCGCACGCGCAGCCGACCGCTCGCCTGCAGTGCGGTCGCGCGCGCCACGACCTGCGGCCACTCGCCCATCGGCACGCCGTTGCGTCCGAGCCCCGTGTCGACCTTGAGGTGGACCGTCGCACCGACCTCGGCCGCCTGCTCGAGCTGCGCGAGGCTCGACACGCCCACGTCGACGCGCGCGGCGACGGCCGGGGCGAGGTCGGGCTCGGCGGCGTGCAGCCACGTGAGGATGGGCGCCTCCACGCCGGCCGCGCGCAGCGCGATCGCCTCATCGACGTCGACCACGCCGAGCCACGAGGCACCGCCATCGAGCATCGCGCGCGCCGCGAGCACCGCTCCGTGGCCGTAGCCGTCCGCCTTCACGACGCCGCACACGAGCGCGTCCGTCCGTCGCACGATCGTCTGCAGGTTCGCGACGATCGCCGAGGCGTCCACCGCGCGCGCCATCACGACTCCGCGACGACGACGGCCGCGGCGACGCCGGCGTCGTGGGTGAGGGAGAGATGCACGCTCGTGACGCCGCGCGACGCCGCGAGCGCCGCCCACGCGCCGCCGAGCTCGAGCGACGGCGCACCGGCGGCGTCCGACGCCACCACGAGGTCGCGCCAGCGTTGCCCCTCGATCGTCCCGAGCGCCTTCGCCGCCGCCTCCTTCGCGGCCCAGCGTGCAGCGAGCGAGCGCACGGGCCGTGCCGCGCCGCCGACGACGAGCTCGCGGTCGGCGAAGAGCCGCTGCGCCAGGCCCGGCGTACGCGAGACGGCGCGCTCGAAGCGCGCCACGTCGACGACGTCGATGCCCAGCCCGACGATCACTCGACCGTCACGGACTTCGCGAGGTTGCGCGGCTGGTCGACGTCGAGGCCCTTCGCCGTCGCGAGCTCGAGCGCGAACAGGTGCAGCGGCACGACCGAGAGCACCGGCTCGAGGAGCGGGAGCGTGAGGGGGATGCGCAGCACCTGGTCCGCGTACGGCAGCACGGCGGCGTCGCCCGCCTCCGCGACGGCGATGACGCGGGCGCCGCGCGCCCGGATCTCCTGGATGTTCGAGACGACCTTGGCGTGCAGCCCCTGCTGGTGCCTGGGGCTCGGCACGACGACGAACACCACCTGCCCGGGCTCGATGAGCGCGATGGGTCCGTGCTTCAGCTCGCCCGCCGCGAAGCCCTCCGCGTGGATGTAGCTCAGCTCCTTGAGCTTGAGCGCGCCCTCGAGCGCGACGGGGTAGCCGACGTGGCGGCCGAGGAACAGCACCGAGCGCGTGCCGCTCATCCAATGCGCCAGCTCGCGGATCGCATCCTGCTCGCCGAGCAGCGTGCGCAGCTGCTCCGGCAGGGCCTCGAGCGCCGCGGTGACCTCCCGCACGGCGTCGTCGGCGATCGTGCCCCGCACGCGGCCGAGGTGGAGGCCGGTCAGCAGCAGCGCGACGACCTGGGCGAGGAACGCCTTCGTCGACGCGACGGCGACCTCGGGACCGGCGTGCGTGTAGAGCACGGCCTCGGAGGCGCGGGCGATCGTCGAGCCCTGCGTGTTGCAGATCGACAGCGTGCGCGCCCCCTGCTCGATCGCGTGCTGCACCGCCATCTTCGTGTCCATCGTCTCGCCGGACTGCGAGATCGAGATGACGAGCGTGCGCTCGTCGACGATCGGATCGCGGTAGCGGTACTCGTGCGCGAGGTCGACCTCGACCGGTATGCGCGCCCAGGTCTCGATCGCGTACTCGCCGACGAGCGCCGAGTAGGCGGCGGTGCCGCACGCGACGATCTGCACGCGGTCGATGCCGCGCAGCACGTCGTCGTCGAGCGCGCCGAGCTCGCCGAGGGCCGGCAGCCCGTCGACGATGCGGCCGCGCAGCGTGTTCGCGACGGCCTCGGGGTCCTCCGCGACCTCCTTCGCCATGAACGACGACCAGCCGCCCTTCTCGGCCGCCGCGGCATCCCACGTCACCTCGAACGGCGCGCCCTCGACCGACTGCCCGCCGAAGTCGACGACCTCGACGCCGTCGGGCGTGATGGTCGCGAGCTCGTCGTTGCCGAGCGCCCACGCCATGCGCGTGTAGCGCACGAAGGCGCTCACGTCGCTCGCGAGGAACTGCTCGCCCTGCGAGAGGCCGACGAGCAGCGGGGAGTTGTGGCAGGCGCCGACGACGACGCCGGGCTGGTCGACGTGCACGGCGAGGAGCGTGAACTGCCCCTCGAGCCTGCGCACGAGTGCGAGCATCGCCTGCGTGAGGTCGCCGTGCTCGCGGAAGAGCCTGCCGAGCAGCAGCGCGGCCGCCTCGGTGTCGGTCTCCGACGTGAACGTCTCCCCCGCCGCGACGAGCTCGGCTCGCAGCGCGGCGAAGTTCTCGATGATCCCGTTGTGGATGAGGGCGAGGCGGCCGTCGTCGCCGAGGTGCGGATGCGCGTTCTCGTCGGTCGGCCCGCCGTGCGTCGCCCAGCGCGTGTGCCCGATGCCGATGCTCGACTCCGGCAGCGGCGCGTCCTCGAGCGAGCCGCGCAGCACGCCGAGCTTGCCGCCGCGCTTGCGCGAGGCGAGCCCGTCGGGCGCGACGACCGCGATGCCCGCGGAGTCGTAGCC
The DNA here is from genome assembly GCF_005484985.1 of Agrococcus sp. SGAir0287. Classification (NCBI taxonomy): domain Bacteria; kingdom Bacillati; phylum Actinomycetota; class Actinomycetes; order Micrococcales; family Microbacteriaceae; genus Agrococcus; species Agrococcus sp. SGAir0287. The sequence goes on from NZ_CP027942.1 coordinate 2,488,484, forward strand.
GCGGTACTCGAGGCGGCCGAGCCCCTCGAGGAGCACCTCGACGGTGTCGCGAGGTCCTGCATAGCCGACGATGCCGCACATGGGTGCCAAGCCTACCGGCGGCGACCCGGCGCCCCGCGCCGCTAGGCTCGGCGCTCGTGGTCCACCAGCAGACGCCGTTCGTCGACATCGACCGCGTCGCCTGGTCGAGGCTCGCGCCCATGACGCCGAACCCGCTCACCGAGCGCGAGGTCGCACGGCTGCGCGGCCTCGGCGACCGGCTCGAGCTGCGCGAGGTCGCCGAGGTGTACCTCCCCATCTCCCGGCTCGTGAGCCTCTACCAGGAGTCGGCGCGCAGGCTGCACGCCGAGACCGCATCCTTCCTCGGCGAGCGCGCGCGGCCCGTGCCATTCGTCATCGGCGTCGCCGGATCCGTCGCGGTCGGCAAGTCGACGACGGCGCGCCTGCTGCAGGAGCTGCTGGGCAGGTGGGAGGGCAGCCCCCGCGTCGACCTCGTGACGACCGACGGCTTCCTGCTGCCGAACGCCGAGCTCGAGCGCCGCGGCCTCATGCAGCGCAAGGGCTTCCCGGAGGCGTACGACCGGCGCGCGCTGCTCGCGGCGATCTCGAAGGTCAAGGCGGGCGTCGAGGAGGTGGAGGTGCCGGTCTACTCGCACCTCACCTACGACATCGTCCCCGACGAGCGGATCGTGATCCGTCGCCCCGACATCCTCATCGTCGAGGGCCTCAACGTGCTGCAGCCGCCCGCGTCGAAGGCGCACATGGCGGTCTCGGACCTCTTCGACTTCTCCGTGTACGTCGACGCCCGCACCGCATCGATCCGCGAGTGGTACGTCGAGCGCTTCCTCGCCCTCCAGCGCGGCGCCTTCCAGCAGCCCGAGTCGTACTTCCATCGCTTCGCCGACCTCGACGAGCAGGCCGCGCGCGCCTACGCCGTGGGCGTATGGGATGCGATCAACGGCCCGAACCTCGTCGAGAACATCCTCCCGACGCGGTCGCGCGCGGATCTCGTGCTGCGCAAGGCCGACGATCACACCGTGCGGTCGGTGCTCCTGCGCAAGATCTGATCGGTCGCGGGCTCCTCGGGGACGACGAGCGGCAGCTCGACGGGCGCCGTGACGGCGTCGCGCTCGTCCCTGGGCCTTCGCAGCTCGCCCGCGCGCACGAGCACGACGCCGGCGAGGATCGCCGCGCCGCCGAGCCACTGCACCGGCGTGGGCACGAGGGCGAGCAGCAGCGCCATCCACAGCACGCCGAAGAGCGGCTCGGAGTAGCCGAGGAAGCTCGACAGCGTCGCGCCGAGGCGCCGCACGCCCGAGACGCCCAGCACGTAGGCGGCGACGGTCGCGACGAGCACGAGCACCGCGAGGGTCGCCATCATCGGCACCTGCATGCCTGCGAGCTCGGTGGGAGCCGTCGCGACGGTCATGGGCAGGATGCCGATGGCCCCCGCGACGAGCAGCAGCACGCCGCCGACGGCGAGCCCGAGGCCCGCGAGCGTGACGGGCGGCAGCCCATGGGTCGTCGAGGCGGCCGACGCCCAGTAGACGGCGTTGCCGACGGCCGAGACGAGGGCGAGGCCGATGCCGATCGGGTCGAGCGACTCCGCCTGACCGACGCCGGAGACGAGCCCGAGGCCGAGCACCGCGAGCCCGGCGCCGACGAGCGTCAGGGCGGCCGGCGAGCGGCGCGTGCGAGCCCACGTCCAGCCGACGAGCAGCACGGGCCCCAGGAACTCGATGAGCAGCGCGAGCGCAGGCGGGATGCGCTGCACGGCGCTGAAGTACGCCAGCTGGCAGATCGCGACCGCGAAGGTACCGAACAGCAGCACCTGCCACCGACCGGCCCACAGGGTCGCCCACCGCCCGCGCAGCGCGAGCAGCGCGGGTACGAGCATGACGAGCGCGGCGAGCGAGATGCGCGCGGCGGTGACGGCGCCGGGCGACCATCCCGAGGCGATCAGGGCGCTCGCGAAGATCCCGGAGAGGCCGAAGGAGGCCGCCGCTGCGATGCAGAGCAGCAGGCCGAAGCCACGGCGATCGAGCATGCGGACTCCTCGGATGTCATGGGCGTTCGTGCGTACGGTCGTGACGCTATCGTATGCGGCATGGGACGCGCAGCATGGTGACGCCGCTCCGCCTGCCGACCGAGACGGTCGCGGCGCTCGAGGCGGTCGTCGCGATCGCCACCGCCGCCAACGCAGGCGCGCTCGACGACGCGGCCGGGCTCGACGCCGCGCTCGGCGACATCCGCTACACGGGCTCGCGGGCGCACGACGACGCCGAGGCCCGCGAGGTGCGCGACGTCGTGCCTGCGCTGCTGGCGATGTGGGACGCCGAGCGCGACGACGTCCCCGCGCTCGCGAACGCCATCCTCCGCGGCGCCGACGCCGCACCGCAGCTCGTGCGGCACGACGGCATCGACTGGCACCTCCACGCGATCGACCCCGAGCGTCCGCTCGCCGAGCGCATCGCGGTCGAGACCGCCATCGCCTTCGTCGACCTCATCCGCCTCGACGAGACCGATCGCTGCAAGCGCTGCGCCGCCGGCGACTGCGGGCTGCCGATGCTCGACCTGTCCCGCAACCGGTCCAGGCGCTTCTGCTCGACCGCCTGCCAGTCGCGCGTCAACGTCGCCGCGTACCGCGCGCGCAGCCGCTGACGCGTCGGGCTCAGGCCTCCGCGGCGGTGCCGAGACGGTCGCGGACGAGCTCGGCGAGCTCGTGCGCGATGGCGTCGGCCGTGTGCTGCTCGCGCGCCTCGACCATGACGCGGATGAGCTTCTCGGTGCCGCTGGGCCGCAGCAGGATGCGGCCCGAGTCGCCGAGCTCCGCCTCGTGCCGCGCGACGGCGTCCTGGATGACGTCGTCGCCCGCCAGCGCGAGCCGGTCGACGCCGCGCACGTTGACGAGCACCTGCGGGAAGACCTGCATGACCGCGGCGAGCTCCGCGAGGGACCTGCCCGTGCGCGCCATCTCCTGCGCCACGTGCAGCCCCGTGAGCACCCCGTCGCCCGTCGTCGCGTGCTGCGTGAGGATGACATGGCCGGACTGCTCGCCGCCGAGCGAGAGCCCGTAGGCGCCGAGCGCCTCGAGCACGTAGCGGTCGCCCACCGCGGTCTGCACGAGCTCGATGCCGTGCTCCTCCATCGCGAGCCGGAGCCCGAGGTTGGACATGACGGTCGCGACGAGCGTGTCATCGGCGAGCTCGCCGCGCTGCTTCGCAGCCACCGCGAGGATCGCCATGATCTGGTCGCCGTCGACGACCCGCCCGTCCGCATCCACCGCGAGGCATCGGTCGGCGTCGCCGTCGTGCGCGATGCCGATGTCGGCGCCGAGCGCGACGACGCGCTCCTGCAGCAGCTCGAGGTGCGTCGAGCCCACGTCGCGGTTGATGTTCATGCCGTCGGGGTCGGCCCCGATCACCGTGACGGTCGCGCCCGCGTCGTGGAACGCGTCGGGGCTCACGCCCGACGCCGCGCCGTTCGCGCAGTCGAGCACGACGTGCAGCCCGTCGAGCCGCGTGTCGAGGGTGCCCAGCAGGTGCACGACGTAGCGGTCCTCGGCGTCGGCGAACCGGCGGATGCGCCCGACCTCGCCTGCGACGGCGCGGATGGGCTGCTCGGCCATCGCACGCTCGATGTCGTCCTCGGTCGCGTCCTGCAGCTTCGTCCCGCCGCGCGCGAGGAACTTGATGCCGTTGTCCGGCGCCGGGTTGTGGGACGCGGAGATCATGACGCCGAAGTCGGCGTCGACGTCGCCGACGAGGAACGCCGTGGCCGGCGTCGGGATCACCCCGGCGTCGAGCACGTCGACGCCGCTCGACGCGAGCCCTGCCGCGACGGCCGCGACGATGAACTCGCCCGAGACGCGCGGGTCGCGGGCGACGACCGCGACGGGCCGACGACCCTCCAGGCGTGCAGCACGGCCGAGCACGGCTGCACCCGCCTGGGCGAGTGACAGCGCGAGCTCGGCCGTGATGTCCGCGCCGGCGAGGCCACGGACTCCGTCCGTGCCGAACAGGCGCGACAAGGTCAGCGCTTCGAGTACTGAGGCGCCTTGCGAGCCTTCTTGAGACCGGCCTTCTTGCGCTCGATGACGCGAGCGTCGCGCGAGAGGAAGCCGGCCTTCTTGAGCTCGGGGCGGTTGTTCTCGACGTCGATCTGGTTCAGCGCACGGGCGATGCCGAGGCGCATCGCGCCGGCCTGACCCGAAGGGCCGCCGCCGGAGACGCGGGCGATCACGTCGTAGCTGCCGTTCAGCTCGAGGATCGTGAACGGGTCGTTGATGAGCTGCTGGTGCAGCTTGTTCGGGAAGTAGTCCTCGAGCGTGCGACCGTTCACCTGGAACGTGCCGGAGCCGGGGACGAGGCGCACGCGGGCGATGGCCTGCTTGCGACGGCCGACGGCCTGGCCGCCGACGGTGAGGACGCGGGGCGCGCGCGGCGCTGCAGCCTCGGGCGTCTCGGTCGAGAAGCCCTCGGGCGCCTCGATGGAGTCTGCGATCTTCGCCATGATGTGTCGGTTCCCTCTCGCGCCTACTGGGCGACCTGGTCGAACGTGTACGGGGTCGGCTGCTGGGCAGCGTGGGGGTGCTCGGCACCCGCGTACACCTTGAGCTTCTTGATCTGGGCGCGGCCGAGCGAGTTCTTCGGCAGCATGCCGCGGATGGCCTTCTCGACCGTGCGGACGGGGTGCTTCTCGAGCATCTCGACGTAGCTCGTGGCCTTGAGGCCGCCCGGGTAGCCCGAGTGGCGGTAGGCGAGCTTCTGCTCGCGCTTCTGGCCCGTGAGCGCGACCTTGTCTGCGTTCACGATGATGACGTGGTCGCCCATGTCGATGTGCGGGGCGAACGTCGCCTTGTGCTTGCCGCGCAGGATGGCGGCGGCGTGGCTGGCCAGGCGGCCGAGCACCACGTCGGTGGCGTCGATGACGATCCAGTCGTGCTGGACGTCGCTCGCCTTGGGCGAGTAGGTACGAGTCATGGGTGCCTCATGTGTCGAGTGAAGTGGTCGTGCATCCCGCTCCATGGGGTTCCCGTGTGGGACGCTCCCGGTCGGAGGGCTCAGCTCGGGGCGCAGCAGAGCGCGCACCAAGGGTCCACGATACCCGCTGAGCGGGCACCGGGTCAATCCGAGGCGGGTCGGCGCGTCGCCGGCGTCAGCGGTCGGCGTCGTCCCGCTCGTCGCGGTCCTCGTGCCACACGACCTCGACCTGCTCGCTCACGATGCCGCCCTGCGACGGCGTCTCGACCGGCTCCGTCTCGCCCGTGACGATCGTGAGGTCGTCGAGGTCGTCGGAGACCTCCACGTGCTGCGCGTGCGGATCCTGCTCGACGGTGGGCTCGAGGTCCGCGACGTCGTCCGCGCCATCCGACGGCTCGACGTCCGGCACGGCGGGGGCGCTCGGCGCGGCCTCGCTCGGCGACGGGATGGTCGCGGCGTCGTCGCCGAACGTCGGCAGCGCGGCGCGCGTCGACTCGGCGATCGCCATGAGCTGCCCCACCTCGGCGCGGAACCCCTGCAGCTGCTGCTGCTGGAAGCGCAGGGTGCGCGCGCGGTCCTCCGCCTCGTGCAGCACCTCCTTGGAGTGTCCGAGCACGGCGTCGACGATCGCCTGCGCGCGCGTGCGGGCCTCGCCGAGGATGGCGCTCGCCCGTGCCACCGCCTGCCGCTCGACGTGCGCCGCCTGCGCCTTCGACAGCTCCTCGAACGCCTGCGCCTGCTCCGCGATGTGGTTCGCGTGCTGCAGCGCGGAGGCGACCTTCTCGTTCGCGTCGGCCGTGATGCGCTCCGCGTGCTGGATCGCGTGGTTGTGCAGCCGGAGGAACTCCTGCTGCGCCTCCTCCTGCCTGCGCTTCGCCGCCGCGTCCAGCTCGAGCTGACGCGCCTTCGACTCGCGATGGATGCGCTCGGCCTCGGCCTTGAGCGCGTCGGCCTCCGCCGTGCTCTGCTGGCGCAGCGCCGACGCCGCGCGCTCGGCCTCCGAGATGAGGACGCTCGCCTCCGACTCGGCCTGCGCGACGCGCTCCTGATGCTTCGCCTCGCGCGACTCGAGCTCGGCCGCGTGCGCGCTGCGCTCGGTCTCGATGCGGAGCCGGGCCTGCGCCTCCTCGTGCTTCGCAGCCTCGAGGATGCGGTCCGACTCCTCCTTCTGCTTCGCGCGGTCCTTCTCGATCTGGCTCGTGGCGTCGGCGACGATGCGCTCAGCCTGCTGCACGGCGTTGTCGATGAGGGCGGACGCCTGCTCCTCCGCGACGCGCAGGATCTCCTCGAAGCGCGGCTCCTCGCCGTCCTCCGAGACCTCGCGGCCGAGGATCTCCGCCCGCGACTCCGCCGCCTGCAGCCGGCTGCGCACCTCGATGAGCTCGCCCTCGAGGCGCGTGATGCGCTGCTCGGCGGCGGACATGTCCTCGCGGTGGTGCTCGGCCTGGGCCTGCAGGTCCTGCGCGGCCGCCTGCGCCGAGCGGCGCGACTGCTCGACGGCGTCGCGCAGCCGCTGCACCTCCGCGTCGACCTGCGCCTGGTCGTAGCCACGGAAGGCCTGCTTGAACTCCTGCACGTCCGTCATGGGGGTCGCCTCATCCACTCGCGATCGGCACCGACGGGCTCCATGGTAGCCAGGCCGTGTGGACGGATGGATGGGAGGATGTGCAGATGCGACCGTCCGCCGTGCTCCTCGACCTCGACGGCACGCTGAGCGACTCCGCTCCCGGCCTCCTCGCCTCGCTGCGGCACATGCACGAGGGCCTCGGGCTGCCAGTTCCAGGTGACGACGAGCTGCGACGCTGGCTCGGCCCGCCGACGGCCACGACGCTCGCCGAGCACGGCCACGACGGCGCGACGGTCGCACGCGGCGTCGCCCTGTTCCGCGAGCACCTGCTGGACGGCGGCGGGCTGCTGGACCAGCGGGTGTACGACGGCATCGTCGCGCTCGTCGAGGATCTGCGCGCCGCGGGCGTGCCCACGAGCATCCTCACGTTCAAGCTGCAGGAGGACGCGGAGGTCGTCGCCGAGCACCTCGGACTCCGCGACGCACTCGGCGCGGTGCACGGCCGCATCCCGCGGGACGACGGCCGCTCGAAGGCACCACTCATCGCCCGCGCGCTCACCGAGCTCGGCGTCGCCGCGTCGCCCGCCGTCGTCATGGTGGGCGACCGCCGCCACGACGTCGAGGGCGCGCACGAGGCCGGCGTGCGCGCGATCGGCGTCACGTGGGGCTACGGCTCGCGCGACGAGCTCGAGGTGGCCGGCGCCGACGACGTCGTCGACGACGTCGCGTCGCTGCGTCGCCTGCTGCTCGGCTGATCTCGGGCGCCGACCGCTACCGTGCTGGCATGCAGCTCGACGCCCTCGTCCACGACGCCGCCATCCTGCAGGCGGAGGCCCAGGCGCACCTCCACGACCTGATCGGCTCCGGCACGCGCTTCGACGGATCGTGGAGCGTCGACCTCGGCCTCGGGCGCTTCTCGCAGTCGTCGACGACGAGCGACGAGACGTTCACGGCCCGTGCGGGCCTGCTCGGCTCTGCTGCGCCGGGACCGGGATCCTGGCTGTGGGCGTGGGCGAACCCGCAGCACGACGGACCCGTCGCCGAGGCGGCGCGGCTCGTCCGCGACCTCGGCGAGCGCCTGCAGGTCGCCGAGCTCACGAGCGCGGAGGTGCCGCTGGGCGAGCGGGCGCCGCGCGACGTCGCGTGGCGCATGGGTGCCGCTGCCATCCTCGCGCTGGGGCCGTGGCCGACGTACACGTTCGATGCGGGCGGCGGGACGGTCGGGGCGCTCGTGCTCACGAGCGAGGCGCTGCGGCTGCCCGCGCCGAGCACGCCGCGGCTGCTGCGCTGCATCGGCGAGGCCGCGCAGTCGCACGGCCTCGGACGCTCGAGCGTGCTGACGTGGGCCTCGCAGCGCGGCGTGACGGCCACCCCGACGCCGGACGGCCTGCTGCTGCGGCTCGCGGACGGCGACGTCGCCGTGCGCCTCGACGAGCGCGATCGCGTCGTCGGCATGACCGGCTCGTCGCGCCCGGCCTGAGCGCGGCTCAGCCCGCGGGCCGCTCCACGTCGGCGGCGGAGCGCCTGGCGCGAGCGCGCTCGGCCTGCGCCGCGAGCTCGTCGTCGGGCGGGTAGCCGACCTCGACGAGCGTGAGGCCCGCGGCGGGCATCATGCGGAAGGCGCTCGAGCGGCCGCGAGCGTCGAGCAGCGCCGCGGCCTGTGCGAGGCCGAGCCGTCCCTCCCCCACCGCGACGCACGCGCCGACGAGCGAGCGCACCATCGAGTGGCAGAAGGCGTCGGCCTGCACGCTCGCGACGAGCAGGTCGCCCTCGCGAGCCCACGAGAACGCCTGCAGCGAGCGGATGGTCGTCGCGCCCTCGCGCGGCTTGCAGAACGCCGCGAAGTCGTGCAGCCCCACGAGCACGTCGGCAGCGCGCTGCATCGCCGCGTCGTCGAGCGCGCGCGGGACGAACGCGCTCGTCCGTCGTACGAGCGGGTCGGCGACGCGCGTCTGGATGCGGTACTCGTATCGGCGGTGCACCGCCGAGAAGCGCGCGTCGAAGCCGGCGGGCGCGAGCGCCGCCGACCGCACCACGAGGTCGCCCTCGCGGACGAGCGACGTGAGCCGGTGCGCGAGCCGCGGGTCCGGCGGCCCGTCGAGGTCGACGTGCGCCACCTGTCCCGACGCGTGCACGCCCGCATCCGTCCGGCCGGCGACCGTGACGCGCACGGCCCGCCGCGTGACGGTGTGGAGCGCATCCTCGAGCACGCCCTGGCAGGTGCGCAGCCCCGGCTGCGCCGCCCAGCCGGCGAAGTCCGTGCCGTCGTACGCGAGGTCGAGGCGGACGCGGGGCATGGCTCCACGCTAGCCCGCGCGGCGTCCGTCCCCGCACGCGACGAGGGCGGGAGCGCATCGCGCTCCCGCCCTCGTGACGGATGGTCCGTGACCTACTTGGTCTCATCCTTCGACTCGGCCTCGGCCTCGTCGGTCGACGTCTCGGTCGCCTCCGACTCGGGCGCGGCAGCCGTGTCGGACTCGACGACCTCCTCGGTCGTCTCGGTCGGCTCCTCGGCGGCGGCCTCGTCGGACTCGGCGGCAGCGGCGGCCGCGGCCTCCTGGTCGGCGGCGGCCGTCGCGGCTGCGGCGGCGTTCTTCGACTTCGAGCCCTTCTTCTGCACGGGCTCGAGCACGAGCTCGATGCGTGCCATGGGTGCGTTGTCGCCCTTGCGGTAGCCGAGCTTCGTGATGCGCGTGTAGCCGCCCTCGCGCTCCGCGACGAGCGGGGCGATCTCGGCGAACAGCTCGTGCACGACGCCCTTGTCGCCGATCACGGCGAGGACGCGGCGACGCGCGTGCAGGTCGCCGCGCTTCGCGAACGTGACGAGGCGCTCGGCGACGGGACGCAGGCGCTTGGCCTTCGTCTCGGTCGTCGTGATCGCCTTGTGCGTGAACAGCGCAGCCGCGAGGTTCGCGAGCAGCAGGCGCTCGTGCGCCGGTCCGCCTCCGAGGCGGGGTCCCTTCGTGGGCCTGGGCATGGTGATGCTCCCTTGTCAGTCCAGGAGCCCTTAGAGGGCTTCCTCGTCGTCGTAGCCGTAGAAGTGGGCGCCGTCGAAGCCGGGCACCGCGTCCTTGAGCGAGAGGCCGAGCTCGGTGAGCTTGTCCTTGACCTCGTCGACGGACTTCTGGCCGAAGTTGCGGATGTTCATGAGCTGCGTCTCGCTCAGCGCCACGAGCTCGGACACCGTGTTGATGCCCTCGCGCTTGAGGCAGTTGTACGAGCGGACCGACAGGTCGAGCTCCTCGATCGGCGTGCCGAGCTCGCCCGAGAGCTGCTCGACGGCCGGCGCGGGGCCGATCTCGATGCCCTCGGCGGCGGCGTTGAGGTCGCGCGTGAGGCCGAAGAGCTCGACGAGCGTCCGGCCGGCCGACGCGACGGCGTCGCGCGGCGTGATCGCCGGCTTCGTCTCGACGTCGACGACGAGCGAGTCGAAGTCCGTGCGCTCACCGGCACGCGTCGCCTCGACGCGGTAGGTGACCTTGAGCACGGGCGAGTAGATCGAGTCGATCGGGATCGAGCCCGCCTCGGCGAACTCGTCGCGGTTCTGCGCAGCCGACACGTAGCCGCGGCCGCGCTCGATCGTGAGCTCGAGCTGGAACTTCGCCTTGTCGTTGAGCGTGGCGATGACGAGCTCGGGGTTGTGGATCTCGACGCCGGCGGGAGCCGTGATGTCGGCGGCGGTGACGCTGCCGGCACCCTGCTTCGACAGGTAGGCGACGATCGGCTCGTCGTGCTCGGACGAGACGACGAGTCCCTTGAGGTTGAGGATGATCTCGGTCACGTCCTCCTTCACGCCCTGGATGGTCGTGAACTCGTGGAGCACGCCGTCGATGCGGATGCCCGTGACGGCGGCACCGGGGATCGACGAGAGGAGCGTGCGGCGGAGGGAGTTGCCGAGGGTGTACCCGAATCCGGGCTCGAGCGGCTCGATGGTGAACCGCGAGCGGTGCTCCGAGATGACCTCTTCGGAGACGGTCGGGCGCTGGGCGATCAGCACGGTATGCGTTCCTGTTCTGCGAGTCCGCTATATGACTCGCGATGGTGGAGTGGCGACAGGGTGCGACGCGTGGAGGGCCGTCGGACCCTCCACGCGTCGATGGGTCAGTTGCGGCGGGGCTTCGGCGGACGGACGCCGTTGTGCGCCTGCGGCGTGACGTCGTGGATCGCGCCGATCTCGAGGCCGGTGGCCTGGAGCGAGCGGATCGCGGTCTCGCGCCCCGAGCCGGCACCCTTCACGAACACGTCGACCTTCTTCATGCCGTGGTCCTGCGCCTGGCGTGCGGCCGACTCGGCGGCGAGCTGCGCGGCGTAGGGCGTCGACTTGCGCGAGCCCTTCATGCCGATCGCGCCACCCGACGCCTGCGAGATGACGGCACCGGTGGTGTCGGTGATCGAGACGATCGTGTTGTTGAACGTCGACTTGATGTGCGCCTGACCGACGGCGACGTTCTTCTTGTCCTTGCGACGCGGCTTGCGGACCGCGGACTTGGGAGCTGCCATGTTCCTCTACCTCCCGAGGCCCTTAACGGGCCTTCTTCTTGCCGGCGACGGTGCGCTTCGGGCCCTTGCGGGTGCGAGCGTTCGTCTTCGTGCGCTGACCGCGGACGGGGAGGCCGCGACGGTGGCGGATGCCCTCGTACGAGCCGATCTCGACCTTGCGGCGGATGTCGGCGGCCACCTCGCGGCGGAGGTCGCCCTCCACCTTGTAGTTCTCGATGTGGTCGCGGAGCGCGCCGAGCTGCTCGTCGGTGAGGTCCTTGACGCGGATGCTCTGGTCGATGCCGGTGGCCTCGAGCGTCTGGATCGCTCGGGTGCGGCCGACGCCGTAGATGTAGGTGAGTGCGATCACCACGCGCTTGTCGCGCGGGATGTCCACGCCTGCGAGACGTGCCATCTGTGCTCCTTCTCGGAGTCATGGGGAGGTGTGGTGCAGCCGCGGGGCCAGGGCCTCTCCGTCCCTGGGTGTCCCCTCCTCGCGGAGGTTCTTGCGGTGCTCGTGTGTGGAGTTGTCACGGCCTCCTGGCCGGTTCGACCCACGATTCGACGTTGCCGTCGATGCGGGGTCAGGTCTCGTGACGCGTGCTCGCTTCGCTCGCGCGCTCCTCGACCTCGAGCGCTGCGCACGCAACGCGACGTCGTCGCATTGCGTGCTCCGCGCTCAACCCTGCCGCTGCTTGTGGCGGGGGTTGGCGCAGATGACCATGACGCGACCGTGCCGACGGATGACCTTGCACTTGTCGCAGATGGGCTTGACGCTGGGGTTGACCTTCATGATCTTCTCTTCTCGCTGGCCTCGTGCTCCGGGGTGGAGCCGTTCCTTCTCAGCGACCTACCGGTAGCGGTAGACGATGCGGCCACGGGTCAGGTCGTACGGGCTGAGCTCGACGATGACCCGGTCCTCCGGGAGGATGCGGATGTAGTTCTGCCGCATCTTCCCCGAGATGTGCGCGAGGACGACGTGCCCGTTCGTGAGCTCCACTCGGAACATCGCGTTGGGCAGTGCCTCGACCACCGAGCCTTCGATCTCGATGACGCCGTCCTTCTTAGCCATGACCTCGTCTAGGGTTGGGGATGGTTGCTGGTCGTGCGAGTGCGCGGACACGGTCGTGTCAGCGCACCAAGGGTCTACTCTACGCGCGCCGCGCCTGCGGCTGCAAGTCGGGCGCGTCGCGGCCTCCCCGCGACCGACGCTCAGCGCTGCACGTGGATGCCGCCCCACACGAGGCTGCGGTCCTCGTCGGCGAGCGCGCTCGCGCGCGCGTCGGTCGTCGCGGCGAAGGAGCGCACGATCACGGGTCCGCCCGGCACGACCGCGCGACGCGCGGCGCGTCCCAGGCGCTCCACGACGTCGGCGCGCGTGCCGTCGGCGACGTTCGAGAGCGTCACGGCGTCGTACGATGCCGGCGCGACGGACTCGAGATGCGTGAGCGCGTCCGCGAGCACGAACTCGATGGCGTCGGCGGGTGCGACGGGCGGTTGGTAGCCGGGCGGGTCCTCCCCCGCCAGCAGGCGCCACGCGAAGCGGTTGCCCGGCGACGGATGGATGCCGAGCCGCACGTCGAGCCGCGCACGCACGGTGTCGGTGAAGTGGGCGGGCAGCGCGGTCGAGAAGTCGCGCTGCACGGCGGCCGCGAGCATGCCCGCGGGCGCCATCGTCGCGTGCAGGACGTTGCGGAAGGTCCGGTTGTCGAAGCGCTGGCGCCACTGGTGCTGCACGCGCGCCGGCGACGCGTCGGCGAGGAGGCCGCGCACGCGACGCCGGCTCCACGCGGGGCTCGCGGCCCGGATGAGGCGGCGGCCCGCGTCGAGCATGCGCTCGACCGAGCCCGCCTCGAACGGGCCTCCCGACGAGCGGCGCCGCGCGTACTCGAGCTGCTCGCGGTTCGCCGTCACCGCGACGACCTCGTGCCCGGCCGCCGCGAGATGGGCGATGAGCTCGCCGGCGCCCGCGGCGGCGAGGACCCGGCTCGACGGGGGCAGCAGCGCGAGCTCGATCTGCTCGTCCTCGATGTCCCAGCCGTACAGCAGCCGATGCCTCGGCGTCGCGCTCGCGCGTCCCGCGCGGCCCCGTCGCTCGGCCATCAGCGCGCCCGACCGCGCGCGGGCGAGGGCTGCAGCGAGCGCGACGGCATGCCGCCATCGTAGGCGCGCAGCCTGGGAAGGGGACGGGCCGGGCGGGTCAGCGCGCCGCGACGACCTCGACGAGCGCGGGCTGCAGCGGATGCCCCTCCGCGATGCCGCAGACCTCGGCGACGAACGCCGCCGGCTCCAGGTCGCGCAGCAGTCGCTGCAGCTCGACCGCCTGCTCGTCGTCGGCGACGTCGAAGGCGAGGGCGGCGCCGACGGCGCGCACGAGCGCATGCGGATGCGCGCCCTGCTCCGCGAGCGCGGCGGCGGGACGGATGAAGCGCTCGTCGCGCGAGAGCTTGCGCAGCGGCTGCCTGCCGATGCGGACGCACGTGTCGGGCAGCGCGCGGTTCTCGAACCGCTGGATGGCGCGGGCGACGTACGCGGCGTGCTCGTCGGCGTCGAGCCCGAAGCGCTCCACGAGCAGCGCGCTCGTCTCGGCGAGCGCCGCCTCGACCTCGGCGCGCACCGCGGGCAGGGCGAGCGCGTCCGCGATCGTCTCCGCACCCGCGAGGAAGCCGTGGTAGGCCGTCGTCGCGTGCCCGGTGTTCACGGTGAACAGCTTGCGCTCGATCCACGGCGTGAGGTCGTCGACCATGTGCGCGCCGTCGATCGCGGGCACGTCGCCTGCGAAGGGCGTGCGGTCGATCGACCACTCGGAGAAGTCCTCGACGACGACGTCGACCCCGGAGGCGTCCTGCGCCGGGATGATGCGGTCGACCGCCGTGTTGGCGAACACGGCGCGCGACGCGAGCTCCTCGGCGCCCTCGAGCACGTGGCCCGCGAGGGTGTCGCTCGCGCCGATGGCGTTCTCGCACGCCATGACCGCGAGCGGCGCCGCGCCATCCGGGCGAGCGGCGAGGCCGGCCCGGATGACGGGTGCGATGAAGCGCAGCACCGTCGGGCCGACGGCGCAGGTCACGACGTCCGCCTCGGCGATCGCGCGCACGGCGGCCGCCTCGTCGGCACGGGAGTCGATCGCGTCGAAGCCCGTGACGACGTGGCGCCGCGCATCAGGGCCCACCTCGGTGACGGCGTACGAGTCCACGGCCTGCAGCATCCCGATGAGCTCGGCGTTCACGTCGACGAAGGTCACGTGGTAGCCGGCCTCATGCAGCAGCAGGCCGATGAATCCCCGTCCGATGTTGCCGGCACCGAAGTGGACCGCCCGCATCAGTCGTTCACCGCGGCCAGGATGTCCAGCATCGCCTGCTCGTCGGGCGCGTCGAGCAGCCGCTGCACCTGCGCCTCGTCGCTGAAGACCGTGGCGATCTTCGCGAGGATCTCGAGGTGTCCGCCGTCCTTGCCGGCGATGCCGACGACGAAGCGAACGTCGTTGCCGTCCCACGAGATGGCCTGCGGGTAGCGGGCGACCGAGATCGCCGAGGCGAGCACCTCGCCCTTGGCCTCGTTCGTGCCGTGCGGGATCGCGAGCAGGTTGCCCATGTACGTCGACACCGTCGCCTCGCGCTCGCGCATCGCGTCGGCGTACGCCGGCGTGACGGCGCCCGCGGCGACGAGCACGTCGGCGGCCTCCTGGATGGCGGCCTCCTTCGTCGTCGCCGTCGGCGAGACGGTGATGCGCTCGAGCGTCAGCACGTCGTCGGCGGGCGTCGAGGGCGCCGTGGACGGTGCGGCCGCAGCGGCCGGCGCGGCCTCCTCGGCGGGCGCCGCCTCGCGGCTGCGCGCGACGAGCTCCACGACCTCGTCGTACCGCGGACTGCTCATGAAGTTGTCGACCGAGATGTGGATCGCATCGGGCGTCCGCTGCTGCGCGCGCGGCGTGAGCTCCTGCTGCGTCACGATCACGTCGGGCGTCGCGTCGAGGTTCGCGATCGCGACGTTCGACACGCTCACGTCGCCGAAGCCCGCCTGCTTGATCTTGCTCCGCAGCACCGAGGCGCCCATGGCGCTCGAGCCCATGCCCGCGTCGCAGGCGAACACGATCTTCGAGATCGGCCCGGCGAGCGTCGCGGTCGCGGTGCCGCCGGCTGCGGCGGTGCGCAGCCCGGCGAGCGCCTCGGAGGACCGACCCTTGTTCGCCTCGGTGCGCGCCACCGCCGCGCCGAAGTCGTCGGCACCGGCTGCCTCGCGCTCGAGGTCGCGCTTGCGCGACGCACGCAGGATGACCGATGCGACGAGGAACGTGACGGTCGCCGAGATGAGCACGGACGCGAGCACGCCCACGAGGTTCAGGGCCGAGACGGAGATCGCCGCGCCGAAGACCGCGATGATCGACCCCGGAGCCGCGGGGAAGCCGAGGCCCGTGCCGAGGATGGCGTTCGTCGCGACGCCCGAGGCGCCGCCCGCGATCATCGCCACGAGCAGGACGGGCTTCGCGAGGACGTACGGGAAGTACACCTCGTGGATGCCGCCGAAGAAGTGGATGATCGCCGCGCCCGGCGCCGTGGCCTTCGAGACGCCCACGCCGAAGAAGGTGAAGGCGAGCAGCACGCCGAGGCCGGGACCGGGGTTCGCCTCGAGCAGGAAGAAGATCGAGCTGCCGGTCTCCGACGCCTGCTGCACGCCCAGCGGGGTCAGCACGCCGTGGTTCAGCGCGTTGTTGAGGAAGAAGACCTTCGCGGGCTCGATGATGATGCTCGCGAGCGGCAGCAGGCCGGAGTCGACGAGGAAGCCGACCGCGCCGCCGAGCACGCGCATGATGAACGTGACGACCTGGGCGATGACGAAGAAGCCGAACAGCGCCATCAGGAACGCGACGATGCCCGCCGAGAACATGTTGACGAGCATCTCGAAGCCCGCGCGGACCTTGCCATCCCACAGCCGGTCGAGCATCTTCATGACCCAGGCCGACAGCGGGCCGAGGATCATCGCGCCGATGAACATGTGCGGCGAGCTCGGGCCGTCGGGCACGAGGGATGCGATGTAGTCGGCGCCGCCGATCGCGCCCGCCGTCGCGACCGTGGCGACGATGCCGCCGCGCTGGTCGTAGACCATCCGGCCGCCCGTGTTCGCGATGATGAGCGGCAGCAGGTAGTGGATGACCGGGCCGACGACGAAGTCGGTGATGCCCTGGTTCGGGAACGGCCCGGCCGGGATGAACAGGGCCGTGAGGATGCCCCACGCGATGAGCGCGGGGATGTTGGGCATGATCATGCCCGACAGGAAGGTGCCGAAGCGCTGGACGGCGACTCGCGCGCCGCCCCTCTGCTCGACTGCTGGTGCGGTGGCGGTCATCGTCGACCTCTCTGGTGCGTGTGCTGGATCAGGCGTCGTGGTCGGTGCTGAGCAGCTGCTCGAGCTCGTCGAGCGTCGCCTCGTCGTCGCTCGCGATCACGACGGTGTCGCCCTTGGCGACGCCGAGCGAGATGACCGACAGGATCGACGCCGCGTTGACCTGCTTGTCGCCCTTCGCGATCGTGACCGGGGACGACGCCTTCGCCGCCGCCTGCGTGAACAGCGATGCGGGGCGGGCGTGCAGGCCCTGGGAGGATGCGACGGTGACGGTGCGCTCGGCCATTGGGTGCTCCTGATCGGACGAAGAATCTCGCAGACGAACCTAGCACCTGCAGGCTCGCCGCCGGCGCGCGGCGGAACCGGTTCCGCCCGCGTCCCGCGCGGGTCGTCGCAGGCGGTCGCGAGCGGTCAGCGGTCGCGGATGGGACGCGGCTCGATGCCGAAGGGAGCGAGGTCCGCGGCGCCGCCGTCCTCGGCCGTGAGCACCCAGATGCCGTCGGCGTGCACCGCGACCGAGTGCTCCCACTGGCAGGCCTGGCTGCCGTCGACCGTCACGACCGACCAGCCGTCGTCGAGGATGCGGGTCGCCTGGTCGCCGGCGATGACGATGGGCTCGATCGCGACGCAGAGGCCGGGCTTCACCGCGGGGCCGACGACGCGCGTGCGGTAGTTGAAGACCGGCGGCTCCTCGTGCATCGAGCGCCCGATGCCGTGGCCGATCCAGTCGTCGCTGATCGCGTAGTCGCCCGCCGCCTCGACCGCGTCCTCGACCGCTGCGCCGACCTCGCCGAGCATGCGTGCGGATGCGAGCGCCGCGATGCCGGCCCACAGCCCGTCGTGCGTCGCCTGCGACAGCCGCTCGCGGACGTCGACGAGCTCCCCCGATCCGCCGGGCACGACGAGGGAGAAGGCCGCATCGCCGTTCCAGCCGTCGACCATCGCGCCGCAGTCGATCGTCACGAGGTCGCCGGCCTCGATGGGCCGCTCGTCGGGGATGCCGTGCACGACGACGTCGTTGACGTTCGCGCAGATCGTGTGGCGGTAGCCGGGCTCGAGCTGGAAGTTCGGGATGCCGCCGCCCGAGCGCACGACGTCCTCCGCGATCGCGTCGAGCTCGAGGGTCGTCACGCCCGGACGGATGGCCGCGCGCACCGCCTCGAGCGCACGACCGGTGAGCAGCCCGGGCGCGCGCATCGCGGCGAGCTGCGACCGGGACTTGTAGATCCGGCGCATCCGGGCCCGCTCAGCGCGCGGCGACGCCGCGCGTGCTCAGCGCGTCGAGGATGCGGCCCGTGACCTCGTCGATCTCGCCGAGGCCGTCGATCTCGACGACGATGCCGCGCGCCGCGTACAGCGCGAGGATCGGCTCGGTCTCGCGCTCGTACACCTCGAGCCGGTGGCGCATCGCCTCGTCCGTGTCGTCGCTGCGACCCTGCTCCGCGGCGCGCAGCTGCAGACGACGGATGACCTCGTCGTGGTCGGCGACGAGCCGCACCACGGCGTCGATGCCCCGACCGCGACGCTCGTTGAGCTCGTCGAGGAACGCGACCTGCCCCTCGGTGCGCGGGTACCCGTCGAGCAGGTAGCCCTCCTGCGCGTCCGCCTGGCCGAGCCGGTCCTCCACGAGGTCGTTCGTCAGCGAGTCCGGCACGTAGTCGCCCGCGTCGAGGATCGCGGTGACCTGCGCGCCGAGCGGCGTGCGCTCCTTGATGTTCCAGCGGAAGATGTCGCCCGTCGAGATCGTCGGGATGCCGAAGCGCTCGGCGATGCGGGACGCCTGCGTCCCCTTGCCTGCCCCGGGAGGGCCGACGATGAGCAGCTGGGTCACGTGCGGATCAGTCCCTCGTAGTGGCGCTGCTGCAGCTGCGCGTCGATCTGGCGGACCGTCTCGAGGCCGACGCCGACGATGATGAGGATCGATGCGCCACCGAACGGGAAGTTCTGGTTGGCACCGACCGTCGCGAGCGCGATGAGCGGGATGAGCGCCACGATGCCGAGGTAGATCGAGCCGGGGAACGTCACGCGCGTCAGCACGTAGTCGAGGTACTCGGCCGTCGGACGGCCCGCGCGGATGCCGGGGATGAAGCCGCCGTACTTGCGCATGTTCTCGGCGACGTCGTCCGGGTTGAACGTGATCGCGACGTAGAAGTAGGTGAAGCCGATGATGAGCAGGAAGTACAGCACCATGTACAGCGGGTGGTCGCCCGTCGTCAGGTTGTCGTTGATCCACTGCACCCACTCGGCCGGCTGCTCGCCGGCGCGCGGCGAGTTGAACGACGCGATGAGCGCGGGGAAGTACAGCAGCGACGACGCGAAGATGACGGGCACGACGCCGGCCATGTTCACCTTGATCGGGATGTACGTCGACTTGCCGCCGTACATGCGCCTGCCCACCATGCGCTTCGCGTACTGCACGGGGATGCGGCGCTGCGACTGCTCGACGAACACGACCGCGCCCATGATGACGACGCCGATCGCGAGGACGGCCACGAGCATCTCGATGCCGTTCGTCTCGCCGATGAGGAAGAGGGCCGAGGGGAAGGTCGCGGCGATCGACGTGAAGATGAGCAGCGACATGCCGTTGCCGATGCCGCGCTCGGTGATGAGCTCGCCCATCCACATGATGACGCCCGTGCCCGCCGTCATCGCGACGACCATGAGGACGATGGCCCACCAGGCCTCGTTCGTCAGCAGGTCGGCGCAGGGGCTGCCCGCGGGCACGGCGCCGCCGGCCGAGAACAGCTGGCCGGAGCGGACGACCGCGATGAGCGTCGTCGACTGCAGGACGCCGAGACCGATCGTCAGGTAGCGCGTGTACTGCGTGAGCTTCGACTGCCCCGTCTGGCCCTCCTTGTAGAGCGCCTCGAAGCGGGGGATCACCACGCGCAGCAGCTGCACGATGATCGATGCCGTGATGTAGGGCATGATGCCGAGCGCGAAGACGCTCAGCTGGAGCAGCGCGCCACCCGAGAAGAGGTTGACGAGCTGGTAGAGGCCCGCCGTGTCCGTCACGTTGGAGGCGAGGCACGCCTGCACGTTGCCGTAGTCGACGAACGGGGCCGGGATGAACGAGCCCAGACGGAACGCCGCCACGATGGCGAGGGTGAAGAGGATCTTCCGTCGCAGGTCGCGAGTCTTGAAGATCCTGCCGATTGCCTTGAACACGTGAGCCTTCCGGTGGACGCAGAAGAAGGATGGGGTGGCCACGCGGGCCACCCCATCCATGCTTGCTTACTGGATGGAGCCGCCGGCGGCGACGATCTTCTGCTCCGCAGCAGCCGACACCTTGTCGACCGTCACGTTCAGCGTAGCCGTCAGCTCGCCGTCGCCGAGCACCTTCACGAGCTCGTTCTTGCGCACGGCGCCCTTCTCCACGAGCGCTGCGACGGTCACGTCGCCACCCTCGGGGAAGAGCTGCTGGAGCTGGCCGACGTTGACGACCTGGTACTCCGTGCGGAACGGGTTCTTGAAGCCGCGCAGCTTGGGGGCGCGCATCACCGAGTTGAGCTGGCCGCCCTCGAAGCCGAGGCGCACGGTGTTGCGCGCCTTCGTGCCCTTGGTGCCGCGACCGGCCGTCTTGCCCTTCGAGCCCTCACCGCGGCCCACGCGCTGACGGTCCTTCTTGGCACCGGGCGCGGGACGAAGGTGGTGGACCTTCAGGGCGGGCAGCTGCTCGCCGCCGTCCTTGTTCTTCTCGCTCATTCGTCGACCTCCTCGACGCGCACGAGGTGACGAACCACGTTCACGTAGCCGCGCGTCTGCGCGTCGTCCTCGCGCACGACCGTGTGGCCGATGCGCTTGAGGCCGAGCGACCGCAGCGTCTCGCGCTGGTTCGGCTTCTCGCTGATCTTGGACTTGATCTGGGTCACCTTGAGCTTGCTCATGCCGACACCTCCGCGATCTCGGCAGCGTGCTGCTTCGCCTCGACCTCGGCGCGACGCAGTCGTGCGGGCACGACGTGGTCGACGTCCAGGCCGCGACGGGCGGCGACGGCACGGGGCTCCTCGAGCTGACGGAGCGCCTCGACGGTCGCGTGCACGATGTTGATCGTGTTCGACGAGCCGAGCGACTTCGACAGGACGTCGTGGATGCCCGCGCACTCGAGCACGGCGCGGACGGGGCCGCCCGCGATGACGCCGGTACCGGCGGCGGCCGGACGGAGCAGGACCACGCCCGCCGCCGCCTCGCCCTGCACGGGGTGCGGGATCGTCGCCGCGACGCGAGGCACGCGGAAGAAGTTCTTCTTCGCCTCCTCGACGCCCTTCGAGATCGCCGTGGGGACCTCGCGCGCCTTGCCGTAGCCGACGCCGACCATGCCGTTGCCGTCGCCGACGACCACGAGGGCGGTGAAGCTGAAGCGACGACCACCCTTCACGACCTTCGACACGCGGTTGATGGTGACGACGCGCTCCAGGAACTGGCTGTCGTTGCCGCGATCGCGCTGACCGCGCTCGCCGCGCGTGCCGCGGTCGCGGCTGCCGCGACGCTGCTCACGGGGCTCGCTGCGGGTGTCGGTGCCCTGCACCGTCTCCGCGGTGGCGGTGGTGTCGCTCACCTGCGTCTCCTTCGTCTCTTCGCTCACAGCTCCAGACCTGCCTCTCGTGCACCGTCCGCCACTGCTGCGACGCGACCGGCGTAGCGGTTGCCGCCGCGGTCGAACACGACCTTCTCGACGCCCGCAGCCTTGGCGCGCTCGCCGACGAGCTCGCCGACCTTCTTCGCCTTCTCCGACTTGTCCGCCGTCAGGCCGCGGAGGTCGGCCTCCATGGTCGACGCCGAGGCCAGCGTGTGGCCCTGGGTGTCGTCGACGACCTGCACGAACAGGTGCCGTGCCGATCGGGTGACGACGAGGCGCGGCGTGGTGGCCGAGCCGACGATCTTCTTGCGCAGCCGTGCGTGACGGCGGCCGCGAGCAGCGGACTTGCTGCTGCCTCGGGTTCCGAGACCCATCACTTGCCTGCCTTTCCAGCCTTGCGGCGGATCTGCTCGCCCGCGTAGCGGACGCCCTTGCCCTTGTACGGCTCGGGCTTGCGGAGCTTGCGGAGGTTGGCGGCCACCTCGCCGACGGCCTGCTTCGAGATGCCGCTGACGGTGACCTTGTTGTTGCCCTCGACCGTGAACGTGATGCCCGCGGGGGGCTCGACGGCGATCGGGTGCGAGTAGCCGAGCGCGAACTCGACGCCCGAGCCCTTGGACGCGACGCGGTAGCCCGTGCCGACGACCTCGAGGGACTTCGAGTAGCCGGCGGTGACGCCGACGATGTCGTTCGCGATGAGCGTGCGGGTCAGGCCGTGGAGCGAACGCGACTCGCGCTCGTCGTCGGGGCGCGTGACCTGCACCTGACCGTCGGCGACCTCGACCTGGATGGGCTTGGCCACCTCCAGGCTCAGCTCGCCCTTCGGGCCCTTGACGGTCACCGAGGCGCCGTCGACCGTGACCTCGACGCCCGCGGGGATGTCGATGGGGAGTCGTCCGATTCGAGACATGTCAGATCACCACACGTAGGCGAGGACTTCCCCACCCACGCCCTTCTGCTGGGCCTCACGGTCCGTGAGCAGGCCCGAGCTCGTCGAGAGGATCGCGACGCCGAGGCCGCCGAGCACCTGGGGGATCTCGGTCGACTTCGCGTACACGCGGAGGCCGGGCTTCGAGACCCGCTTGATGCCGGCGATCGAGCGCTGGCGGTCCGGGCCGTACTTCAGGCCGATGGTGAGGGTCTTGCCCACGCGGGCGTCCTCCACCTTCCAGTCCTGGATGAAGCCCTCGCGCTGCAGGATCTCGGCGATGTGCGTCTTGAGGTTCGACGACGGCAGCGAGACCTCGTCGTGGAACGCCGTGTTGGCGTTCCTCAGCCTCGTCAGCATGTCGGCGACCGGGTCGGTCATCGTCATGGGATGTCTCCTCTGTTGCTCCGGTTTCGCCGCCCGTTCCACGGACGACGACCTTGATGCGTGCTCGGCGCCGGATGGCGCCGAGGTCCTACTCCGACTTGAAGGGGAAGCCGAGCGCCTTGAGCAGCGCGCGACCCTCGTCGTCGTTCTTGGCCGTGGTCACGACGGTGATGTCGAAGCCGCGGACCCGGTCGATGCGGTCCTGGTCGATCTCGTGGAACACCGACTGCTCCTGGAGGCCGAACGTGTAGTTGCCGTTGCCGTCGAACTGCTTGGGGCTCAGGCCGCGGAAGTCGCGGATGCGGGGCAGCGCGAGCGTCAGCAGACGGTCGAGGAACTCCCACATGCGGTCGCCGCGCAGCGTCACGTGGGCGCCGATCGGCATGCCCTCGCGCAGCTTGAACTGCGCGATCGACTTGCGTGCCTTCGTGACCATGGGCTTCTGGCCGGTGATGGCCGTCAGGTCCTTGATCGCGCCGTCGATGACCTTCGAGTCACGAGCCGCGTCGCCGACGCCCGTGTTCACGACGATCTTCACCAGGCCGGGGACCTGCATGACGTTCGCGTACTCGAACTGCGAGCGCAGCTGGTCCACGATCTCCGCGCGGTACTGCGCCTTGAGGCGCGGCAGGCGCACTGCCGTGTCAGTCATTGCTCTTGATCTCCTTGCCCGAGCGCGTGCTCACACGCACCTTCGTCGTCACCTGGACGCCGTCCTTCTCGACCTTGGTGATCGAGGAGCGGACGCGCGTCGGCTTCTTGCTCTCCGGGTCGATGAGCGCGACGTTCGACACGTGGATCGGGGCCTCGTGGGTCTCGATGCCACCCGTCTTCGTGCCGCGCTGCGTCTGCCCGACCTTCACGTGCTTCGTCACGAGGTTCACGCCCTCGACGATCACGCGGTCCTGGTCCTTGAGGACCTCGAGGACGCGGCCGGTCTTGCCACGGTCGCCGCCGCGGGACTCACGAGCCCCGGCGATGACCTGGACGGTGTCGCCCTTCTTGATGGTCGCCATCACAGCACCTCCGGCGCGAGCGAGACGATCTTCATGAATCGCTTGTCGCGCAGCTCACGGCCGACCGGTCCGAAGATGCGGGTGCCACGGGGGTCACCGTCGTTCTTCAGGATCACGGCGGCGTTCTCGTCGAACTTGATGTAGGAGCCGTCGGGACGACGGGTCTCCTTCACCGTGCGGACGATGACGGCCTTGACCACATCGCCCTTCTTCACGTTGCCGCCCGGGATGGCGTCCTTGACCGTGGCGACGATGGTGTCGCCCAGGCCCGCGTAGCGACGGCCGGAGCCGCCGAGCACGCGGATGGTCAGGAGCTCCTTGGCCCCGGTGTTGTCGGCGACCTTGACGCGGGATTCCTGCTGCAGCATCTCTGTCTCCCCTGGCCTACTTGGCCTTCTCGAGGATCTCCACCAGACGCCAGCGCTTGGTGGCGCTCGTCGGGCGGGTCTCCGCGATCAGGACGCGGTCGCCGATGCCGGCGCTGTTCTGCTCGTCGTGGGCCTTGACCTTCGACGACGTGCGGATGACCTTGCCGTAGAGGGGGTGCTTCACGCGATCCTCGACCTCGACGACGATGGTCTTCTCCATCTTGTCGCTCACGACGTAGCCCTGGCGCGACTTGCGGTAGCCGCGCTGGACCGTGTCGGCTGCCTGTGCCTGCTCGGCCATCAGCTCTCCTCGACCTTCTCGGCCTCGGCGGCCTTCTTGGACTTCTTCTTGTCCGCGGCCTTCTCCACCGGCGCCGGCGAGGCGCTGATCCCGAGCTCGCGCTCGCGGATGACGGTGTAGAGGCGCGCGATGTCGCGCTTCACGGCGCGCACGCGGCCGTGGCTCTCGAGCTGGCCGGTCGCCGCCTGGAAGCGCAGGTTGAACAGCTCCTCCTTGGCGCGCTTCAGCTCGGCGACGAGACGCTCGTCGTCGAACGTGGCGAGCTCGACGGGCATGAGCTCCTTCGTTCCGATCGCCATTATGCGTCAGCCTCCTCGCGGGTGATGATGCGTGCCTTGAGCGGCAGCTTGTGGATCGCGCGGGTCATGGCCTCGCGAGCCAGCTCCTCGTTGACGCCGGCGACCTCGAAGAGGACGCGACCCGGCTTCACGTTCGCGACCCACCACTCGGGCGAGCCCTTGCCGGAGCCCATTCGGGTCTCGGCGGGCTTCTTGGTGAGCGGACGGTCGGGGTAGATGTTGATCCACACCTTGCCGCCACGCTTGATGTGACGCGTCATGGCGATGCGAGCGGACTCGATCTGACGGTTGGTCACGTACGCGGGCGTGAGGGCCTGGATGCCGAACTCGCCGAAGTTGACCTTCGTGCCGCCGGTGGCCTGGCCCGAGCGCTTCGGGTGGTGCTGCTTGCGGTGCTTGACGCGACGGGGGATCAGCATGATCAGCCCTCCGATCCGGCGTTCGAGTCGCGGCGGGGGCCACGACGCTCGGGACGCGACGACTTCTGGTTCGCCTGCTCGCGGGCGAGCTCGCGGTTGGTGATGTCGCCCTTGTAGATCCACACCTTCACGCCGATGCGACCGAACGTCGTCCGGGCCTCGTAGAAGCCGTAGTCGATGTTGGCGCGCAGCGTGTGCAGGGGCACGCGGCCCTCGCGGTAGAACTCCGAGCGGCTCATCTCGGCGCCGCCGAGACGGCCCGACACCTGGATGCGGACACCCTTGGCGCCGGCGCGCTGGGCGCCCTGGAGGCCCTTGCGCATCGCACGACGGAACGCGACGCGAGCGCTGAGCTGCTCCGCGATGCCCTGGGCGACGAGCTGCGCCTCGGCCTCGGGGTTCTTCACCTCGAGGATGTTCAGCTGGATCTGCTTCGACGTGAGCTTCTCGAGCTCGGCGCGGATGCGCTCGGCCTCCGCACCGCGGCGACCGATGACGATGCCGGGGCGAGCCGTGTGGATGTCCACGCGGACGCGGTCGCGGGTGCGCTCGATCTCGATGCGCGCGACGCCGGCCCGGTCGAGGCTCTTCTTGAGCATCTCGCGGATCTTGACGTCCTCCGCCACGTAGTCGGCGTAGCGCTGACCGGGCTTCGACGAGTCGGCGAACCAGCGCGACACGTGGTCGGTGGTGATGCCGAGGCGGAACCCGTACGGGTTGACCTTCTGTCCCATTGCTTCCTAGACCTCCGTCTCGGGCGTGGCCAGCACGACGGTGATGTGGCTCGTGCGCTTGTTGATGCGGAAGGCACGACCCTGCGCACGCGGACGGAACCGCTTGAGCGTGGTGCCCTCGTCGACGAACGCGCGGGACACGTACAGGTCCTGCTCGTCGAGGTACTCGTTCTGCGCGTCGGCCTTCACGCGTGCGTTCGCCATGGCCGAGGCCACGAGCTTGCGCACGGGCTCGGCGGCGCTCTGCGGCGCGAACGTGAGGATGGCCATGGCCTCCTCGGCCTGCTTGCCGCGGATGAGGTCCACGACGCGTCGGGCCTTCTGCGGGGTGATGCGGATGTGCCGCACCCGAGCGATCGACTCGATCATCTCTTCCTCCTGTCAGCGTCGCCGCGTCAGCGGCGACGGCCCTTCTTGTCGTCCTTCACGTGGCCGCGGAAGGTCCGCGTCGGCGCGAACTCGCCGAGCTTGTGACCGACCATCGACTCGGTGACGAACACCGGGATGTGCTTGCGGCCGTCGTGGACCGCGATGGTGTGACCCAGCATCGCGGGCACGATCATCGAGCGGCGCGACCAGGTACGGATGACGTTCTTGCTGCCGGCCTCGTTCTGACGGACCACCTTCTGGAACAGGTGGTCGTCGACGAACGGGCCCTTCTTCAGGCTGCGAGGCATCTTGGATTACTTCCGCTTCTTGTTCGTGGACCGGCGACGGACGATGAGCTTGTCGCTCTCCTTGTTGGGGCGACGGGTGCGGCCCTCCGGCTTGCCCCACGGGCTCACCGGGTGACGGCCACCGCTCGTCTTGCCCTCGCCACCACCGTGCGGGTGGTCGACCGGGTTCATCGCCACGCCGCGGACGGTCGGGCGGATGCCCTTCCAGCGGTTGCGGCCGGCCTTGCCCCAGTTGATGTTCGACTGCTCGGCGTTGCCGACCTCGCCGACGGTCGCGCGGCAGCGCGCGTCGACGTTGCGGATCTCGCCCGAGGGCAGACGCAGCTGCGCGTAGGGGCCGTCCTTGGCGACGAGTCGCACCGACGCACCGGCCGAGCGCGCCATCTTCGCGCCGCCGCCGGGGCGGAGCTCGATGGCGTGGATGACCGTTCCCGTGGGGATGTTGCGCAGCGGCAGGTTGTTGCCCGGCTTGATGTCCGCGCCGGCACCCGACTCCACGACGTCGCCCTGCGAGAGCTTGTTCGGGGCCAGGATGTAGCGCTTCGTGCCGTCCTCGAAGTGCAGCAGCGCGATGCGCGCCGTGCGGTTGGGGTCGTACTCGATGTGCGCGACGCGGGCGTTCACGCCGTCCTTGTCGTTGCGACGGAAGTCGATGACGCGGTACTGGCGCTTGTGGCCACCGCCGATGTGGCGGGTGGTGATGCGACCGGTGTTGTTGCGACCGCCCGTCTTGGGCAGCGGACGGAGCAGCGACTTCTCAGGGGTCGAGCGCGTGATCTCCGCGAAGTCGGCGACCGACGAGCCACGACGACCCGGGGTCGTCGGCTTGTACTTGCGAATAGCCATGTGTGTGGTCCTCTACCCTCAGCCGACAGCCGTGAAGATGTCGATCGAGCCGGAGCGGAGCGTGACGATGGCACGCTTCGTGTCCTTGCGCTTGCCCATGCCGAAGCGGGTGCGGCGCGTCTTGCCCTGGCGGTTGAGCGTGTTCACGCGCTCGACCTTGACGCCGAAGATCTTCTCGATGGCGAGACGGATCTCGGTCTTCGAGGCGCGCGGGTCGACCTCGAACGTGTAGCTGCCGCGGTCGATGAGCGAGTAGCTCTTCTCCGAGACGATCGGACGCAGGATGACGTCGCGCGGGTCCTTCTGGATGCTCATCGGTCCTACTCCTTCTCTGCCTCGGCGGCGTCGTCGGCCTTCGCCGACTTCGCCTTCGGCGCCTTCTTGGCGGGGGCGGCCTCGGCGGTCTCGTCGGCGTCGGCCTTCGCGGCCTTGGCCTTCGGCGCCTTCGTGGCGGGCTCGGCGACGGCGGTCTCGTCGGCGTCGGCCTTCGCGGCCTTCGCCTTCGGCGCCTTCTTCGCGGCCTCGACCTCGACGGTCTCGCCCGTGCGCGCCTCGACGAAGCCCTGGTAGGCGGCCTTCGTGAAGACGATGTCGTCGCTCACGAGCACGTCGTACGCGTTCAGCTGGTCCCACGTGAGCACGTGGACGTTGCCGAGGTTGCGCACCGACAGCCACGACGACTCCTCGTCGCGGTGCAGCACGACCAGCACGTTCTTCGACGTCGCCACCGACGCGAGCAGCGCCACGGCCGTCTTCGTCGAGGGGACGTCGCCGGAGACGAGCGACTCCACGACGTGGAGACGGCCGCCACGAGCGCGGTCCGAGAGCGCGCCGCGGAGCGCGGCGGCGATCATCTTCTTGGGGGTGCGCTGCGAGTAGTCGCGCGGCGTCGGGCCGTGCACGACGCCACCGCCACGGTGCTCGGGCTGGCGGATCGAGCCCTGGCGCGAACGGCCGGTGCCCTTCTGCTTGAACGGCTTGCGACCGGCGCCGGAGACCTCGCCGCGGTTCTTCGTCTTGTGCGTGCCCTGGCGCGCGGCAGCGAGCTGCGCCACGACCACCTGGTGGATGAGGGGCACGTTCGTCTGGACGTCGAAGAGCGACTCGGGCAGCTCGAGCGAGCCGGCCTTCGCACCCTTGGCGTCGAGGACGTCGACCTTGTTCGCCATGATCAGGCTCCCTTCACGGCGTTGCGGACGAAGACGATGCGGCCGCGAGCACCGGGGACGGCGCCCTTGACGAGCAGCAGACCCTTCTCGGCGTCGACGGCGTGCACCGTGAGGTTCTGGACGGTGACGCGGTCGCCGCCCATGCGGCCGGCCATGCGCATGCCGCGGAAGACGCGCGAGGGCGTCGACGAGGCACCGATCGAGCCGGGCTTGCGGTGGTTGCGGTGCGCACCGTGCGATGCCGAGACGCCCGCGAAGTTGTGGCGCTTCATGACGCCGGCGAAGCCCTTGCCCTTGGACGTGCCCACGACGTCGACCTTCTGGCCGGCCTGGAACACGTCGACCGCGATCTCCTGGCCGAGCTCGTACTCGGAGGCGTTGGCGGTGCGGACCTCGGTGAGGTGGCGGCGCGGCGTCGTGCCGGCAGCCTTGAAGTGACCGGCCTTGGGCTGGTTCACCTTGCGGGGGTCGATCGAGCCGAACGCGATCTGGATCGCGTCGTAGCCGTCACGCTCGGGCGTGCGGATCTGCGTGACCACGTTGGGCGTGATCTCGACGACGGTGACGGGCACGAGCTTGTTCTGCTCGTCCCACACCTGCGTCATGCCGAGCTTCCGGCCCAGCAGACCCTGAGTCGTTGCGAGGGTGGACATGCGGTTCCTTAGAGCTTGATCTCGATGTTGACGTCGGCAGGGAGGTCGAGGCGCATGAGCGAGTCGACCGCCTTCGGCGTCGGGTCGACGATGTCGATGAGGCGCTTGTGCGTGCGCTTCTCGAAGTGCTCGCGGCTGTCCTTGTACTTGTGGGGCGAGCGGATGACCGCCACCACGTTCTTCTCGGTCGGCAGCGGCACGGGGCCCACCACCGTCGCGCCCGCACGGGTCACGGTGTCGACGATCTTCCGCGCCGACGAGTCGATGACCTCGTGGTCGTACGACTTCAGTCGGATGCGGATCTTCTGTCCCGCCATGGCTGTCCTTCTCTCATCGACGCGCAGCCGGCATCCCGGACCGCGCATTTGAGCACTGCTGTGCGCCCTGTTCTTCTGTCAACGCCCCGAGGGGCATGCCGATCCTCCGCAGGACATGCCTGCAGAGCTTCGGCGAAGTGATGTCGATCTGCACGCGGCCCAGGATCGTTCGTCCTGTGCACAGCCGAGCAGTGAGCCGCGATCGCGGCGTCTGCAACCTGACGATTCTCGCATGGGTGCGGGAGTGCGTGCAACCCGGGCGTGTCGCATCGGCCGCGAGGGGGCGTCGCGCTGTCCTGCGGCGTGCCGAGGGTGGGTGGGCGGCCGATGTGCGTGATCGGCGCGCGCCGGGGGTCGACGCGCTGCGACGGCAGCGGAGCGGGGGGCGGCGGGCGCGCGCCTCGCTGCGTTCGTGGGGCGGGCGGATCGGCGTCCTGGCCCGGCCGCCGCGCGGCGAGCCACCGTCCTCGTCGTGCGGGTCGCTGCGCTCCCCGCAGGCACCGACCCGGTGGGGCGGGGCGTGCCCACCACGAGCCGCCGTCTCGCAGGAGCACCGGGTCTCGTGACGCGGAGGCGCTGCGCGCCTGCGCTCCTCGACCAGCTGGAGGTGCGACGACCCGATCTCGCGCCGAGGGGGACGCCCACCCCAGCTGGTCGAGGAGGCCCCGAGCGCCAGCGAGGAGCCGTCACGAGACCCGCGCCACCGACGAACGCCGCGCGAGCGACGCCCCGCGCGGCACGACGGGTCTCGTGACGCGGAGGCGCCGCGCGACTGCGCTCCTCGACCAGCTGGGTGTGCAGCTGGTCGAGGAGGCCCCGAGCGACGGCGAGGAGTTGTCACGAGGCCCGAGCCACCGCAGGACGGCTGCGCCCCGAGTCGTCAAGCCAGGCGGCGGGTCTCGTGACGCGTGCCCGCCTCGGCGCGGATCGGTATCGTCGCCGCATGCCCGAGGACGTCCGCCAGACCGCCCGTTCCAGCCGCGACGCGATGCACGTCGACCCGCTGTGGCCACGGGCCGGCGGCTGGCCCGACCTCGGCGACGAGCCCGTGGACGCCGTGCTCGTCGGCCTCGGCACGCATGCGACGAGCATCTCGCCCACCGGCGCGCACGCGACGCCGCTCGCCGTGCGGGAGGCGCTCGCCCGCTTCGCGCCGCACGCCGCCGGCGCCGATCTCGACGCGCTGCGCGTCGCCGACGCGGGCGACGCCGCCGACCCCGATGGCGACGAGGACGCGGCGGCCGCCCTCGTCGAGCGCGCCGTCGCTCGCTCGCGGCTCGCGATCGTGCTCGGCGGCGACAACGCCGCCACCGTGCCCGCGGCGCTCGGTTCGTGGCGCGGCGTCGGGGTCGCGCCGGCGGGCGCCGGCCTCGTCACGCTCGACGCGCACCACGACCTGCGCGACGGACGATCGAACGGCTCCCCCGTGCGCCGCCTCGTCGAGGCGGGTCTCTCCGGTGCGCGGATCGTGCAGGTCGGCATCCAGGACTTCGCGAACTCGCGCGCGTACGCCGACCGGGCTGCCGACCTCGGCATCGCCGTCGAGACGCGCGCGGCGGTCGAGGAGGAGCCCGTCGCCGCGATCGTCGAGCGCGCGCTGACCATCGCGGGCGGCGTCTCCGGCCCCATCCACGTCGACGTCGACGTCGACGTCGTCGACCGGGCCGCGGCGCCGGGCTGCCCGGCATCGATGCCCGGCGGCATCTCCGCGTGGCGGCTGCGCGCCCTCGTCCGCGCCCTCGCTCGCGACCCGCGCGTCCGCTCCCTCGACCTCACCGAGGTGGACGCGACGGCCGACGCCGCCGACGGCCGCACGGTGCGGCTCGCGGCGCTCTGCGTGCTCGAGGCCCTCGCGGGCCTCGCCGAGCGCGAGCGGTAGGCGGCGCGTCCCCCTCGTTCGCACGCCTCCCCGATCAGCCGGTCGAGGAGCGCGCGAGCCGCCAGGCGAGCACGCGTCACGAGACCGCGCGACGGCACCTCCCGCCCAGCCATGCGCGCGGTCGCGTCGAGCGGGCATCTCGCGTGGTCTCGTGACGGCTGCAGCCTTCGGCTGCGGCCTCCTCGACAAGCTGGCGGGTGCAGGACGATGCGCGTGACCCTTTCGAGGCTCGCTGCGCTCGCACCTCAAGGGGTGCTGTGACCACCCCCACGCAGCCGGTCGAGGAGCGCGCGAGCCGCCCGGCGAGCACGCGTCACGAGACCACGCGACGGCACCTCCCGCCCAGCCATGCGCGCGGTCGCGTCGAGCGGGCATCTCGCGTGGTCTCGTGACGGCTGCAGCCTTCGGCTGCGGCCTCCTCGACCAGCTGGTGGGTGCGCGACGATGCGCGTGACCCTTTCGAGGCTCGCTTCGCTCGCACCTCAAGGGCCGGATCTTGGAGCCACCCCGATCAGCCGGTCGAGGAGCGCGCGAGCCGCCAGGCGAGTACGCGTCACGAGACCGCGCGACGGCACCTCCCGCCCAGCCATGCGCGCGGTCGCGTCGAGCGGGCATCTCGCGTGGTCTCGTGACGGCTGCAGCCTTCGGCTGCGGCCTCCTCGACCAGCTGGTGGGGGAGGCACATCGATGGGCGTGACCCTTTCGAGGCTCGCTGCGCTCGCACCTCAAGGGCCGGTCGTACGACAGTCGTCCCCGAGCAGCCGATGATGGTACGGCCGAGGACCGTCACACCACCCGCTCGCCCGCCCTCCAGACCGCGTGGGTGAGCGGCACGCCCGCGCGATAGGCGAGATGGGCCACCGATGGGGCGTCGAGCACGTGGAGGTCGGCGCGGGCGCCGACGCGGATGCGGCCGAGGTCCGGGCGCTCCGGCGCGGGCTCGTCGCGTCCGAGCGCGATCGCGCCGCCGAGCGTCGCGGCGCGCACCGCCTCCGTCACCGTGAGGCGCTGCTGCAGCACCGCCGTCGCGACGCAGAACGCCATCGAGGTCGTGTACGAGGTGCCCGGGTTCGCGTTCGTCGCGATCGCGATCGTCGCGCCCGCGTCGACGAGCGCTCGCGCCGGCGCGAGCGGCATGCGCGTCGACAGGTCGCACGCGGGCAGCAGCGTGGCGACCGTGCCGCGCGCCCCACCCGTCCACGACGCGGCGAGCATCGCGATCTCCTCGTCGGACACGAAGCCCACGTGGTCGACGCTGCGCGCGCCGAGCTCGACCGCGAGGCGGACGCCCGGCCCGGGGCCCAGCTGGTTGCCGTGCACGCGCAGCGCGAGCCCCGCATCCCTGCCCGCCTCGAGCACGCGGCGCGACCGCGCCTCGTCGAAGGCCCCGCGCTCGCAGAACACGTCGATCGCGTCGACGTGCGGCAGGACGGCGGCGAGCATCGGGCCGACGACCTCGTCGAGGTACGCGTCGGCGTCGCGCCCGTCGGGCACGAGGTGCGCGCCGAGGAACGTGACGGCGTCGGCGCGCGTCGCGGCGATGCGCGCCGACCGCGCCTCGTCGGCGACGGTGAGGCCGTAGCCCGTCTTCGTCTCGAACGCCGTCGTGCCGCCGCGCGCCATCTCCTCGACCAGGCGGTCGTAGCGCGCCTGCAGCTCGGCGTCCGTCGCCGCCCGCGTCGCCGCGACCGTCGTCGCGATGCCGCCCGCCGCGTAGGCCTCCCCCGCCATCCGCGCCTCGAACTCGGCGCCGCGGTCGCCCGCGAAGACGAGGTGCGTGTGCGCGTCGACCCAGCCGGGCAGCGCCGCACGACCGGCGACGTCGACGCGGTCGTCGGCGGCGGGCGCCGCCGACGACCGGCCCACCCACGCGACGACCTCGCCGTCGAGCACCACGGCGGCGTCGTCGAGGCGGCCGCCCGGATGCGCGTCGTCGTTCGTCGTGAGCTCCGCGATGCCCGTGACGAGGGTCGCGGGCATCAGGACTCCCGCATGGGGATGCGGATGCCGTGCTCGGCCGCGAAGGTCTCCGCCTCCTCGTAGCCGGCGTCCGCGTGGCGCAGCACGCCCATCGCCGGGTCGTTGCGCAGCACGGCCTCCAGCCGCTCCGCCGCCAGCTGCGTGCCGTCGGCGACCGTCACCTGCCCGGCGTGGATCGAGCGGCCGATGCCGACGCCGCCGCCGTGGTGGATCGAGACCCAGCTCGCGCCCGACGCCGTCGCCGTGAGCGCGTTGAGCAGCGGCCAGTCGGCGATCGCGTCGGAGCCGTCCTTCATCGCCTCCGTCTCGCGGTACGGGCTCGCGACCGATCCCGAGTCGAGGTGGTCGCGGCCGATGACGATCGGCGCGGACAGCTCGCCCGACGCCACCATCGCGTTGAAGCGGAGCCCCGCGAGGTGGCGCTGCTCGGCGCCGAGCCAGCAGATGCGGGCGGGCAGCCCCTGGAAGTGGATGCGCTCCCCCGCCATCTCGATCCAGCGGCGCAGGTGCGCGTCGTCGCCGAAGAGCTCGAGGATCGCCGCGTCCGTCCTCCGGATGTCCTCCGGGTCGCCCGAGAGCGCGACCCAGCGGAAGGGACCCTTGCCGTGCGCGAAGAGCGGCCGGATGTAGGCGGGCACGAAGCCTGGGAAGGCGAACGCGCGGTCGTAGCCGCCCAGCTGCGCCTCCGCACGGATCGAGTTGCCGTAGTCGAACACCTCGGCGCCGGCGTCCTGGAAGCCGACCATGGCCTCGACGTGGCGCGCCATCGCGGCGCGCGCCTGCGCGACGAAGGTCTCGGGGTCGCGCGTGCGCGCCGCATCCCAGTCCTCGAAGGCAACCTCGAGCGGCAGGTACGCGAGCGGGTCGTGCGCGCTCGTCTGGTCGGTCACGACGTCGATGGGGGCGCCCATCGCGAGCAGCGCCGGGAACGCCTCGGCGGCGTTGCCCAGGACGCCGATCGACAGGGCGCGGCCCTCGTCGCGCGCGCGGACCGCACGCTCGACGGCGTCCTCGACGGAGTCGGCGAGCTCGTCGAGGTAGCGGTGCTCGATGCGGCGCTGGATGCGGGACGCGTCGACCTCGACGCAGATCGCGACGCCGTCGTTCATGGTCACGGCGAGCGGCTGCGCACCGCCCATGCCGCCGAGCCCCGCCGTGAGCGTGATGGTGCCGGCGAGCGAATCGCGGCCGAGGGCGCGCGCGACGGCGCCGAACGTCTCGTACGTGCCCTGCAGGATGCCCTGCGTGCCGATGTAGATCCATGATCCGGCCGTCATCTGGCCGTACATCATCAGCCCCTCCGCCTCGAGCCTGCGGAACTCGGGCCACGTCGCCCAGTCGCCGACGAGGTTCGAGTTGGCGATGAGCACGCGCGGGGCGCGTTCGTGCGTGCGCAGCACGCCGACGGGCTTGCCCGACTGCACGAGCATCGTCTCGTCGTCCTCGAGCGTCTCGAGCGTGCGCACGATCGCGTCGTACGCCGCCCACGAGCGGGCCGCCTTGCCGGTGCCGCCGTAGACGACGAGCGCGTCGGGGTGCTCGGCGACCTCGGGGTCGAGGTTGTTCTGCAGCATCCGCAGCACGGCCTCCTGCTGCCACCCCTTCGTGTGCAGCTGCGTGCCGCGGTGCGCGCGCACGGGGCGCGGGCCGCTCGTTCCGGGACCGGTCATCGGTCGCTCCTTCCGTGAGCGTCGGCGGCTGCCGGCGCGAGGTCGTGGATGCGGGCGGCCTCGAGCACGGCGCCCGAGGCGACGAGGGATCGGACGGCCGCGACGTCGGGCGCGAGGAAGCGATCGGCGCCGGCGCCGGGCACGTGCTCGCGGATCGCCGCGATCACGGCGCCCGTGCGCTCGCCCGGTGCCGCGTCGCGCAGCTCGATGCCGCGCGCGGCCGTCATGAGCTCGATCGCGAGCACCTGCTCGAGGCCGTCGATCGCGCGACGCAGCTTCCGCGCAGCACCCCACCCCATCGACACGTGGTCCTCCTGCATGGCGCTCGAGGGGATGGAGTCGACGGATGCGGGCATCGCGAGCCGCTTGAGCTCGGAGACGATGCCCGCCTGCGTGTACTGGGCGATCATGAGGCCCGAGTCGACGCCGGGCTCGGCGGCGAGGAACGGCGGCAGGCCGTGGCTGCGCGCGGGGTCGAGGAAGCGGTCGGTGCGGCGCTCGCTCATGGAGGCGACGTCGGCGACGACGATCGCGAGGAAGTCGAGCACGGCCGCGACGGGCGCCCCGTGGAAGTTGCCGTTCGACACGATGCGACCGTCGAGCGTCACGACGGGGTTGTCGATGGCGGAGACGAGCTCGACCTCGGCGACGCGCGTCGCGTGGTCCGCGGTGTCGCGCGCCGTGCCGTGCACCTGCGGTGCGCAGCGCAGCGAGTAGGCGTCCTGCACGCGCGTGTCCTCGGGGCCGGCGTGGCTCGCGACGATGGGGCTGCCGGCGAGGAGCCCGCGGATGCGGGCGGCGCTCGCCGCCTGCCCGGCGTGCGGGCGCAGGGCCTGCAGGTCGGCGGCGAAGGGTGCGTCGGTGCCGAGCAGCCCCTCGACGCTCATCGCGGCAGCGAGGTCGGCGGCGTCGAGCAGGCGGGCGAGGTCGTCGAGCGCGAGGCACAGCATGCCGAGCATGCCGTCGGTGCCGTTGACGAGGGCGAGGCCCTCCTTCTCGGCGAGGACGACGGGCTCGATGCCCGCCGCCGCGAGCGCCTCGGCCGCGGGCCGCACGACGCCATCAACGCGGACGTCGCCCTCGCCCATGAGCGCGAGCGCCACGTGCGACAGCGGCGCGAGGTCGCCCGAGCAGCCGAGCGATCCGTACTCGCCGACGACGGGGTGGATGCCGGCGTCGAGCATCGCCGCGTAGGTCTCGACGACGATGGGCCGCACGCCCGTGCGCCCGGTCGCGAGCGTGCGCAGGCGCAGCAGCATGAGCGCGCGCACGACCTCGTCCTCCACCGGCGCTCCCGAGGAGGCGGCGTGGCTGCGGATGAGCGACTGCTGCAGCCGCGTGCGATCCGCGGGCGCGATGGCCGTGGTCGCGAGCGCGCCGAAGCCCGTCGAGATGCCGTAGTGGGGGCTCGTGTCGTCGGCGAGCGCGTCGACGATGCCGCGCGTCTCGGCGACGGCCTCGAGGGCGCTCGGATGGATGCGCACGCGTGCGCCGCGCCGTGCGACGGCGACGACGTCGGCGACGGCGAGGGGCCCTGCCCCGATGACGATCTCGACCATGCCCCCATGCAATCGACGCGCTGGCCATCGCGCAGCGGCGTGGGCGACACTGGTGTCCGAGATCTCGGACTGGAGGCGGATCCCGATGCCCGCACCTCGCATGCCGGCCGCGCGGCACGCGCTGCAGGTGCTCGCGCTGCTCTCGGAGCACCTCGGCCCCGTGCGCGCGCAGACGATCGCGCGCGACCTCGGCATCCCGCGCTCGACGACGTACGACCTCCTCGCCGTCATGCGCGAGGAGGGATTCCTCGTGCACTACCCCGAGCTCGGCGCGTGGGGGCCGAGCGCTCGCGTCGCGCGCATCGGCTCGCGCGTCGATGCCGCGACGCGCATCGAACGGCTCGGGCAGCCGCTGCTCGACCGGCTTGTGCGCGCCTCCCCCGTGCCCGCCACCGCGCATCTCGCGGTGCTCTCGGGCGTCGACGTGCGCTACGCGGGTCGCGGGTCCGCACGCCGCTCCCCCGTGACGGTCTCGAGCGTCGGCGTGCGGCTGCCCGCCGTGCGCACCGCGACGGGACGCGCGCTGCTCGCGGCCCTCGACGACGCGCAGGTGCGCGCGCTCGTGCCGCACGACGCCGACCTCGCCGGCGGCGAGCCCGCGACGCGAGCCGCGCTCGCTCGCATGCTCGCCGACGTGCGCGCGCGCGGCTGGGCGCTCGAGCGCGGCGACGTCGACCCCTCCTACGGATCCGTGGCCGCCGCGGCGATCGACGCCGTGGGCGAGCCGGTCGCGGCGGTCGGCGTCACGGTCCGGCTCGACGACGCAGACGCCGCCGAGGCATGGTCAGCCCTGCAGTCGCTCGTCGTCGACGGCGCCGCCGAGCTCAGCGCCCGGCTCGCCGCTCGCCGCTCCCAGCCCGCAGGCGGCATCCGGGCGTAGCGTCGCACCATGCGCCGCACCGCACGCGTCCCGATCGCGCTCGGCCTCGCCCTGAGCGCCATGCTCGCCGGCTGCGTCCTCACGCCGCCCCCGTCCGCGCCGCCCGCGCCGCCCGCCCCGAGCACGCCCGCGCCGACGCTGCCGACCTCGCCCTCCCCCTCGGCGGCTCCGAGCGCGAGCCCCTCCGCCGAGCCGACGGCGATCGTCGCCGACGGGTCCGGCTGCGGCCCGACCACGCTCGCCGACTTCGTCTGGCTCCACGACCCATCGACGCAGACGCCCGGCTTCATCACGCCTGCGCTGCTCGACGGCCTCTCGGCGCCGTGCGCCGTGACCCAG
The DNA here is from genome assembly GCF_005484985.1 of Agrococcus sp. SGAir0287. Taxonomy (NCBI): domain Bacteria; kingdom Bacillati; phylum Actinomycetota; class Actinomycetes; order Micrococcales; family Microbacteriaceae; genus Agrococcus; species Agrococcus sp. SGAir0287. The sequence goes on from NZ_CP027942.1 coordinate 2,525,855, forward strand.
CCGATCCCGCTCGAGGACTACGACTACACGACGCAGTCCATCGCCTTCGTCGACGGCGGAGCCGCCTCGGCGACGACGATCGCCGAGCGCCTCGTGGCGTCCGGATGGGTGCAGGACGACCTCGCGCCGTCGTTCTACGACGCCCCGGACGGGAGCGCCGTGTCGGTGCAGGCGCTCGACGCGTGGATCGAGATCCACGGCGAGGACCTCGCCCACGAGTACGCGGAGCCGGCGCGCTGGGCCATCGTGCAGTGGTACCAGGCCTGAGCCGCGAGGCTCAGAGGGCGCATGTCAGGAAGACGCTGCACGGGTCGAGCACGTACGAGCCGAACGGCGCGCACTCCTCGAACCCGCTGCGCAGGTAGAGCGCACGCGCCGGCGCGAAGTACGGCTCGGCGCCGGTCTCGAGGCTCACGCGCGTCGCACCCGAGGCCGACGCCTGGGCGAGCGCGTGCTCGAGCAGCGCCCGGCCGAGCCCCGTGCCGCGCGCGGCGCTCGCGACGCGCATCGACTTCAGCTCGACGTGGCCGGGCTCGAGCGGCGCGAGCGCGATGGTGCCGAGCACGCCGCCGCCGTCGTCGCGCAGCACCCAGAGGCGCATGCCCGGCGCGCGGAGCGCGTCGACGTCGAGCGCATGCACCGACTCCGGCGGCGACACGCTGCGCATGTCGGCGAGGTGCTCGCCCAGGAAGGCGGCGACGTCGTCGGCGATGGAGGCGGCGATGGCGATGGCGGGCACGGATGCGACGCTACCGACGACGCGTGACGGTCGTGTGACGGCCGGCAGGCGAGGGCGCGCTCAGCCCGCGAGCACCTCGGCGAGCGTCGGTGCGTCGAGGTCCTTCTGGCTGATGATCGAGCGGTCCTCGCGGTCGGGCTCGATGGGCCAGAGGATGCCGAGCTCGGGGTCGAGGGGCGTGATCGCGACGCCGGCCATGCCGGGCACCCACTCGCTCGTGAAGCAGTAGACGTACTGCGTCGGGGTGTCGCCGGTGGACTGGAAGCCGTTGCAGACCCCCTCGGGAACGAGGATCTGCGTGCCGGGCTGCAGGTCGGTCTGGAACACGGCGCCGCGCGTGGGCGAGTCGGGCCGCGTGTCCACCCATGCGCCGTAGGCGGTGCCGTGGGCGATGGCGATGAGCTTCACCATCGACTCGCCGTGCATGCCGCGCATGCCGCCGGGCTTCGTCTCGGTGACGTTGACCTGCTGGAAGGCGGGCAGTGCGTATCCGGCGTCGGCGAACGCCGACGCCCGGAAGAACTCGCGCACGGTGCCGCGGTCGTCGGTGATCTGCTTCATCCTGATGAGGGCGAGGCCCTCGATCGTCGTCGTCTGCAGCTCGAAGTCGATGATGTCCACCACGGTGGACGAGCCTACCCGCCCGCCGACGCCGAGCCGACGCGGTCCGCTACCGTCGGGCCATGGCACCGGCACACCTGCGTCGAGCGACGCCGAGCCGCTCGCGGTGCCGCATCCATGCTGCCGCGCTCGCTGTCGTCGGCGCGGGCCTCGTCGCCTGCTCGCAGACGCCGAGCACCACCGCGCCTGGGGCGTCCGAGGGTGCGACCGACGTCGTGCGCATGGCGGTCGTCGGCGACTCCATCACCGACGCCGACAGCCCCGACCTCGCCTCGGGCGCGCTCGGGGCGCAGTCGTGGGTGTCCTACGCCGTGGGCGACGGCGTCGCGTTCGCGGGTGGATGGGCGCAGTGGGGTGCGCGCACGGCGCAGATGGCCGACGGCGTCGCCGGACCGCTCGACGCCGACGTGCTCGTGATCCTCGCCGGCACGAACGATGCATACTCCGACGACCTCGCAGCGGACGTCGGCGCGCAGCTCGAGCGGATCGTCGATCGCGCCGACGTCGAGGCGGTCGTCGTCTCGTCCATCCCGCCCATCGACGCGGCACCCGATCGCGCCACGGCCGTCAACGCGTTCCTCGAGCCCTTCGTCGCCGAGCACGGCTGGACGTGGGTGGACGCCTCGGCCGGCCTGCGCGACGGCGAGGGATTCGCGCCGACGATGAGCGACGACGGCGTGCACCCCACCGCGGACGGAGCCCGCATCCTCGGCCACGCGATCCGCGAGGCCGTCCTCGCCGCCGACTGAGATCCCGGAACGACGAAGCAGGGGGCCCGCGAGACGCGGACCCCCTGCTGACGCAGTCGAATGACTACTTGACGATCTTCGTGACCGTGCCGGCGCCGACCGTGCGGCCACCCTCGCGGATGGCGAAGCCGAGGCCCTCCTCCATGGCGATCGGCTGGATCAGCTCGACCGTCATGTCGGTGGTGTCGCCGGGCATGACCATCTCGGTGCCCTCGGGCAGCGAGATGACGCCGGTGACGTCGGTGGTGCGGAAGTAGAACTGCGGGCGGTAGTTCGTGAAGAACGGGTTGTGACGGCCACCCTCGTCCTTGGACAGGATGTAGGCCGTGCCCTCGAAGTTCGTGTGGGGCGTGACCGAGCCCGGCTTCACGACGACCTGGCCGCGCTCGACGTCCTCGCGCTTGGTGCCGCGGAGGAGCAGACCGCAGTTCTCGCCGGCCCACGCCTCGTCGAGCTGCTTGTGGAACATCTCGATGCCCGTGACCGTGGTCTTCTGCGTCGGGCGGATGCCGACGATCTCGACCTCGGAGTTGATGCCGAGCGTGCCGCGCTCCGCGCGACCCGTGACGACCGTGCCACGACCGGTGATCGTGAAGACGTCCTCGATCGGCATGAGGAAGGGCTTGTCCTTGTCGCGGACCGGGTCCGGGATGGACTCGTCGACGGCCTCCATGAGGTCGAGGACGGCCTGCGACCACTTCTCGTCGCCCTCGAGCGCCTTGAGGCCCGAGACGCGGACGACGGGCGCGTTGTCGCCGTCGAAGTCCTGCGACGAGAGCAGCTCGCGGACCTCGAGCTCGACGAGCTCGAGGATCTCCTCGTCGTCGACCATGTCCGACTTGTTGAGCGCGACGAGCAGGTAGGGCACGCCGACCTGCTTCGCGAGCAGCACGTGCTCGCGCGTCTGCGCCATGGGGCCGTCGGTGGCGGCGACCACGAGGATCGCGCCGTCCATCTGGGCGGCGCCCGTGATCATGTTCTTGATGTAGTCGGCGTGACCCGGGGCGTCGACGTGCGCGTAGTGGCGCTTCGGCGTCTCGTACTCGACGTGCGAGATGTTGATCGTGATGCCGCGCTGGCGCTCCTCGGGAGCCGAGTCGATCGATGCGAAGTCGCGCTGCACGTTGGTCGCCGAGGGGTACTTGTCGGCAAGCACCTTCGAGATGGCTGCGGTGAGCGTGGTCTTGCCGTGGTCGACGTGACCGATCGTTCCGATGTTGACGTGCGGCTTGGTCCGCTCGAACTTGGCCTTGGCCACTGTGTCCTCCTAGGACGTCTTTCAGGTTGCTCCGCGCGCGCGGCGACGAAGCGGGTCTTGGGGTATGCAGTTATGGTAGCCGGGCTCGGCCGTCATGGCCGAACCCGGCCGGGCTCACTCGCCCTTGGCCTTCTGGACGATCTCGTCCGAGACGGCCTTGGGGACCTCGGCGTAGCTCGAGAACTCCATCGAGAAGACGGCGCGACCCGAGGTCTTCGAACGCAGGTCGCCGACGTAGCCGAACATCTCCGACAGCGGCACCTGCGCCTTGACGACCTTGACGCCTGCGGCGTCCTCCATCGACTGGATCTGGCCGCGGCGCGAGTTCAGGTCGCCGATGACGTCGCCCATGTACTCCTCGGGCGTGCGGACCTCGACGGCCATGAGCGGCTCGAGCAGCACGGGCTGCGCCTTGCGGGCCGCCTCCTTGTACGCCATCGAGCCGGCGATCTTGAACGCCATCTCCGACGAGTCGACGTCGTGCGCCGCACCGTCGAGGAGGGTCGCCTTCACGCCCACCGTCGGGAAGCCGGCGAGCACGCCGACCTGCATGGCGTCCTGGATGCCCGCGTCCACCGAGGGGATGTACTCGCGGGGCACGCGACCACCGGTGACGGCGTTCTCGAACTCGTACGTCGTCTCTGCCGTGACCTCGATGGGCTCGAGCTTGATCTGCACCTTGGCGAACTGGCCGGAGCCACCCGTCTGCTTCTTGTGCGTGTAGTCGAACTTGTCGATCGTGCCGCGCAGCGTCTCGCGGTACGCGACCTGCGGCTTGCCGATGTTCGCCTCGACCTTGAACTCGCGCTTCATGCGGTCCACGAGGATGTCGAGGTGCAGCTCGCCCATGCCCTTGATGACCGTCTGGCCCGTCTCCGGGTTCAGCTCGGTCTGGAAGGTCGGGTCCTCCTCGGCCAGCTTCTGGATGGCCGTGCCGAGCTTCTCCTGGTCGGCCTTCGTCTTGGGCTCGATCGCGACCTCGATGACCGGGGCCGGGAACGTCATCGACTCGAGGACGACCTGGTGCTGCGCGTCGGAGAGCGTGTCGCCCGTCGTCGTGTCCTTGAGGCCGATGACCGCGTAGATGTGGCCGGCCGTGACCGAGTCGACGGGGATCTCCTTGTTGGCGTGCATCTGGAAGATCTTGCCGATGCGCTCCTTCTTGCCCTTGGTCGAGTTGATGACCTGCGCGCCCTGGTCGAGGTGACCCGAGTAGACGCGGATGTAGGTCAGGCGACCGAAGAAGGGGTGCACGGCGATCTTCGACACGAGCGCCGCGAAGGGCTCGGACGCGTCGGCGTGACGCTCGATGACGACCTCGGGGTCCTTGACGTCGTGGCCCTGCACCGGCGGCACGTCGAGCGGCGACGGCAGGTAGGCGACGACGGCGTCGAGCATGGGCTGCACGCCGCGGTTCTTGAACGCGGAGCCGCAGAGGACCGGGTAGGCGTCGCCGGCGATCGTGAGCTTGCGGATGCCGGCCTGGAGCTCCTCGATCGAGAGCTCCTCGCCCTCGAAGAACTTCTCCATGAGCGCGTCGTCCGCCTCGGCCACGGCCTCGACGAGCGTCGCGCGGTACTCCTCGGCCTTCGCCTGGAGGTCGGCCGGGATCTCCTCGATCTCGTACTTCGCACCCATGGTCACGTCGCCCTTGGCGTCGCCGGGCCACACGAAGGCCTTCATGGAGAGCAGGTCGACGACGCCGACGAAGTCGGACTCCGAGCCGATGGGGAGCTGGAGCACGAGCGGGCGCGCGCCGAGGCGCGACACGATCGTGTCGACCGTGAAGTAGAAGTCGGCGCCGAGCTTGTCCATCTTGTTGACGAAGCAGATGCGCGGGACGTTGTACTTGTCGGCCTGACGCCACACGGTCTCGGACTGGGGCTCGACGCCCTCCTTGCCGTCGAACACGGCGACGGCGCCGTCGAGGATGCGCAGGCTGCGCTCGACCTCGACGGTGAAGTCGACGTGACCGGGGGTGTCGATGATGTTGATCTGGGTGCCGTTCCAGAAGCAGGTCACGGCGGCCGACGTGATCGTGATGCCGCGCTCCTTCTCCTGCTCCATCCAGTCGGTCGTCGAGGCGCCGTCGTGCGTCTCGCCGATCTTGTGGTTGACGCCCGTGTAGAAGAGCACGCGCTCGGTGGTCGTCGTCTTGCCGGCATCGATGTGCGCCATGATGCCGATGTTGCGGACCTTCGTGAGGTCCGTCAGCACGTCTTGTGCCACAGGGTTTCCTTACTGGAGTGGATTGGCAGGTGGGGCCGCGAGGCGTCCGGTCGGGACGCCTCGCGGCCGGGGTTCACCAGCGGTAGTGAGCGAAGGCCTTGTTCGACTCGGCCATCTTGTGCGTGTCCTCGCGACGCTTCACGGCAGCGCCGAGGCTGTTCGACGCGTCGAGGATCTCGTTCATCAGGCGCTCGGTCATCGTCTTCTCGCGACGAGCCTTGGCGTACGAGACGAGCCAGCGCAGCGCGAGCGTGTTCGCGCGGTGCGGCTTGACCTCGACGGGCACCTGGTAGGTCGAGCCGCCCACGCGGCGCGACTTGACCTCGAGGGTCGGGCGGATGTTGTCGAGCGCCTTCTTCAGCACCGCGACGGGCTCCTGGCCCGACTTCTCGCCGACGCCGGCGAGCGCGCCGTAGACGATGCGCTCGGCCAGGCCCTTCTTGCCGTCGAGGAGGATCTTGTTCACGAGCTGCGAGACGATCGGTGCGCCGTAGACCGGGTCTGCGACGACAGGACGCTTCGGAGCGGGTCCCTTGCGAGGCATGGTGCTCAGCCCTTCTTCGCGCCGTAGCGGCTGCGAGCCTGCTTGCGGTTCTTGACGGCCTGCGTGTCGAGCGCGCCGCGCACGATCTTGTAGCGCACGCCAGGGAGGTCCTTCACACGACCGCCGCGGACGAGCACCATCGAGTGCTCCTGCAGGTTGTGGCCCTCGCCGGGGATGTAGGCCGTGACCTCGGTGCCGTTGGAGAGCTTGACGCGGGCGACCTTGCGGAGCGCCGAGTTCGGCTTCTTGGGCGTGGTCGTGTAGACGCGAGTGCAGACGCCTCGCTGCTGCGGGTTGGCCTTGAGCGCGGGCGCCTTGGTCTTGACGACCTTCGGCGTCCGGCCCTTGCGGACCAGCTGCTGGATGGTGGGCACGGATGCTTCCTTCTGCTGCACGGTGACAGCATCGATGTGATCTGCCGGCCTCCAGCCGGCGCCATCGGTGATCCAGCGCGCGAGTCTCCTCGCGGGGAGCTGGATATGCCGTGGGGGCTCGGACGGGTGTCCGATCGCCCAAGGTGGAGCTCGTCGCATCCCGCGCATGACGCAGGGCGCGCGTGAGCGCACACCTCGTAGAGCATACGGCCGCGCTCGCGGGCGGGTCAAGGTCGCGCCGCTCGCCCTGGGCGATCGCCGCATCCACCGGCCGTCCAGGCTGCGGCCCGCGCGTGCACCTAGGCTCTGCCCGTCCCCCTGAGAGGAGCACCATGCCCACCATCACGACCCGCGCCCTGCGCGGCTCCACCATCGTCGCCATCGCCGCCGTCGGCGTGCTCGGGCTCGCGGGCTGCTCCGGCGGCTCCGACGCCGACGAGCAGCCGACGACCTCGACGACGGAGGAGTCGCCCGAGGCGTCGAGCGAGCCCACCACGTCCGAGACGCCCGAGGCCGAGGGCGCGTACCCCGTGTGCGACGCCGAGCAGCTTGCGACCCTCACGTCGTCCACCGCCGGGTCGGACGTGGTCGCCGCCGCGGCGACCGCGGACTTCCAGCCCGCCGTCATCCTCGGCGACCTCCCCGTCACGTGCGTCGCCGCGCTCGACCAGGCGGGCATCTCGTCGTCGTTCGCCGTCCTGCCCGGCGGTGCCGCCACGATCACGACGATCGCGCAGCAGGCGACCGCGGCCGGCGGCAGCGTCACCGAGGCGGGCGGCGCCATGACGGGCACCGTCGAGGGCCTCACGGTCGCAGGCGTGCCCTTCACGACCTTCACGCAGGAGACCGCGGGCTTCGACGACGTCAGCGACCTCGTCGTCGTCGCGGCCACGAGCCTCGGCAGCTGACGCGCCGCGCGACGACGGCCCTCGGACCTGGCGGTCCGGGGGCCGTCGTCGCGTCAGCGGCGCAGCTCGGCGGCGAGCGCCGAGTCGGACGCGAAGCGGGCGCCGACGATGATCTCGTCGAAGAGCTCGCGCAGCAGCGGTGCGAGGGCGGTCTCGGGTGCGACGGCGTGCACGAGCATCGCGTGCCGCTCGCCGGGCACCGTGACCCAGTAGTCGACCCGCAGCGTCGGCAGCCGGCCGACCGCCTCGGCCTCGACGTGCTCGAGCGTCGGTCGCCGCAGGACGAGCGAGCGCGGCGTGCGCAGCACGCGATCGTCGGGTCCGGGGATGGGCGAGCCGCCGAGCGGCTCGTGCGCCGCGCGCAGCACGAGCGGCACGAGCGCATCCATCACCGCCTCCGGCGACGCGTCGACGGCCGTGCCGACCGCGATGCCGGGGTAGACGGCGATCGACGCCGGCAGCGGCAGCCCGCCGTCGAGCGCGCGACCGAGATGCAGCTGCTGGGCGCGACCGCGCTCGGCGTGCGCGAGCGCGAGATGCAGCCGGCGACGCAGCCGGATCCGGTCGAGCGCGCGGTCGTCGCCCGCGCCGTGCACCTCCTCGGCGAATCGGCGGATGCGTGTGCGGGCGTCCGGAGCACCGATCGGGAGCGCGTACCACCGCCCGGGCAGCGGCAGCTCGAGCCTCATCGCAGGTCCCGCACGGCGTCGGCGCCGACGACGATCGACCGGCGCGACACGACGCCGAGCGCCGCGAGGCCCGCGGCGTCGGCGATGCGGCGCGCGTCGAGCCGCTCCTCGTGCGGGCGGTGCGTCGTGAACGAGATCGTCGCGCGAGGCAGGTCGTCTCCCGCGCCCGCGAGCGCCGCGAGCGCGCCGCGTGCGACGGGGCCGGGTGCGTCGGCGGCGCCGGGCTCGAGGTCCACCCGCACGACGAGGGCCGTGCGCCACGGGGCGCCGTCCGCGGCCTCGGCGACCGTCGCGGCCGCGACGCCGTCGACGGCCGCGATCGCCGCCTCGATGGCTGCCCGATCGATCATCGCGCCGCTCCCTCGCGGCCGCGCTGGTAGACGAAGCGGTGCTGCGTCTCCTCGGCCCCCACGTATCGGTCGAGCGCCACGCGATCCGCCCACGCCTGGGCGACGGAGCCCGGCAGGTCGCCCTGCTGCTGCAGCGTCGTCTCGTACGCGGCGCCCTCGTGCGGCACGAACGGCGCATCCGCGGGAGGCGCCACCTCGATGCGCGTGCGGTTCGGGTCGTCGCGGTGCCATCCGCGCGCCGGATCCTCGAGCAGCGGCACGGGGTCGCCCGCGTGCTCGACCGAGAGGACGGGGATGTGCGTCGGCACGGCGACGTCGTCGACCGGTGCGCCGGCCACGACCACCGCGTCGACGTCGTACCGGCGCGAGAAGGCGGGATCCGCGGCGAGGTTCGCCGCCGTGATGCCGCCGAGGCTCCATCCCGTGAGCAGCACGCCCGCCCCGTCCGGCACGCCGGCGTCCACCATCGCCTCGCGAACCGCCAGCTCGAGCTGCGTCGGATCGTCGCCGAGCTTGGCGGCCGCGTCGCTCGCGACGTCGTTGATGCCGTCGGAACCGGGCGTCCACTGCTGCGTGCTCGGGATGTTGACGCGGTAGCGCACGACGCCGTCGGGCCCCGTGACCGCCGTGACCGTCACCATGGTCGCGTTCGTGGAGTCGTAGCCCTCCGGCGCGCCGACGAGCGCGTCGACGTCGCGGTTCCCGGCCTGCAGCTCGGCCAGCAGGTCGCCCGCGGTCGCGCCGTCGAGGTCCCGCCGCATCGGCTTCTCGTCGCTCCACACGCGCCGCGGGTCGCCCGCGTCCTGCGCGATGAGCCATGCGAGGACGCCGGGCGCGGTGCGGCGCACCGTCTCGATCGCTCCCGCCACGATCGCGGCGTCGAGCTCGCCGGTGCGCAGCAGCGTGCGCACGAACGCGTCGGCGCCGCCGGTCGCGACGACGAGCACGGCGGTCGCGAGCAGGATCCCGCCGAGCAGCGCGACGATGCCGCCCGCCGCGAGCATGGCGATCGCGAGCGCCGCGACGACGATGACGGCGACGGCCACGAGGACGACGGCGGCGATCCACTGCAGCACGGCGACGAGCGCGTCGGCGATGGCCTCGAAGAGGGCGCCGATCCCGCCCCACAGGTCGTCCCAGAACGAGTCGTCCAGCTCCGAGTCCTCGACCTCGGCGCGGATGCGCGCCTCCGCCTCCTGCGCGGCGGCGCGCTTGCGATCGACTGCGACGAGCCAGTCGTCGAGCGCCTGGGCGCGCGCGGACTCGTACGCGGCGACGACGGCCGCCTGGTCGGCGAGCGGGTCCCCTGCGTCGTCGCCTGCCGCCGCGGCCTCCAGCGCCCGGCGGTGCTCCTCGGCCTCCTCCGCGGCGGCGTCGGCCGACTCCCAGCGCTCGATCGCCTCGTCGGCCACCGTCTGCGCGAGGCGCAGCTCCGCGGCGTAGTCGACGAGCGCGCGCCCCGTGACGTCGTAGCGGGACTGCGCGCGAGCGATCTGCTCGGACACCTCCCCGGCGGCGTCGCGGACGCGATCGAACGCCTGCGCGATCGTCGAGTCCTCGTCGCGGATCGCACGCAGCCGCGCGATCGCGGCCTCGATCGCCTCCGCCGTGCCGACGTAGGCGGCGCCGTGCCCCTCGACGACGCTCGCGTCGCCGGGAAGTGGCTGGGGCCTCACCGCTCGTCCTTCGCGAGCTCGACGTCGAGCTCGACGAACGCGCGCACGATGTCGTCGATCGAGCGCGCGAGACCCTCCGCTGCGCCCTGGAAGTCCGCGCGGTTGTCGTCCCACGCGTCGGCGGACTCGCGGACCTGATGCGCGAGGCCCTCGTGGCCGACGGCGGCCGCGGCCGACGCGGCGGTGTCCTCGTGCGCGTCGAACTGCGTCGCGACGTGGTCGAGGTTCGTGACCGCGCCGCGCAGGTCGCCGTACGAGATGCGGATGTCGTCGCCCACGTCGTGCCTCCCTGCCGCCTGCTCCCAACCTATGCGGGAGCCCGGGGGACGCCGATGGGCAGGTCTGCCCATCGACCTCGTGCGGCGGGGATGGCACGGCCCACGCATGCGAGGAGGGGCCGACCGTCGTGGTCGACCCCTCCTCGTGGAGCTGGATGGCTGGATCAGCCGCCGGCGAGCTGCTCGTCGAGCTGCTGGATCGCCTGCATCATGCCCGTCAGCGCCTCCGACATGTCGCCGATGCCGTCGACCGCCGTCGTCAGACCCGAGGTCAGCTCCTCGTAGCCCTCGCCGAACTTCCCCGACGCGTGCTGCGTCTTGAAGTCCTCGCCCAGCAGCGTGTCGACCTTGCCCTTGAGCTGCTCGAGCGTCTGCACGATGTCGTCGCGGCCGTCGACGAGCGCCGCCGCGACCTGCTCCATCTCGCCATAGCTGGCACCGAAGTCCGTCATGGTCTCTCCCCTTCGTTCGGATCTCGCGGTCCGAACGGACCGTGTGCGACAACGCTACGAGCGGACCCTGGGAAGCACCATGGGCAGGACTCCCCATGCGCGGCATGCCATGACGCACCCGCGCATGCGAGGAGGGGCCGACCGTCGTGGTCGACCCCTCCTCGTGGAGCTGGATGGCTGGATCAGCCGCCGGCGAGCTGCTCGTCGAGCTGCTGGATCGCCTGCATCATGCCCGTCAGCGCCTCCGACATGTCGCCGATGCCGTCGACCGCCGTCGTCAGACCCGAGGTCAGCTCCTCGTAGCCCTCGCCGAACTTCCCCGACGCGTGCTGCGTCTTGAAGTCCTCGCCCAGCAGCGTGTCGACCTTGCCCTTGAGCTGCTCGAGCGTCTGCACGATGTCGTCGCGCCCGTCGACGAGCGCCGCCGCGACCTGCTCCATCTCGCCATAGCTGGCACCGAAGTCCGTCATGGTCTTCCCTTCCCTCGACGTTGTCGTGGCCCGTTCGGACCATCTGCGACCAACCTACGAAGCCCGTTCCTCCGTGTCGATGGGGACAACTCCCCATGCCTCCACCTGCTCGTCGACCACGACGTGCTCGAGCAACGGCGCGGAGCGCCACGGCGTGCCGTCGTCGTGCTCGACGACGATGCCGCGCGCGAGGTCGCGGATCGTCTCGAGGACGGACGCGGCGAAGAGCGGATGCGTGACCTCGAGCGTCACGAGCAGCAGGGTCTCGCCGTCGGTGAAGGCGTGCCGGGCGGCGACGCCCTGCGCCCCGTCGGGGAGTGCGACGGCCCAGACGACCTCGTAGCCCGGGCCCACGCGCGCATCCTCGAGCCGTGCGATCTCGACGTCGTCGCCGGGGAAGACCTCGGCGACGAGCCGATCGGCGGGTGGTGCCGCGTGCACCGAGAGCTGGACGATGGCGTGCGCCGGGCCGTCGTGCGGCCACAGCTGCATCGTGGCGAGCGCGTCGGGATCGCGCGCCGCAAGCCCGTGGTCGATCGCGTCCTCGGCGACGTCGCGACTCCAGTCGCCCTGCCAGGTGCGCAGGAGGCCGTCTGCGAGCTCCTCGCGCCACTGCGGCGTCTCGGTGCCGACGGGCGGCAGCTCGACCCAGCGCGTGAGCGCCTCCGGCACGATGTCGAGCCTCACGACGCGGTCCTCGGCAGCCAGCGGAAGGTCGCGACGTGCGTGTCGAGCACGCGCAGGACGCCCTCGAGGAACGGGTCGCCCTCCTCGTGGCCGACGTCGTGGAGCACGCTGCCGGTGAGGACGAGCGCTCGCGTGCGCTGCGTGCGCGGCACGGGCGTGAGGTAGCGCACGGTGGTGAGGGCAGCGGCCTCCTCGCCCTCGACGCCGTGCTGCGTCGACTGCGCTCGCACCCAGCGACGGTCGCCGCCGAACGCGATCGCCCCGTCGGCGACGAGCCCCGCGACGGTGGCGTCGAGCTCCTCGCGCGACGCGCCGATGAACGCGGCCGAGAGCGACGCGGGGATGTACTGCGCACCCTCGACCTGCTCGAGCGGCAGCATGAGCGCGGTGCCGCCGCGCGCCTGGAGATCCGCGATGGCGCGACGCAGCCGCTCGGAGGTCTGCGCGTACGCGACGACGCCGTGCTCGCGCATCAGCCGCTGCTTCAGCCGCTCCAGCAGCTCGTCGAGCGAGCGGTCGTCGGCGTCGATGCGCTCCCAGCCCGCCGGCAGCATCATCGTCCACTCGGGGTCGACGGCCCCCAGCTCGCGTCTCAGGTCGGTCATGGTGCTCCTCGCCTCGTGGGTCAGATCGTGATGGGGTTCGGTGCCTCGTCCGGCCCGCTCCCCTGGCCGTACCGGGCCGCGCCGGCGTCCTCGCGCGTCACGACGGGCCATGCCCGCACGGCGTCGCCCTCGCGATGGACGACCGTCGCGTGCAGGCGCGTGGCGGCGCGATCGACGTACGTCGACACGACGATGGGCCCCACTCGCCCCTCAGGCAGCCTCGGCAGCTCGGCGACGGGCGCCGTCGTCAGGCGGTCCCACAGCAGCTGCGCGTCGACCTGCGAGCCGCGGAGCCGGTACCGCTCGCGGCGCAGGATCGCGCCGTCCGGCGCCGTCCACGTGCGACGCGCGCGCAGGACGCCCACGAGCCCGACGCCGCCGAGCCAGGCGCCCACGACGAGGAGCACGACGGGAGCGACCCATCCTGCTCCGTCGCCGCCCGCGGACGCCCACGCGGCGATGGGCCCGAAGCCCACGGCCCCTGCGAGCACGAGCACCCCGCCGAGCACGAGGGCGGCGAGATGGCCGGGCGAGGAGCGGCGCGCGAAGGAGAAGCCCGATGTCGCGGCGAGCGCCGGGTCGTCGGCCCGGGCGCGTGCATCGTCGGTCGTCGCAGCCATCGACCTCAGCCTACGAGCGTCGCCTAGGAGGATCCCCCACCCGACACGACGCGCTGGTACAGGCCCTCGCCGGTACCGAAGCCCAGCGCCATGTTGAGGCGTCCGAGGGTCGTCATCCACGTGCCGGCGACGATGTCGACCGGATGCGCGGAGCCGAGCGGGATCGCTCCCTTGCCGCTGAAGAATCGCGAGATCGTGTTGACGGTGCGTCCAGCCTCGCCCTGCGCGACGAACTGCGACCATGCGCCGCGGATGCCCTGCAGGCCGCCGCCGGAGCCGGCGCGCACGATGCCCTTGAACTCGAACGCGGCGTCCATCCAGCCCTTCTTCGAGAAGACGCCGCCGAAGAACGCCTGGCCGGGCTTCGAGAACACCTTCGAGAGGGAGCCGAACGGGATCGCCCCGAAGATCGCGAGCCCGAGCTCCATCCAGCCGCAGTCGCCACGGATCTTCTGGTAGATCGTGAGCCCCAGCACGACGAGGCCGACGATGCCGGAGATGAGGCCGATGATGGGGCCGCCGATGAGCAGCGCGGCCACGGCGAGCACGAGGCCCACCCACTTCAGCACCTCGAGGGCGCCCGCGACGAAGCCGTCGAGGTCGTCCCAGAACGAGTCCTTGATCTTGCCGGCGAGCGCGGTGCCGACGTCCTTCGCCGCCGTCTCGAACGCCGTCTCCCACGTGTCGTAGTCGTCGTCGAAGAGCTCGGCCTCGGCCTTCCAGGCGTCGTACGCCTCCTGCTTCGCCTCGTCCTGGGCCTCCTGCGTCTTCGCCTCCTCGCTGCCCGCCTCGGGCTGCAGGAAGCCGCCGACGCCGCGTCCTGCGCGGTCGCCGGGCAGCGCCTCGTAGTCCTGCCAGAGCGTCTCGCAGTTGGCCACGTGGCCGTTGAGGCTGTCCTGGACCTGCGAGAGCGCATAGCCGTAGCGCCAGACGATGGGCCCTGTCGGCTTGTACAGCTCGCCGGCCTCCTTGAGCGTGCCGTGGGCGCTGCCGACGCCCTCGACCAGCTTGTCGACCGCCTTGCCCTTGAGGCCGTGGGTGCCGTCCGCCAGCGACTGCAGCACCGTGGCGCTGTCGATCATCGCCTCGCCGAGCTCGCGGATCTCGGTGCCGCGCTCCATGATCTTCGTCGGGTTGCCCTCGAGCTCGCGGATGATCCGCTCGCCCGGGGAGCGCTCCATGAATCCGTAGTACGTCATCAGCCCTCGCCCTCGAGTCCCTTGGCCGTCTCGACGTCCCAGTCGGTGAAGCCGTCGAGCACGCCCTGCACGTGCTCCTGCACCTTCTTCAGGTCGTCGCGCAGCTCGTCGCGCTTGTCGTCCCACCGGTCCTCGAAGTCCTCGACGGCCTCGCGCAGATCGTTGCGGCCGAAGGGATCGCCGATCGCCTCCTCCAGGACGTCGGCGCGGTCCTCGGCCGCGTCGAACTCGGCGACGATCGACACGAGGTACTCGTTGAGCGTCCTCAGGTCGTCGAACTTCACGAGCACGTCCACGTGCCGCCTCCTTCGTCTCGATGGTCGTGATCCACGCTAGGTCGCCCGGCTGGAAGATGCGATGGGGAGACCTCCCCATGTCCGCCCGTCATGCGGGCGGCAGGACGGTCGACTCGCTCACGGCCTCGTCGTCGGAGGACGACGCTCCGACCGCGACGGGCGTCCGCGCCGGAGGCACCGGGGCCGTCGGCGTCTGCACGAGCGGCATCTGCATCGTGACCGCGCGGCCCGACTGCACGAAGATGCCGCGCCCGACGGGGAAGTCGGAGCGCTTCACCTTCGGGAAGGGCACCTTGAACACCGAGTCGCCGTCGAACGAGTCGGGCTTCAGGATGATGCCCTTGCGGCCCGCCTTGAAGTCGCCGATGAAGCCGAAGCCGCTCGTGACCTGCGCGACGTCGGCGTCGCCGACGAGGAGATGGTCGGAGCGGTTGATCGCCTGCATGAGCTCCTTGAGCTTGCGCTCGGCGTCGGAGTCGGCGAACTGCGGCACGTTCTCGACGACGATCATGATGCGGCCGGGGATCGACTCGTCCTTCACGATGTCGACGAGCTCGGTCGCGAGCGCCTTGGCGTCGTCGACGGTGACCGCGCTGCGCACCCACGGCGCGTAGTCCTTGAGCACCGAGCGACGCCCCGCGAAGTGGAACAGCCGCACGTCGGGGTCGTAGCGCAGCATGCTGTTGACGATCGCCTTCATGGCGTTCGTCTTGCCCGACTCCGGTGGCCCCGCGACGATGAACGTGCCGATGGGGTCGAACTCGCGCGGCGCGAGGGTGTCCTCGGCGACGCCGAGCACGGGGAAGTCCTTGATCCGCGCAGGCAGCTTGTCCTCCGACAGCCGCGTCGGCAGCGCGCCGATCTCCTCGACCTCGCGGGCGCCCTGCCTGCGCAGCTCCTCCGCGAGCTGCCCCATGAGCTTCGACTGCTCGGCGACGTTCGGCGTGCCGCCGAGCACGGCGATCTGCGTCTCGAAGCCGTCGACGATCGCGCGACCCGGCGCCGATTGCTCGTCGAGCACGTCGCGCGCGACGCCCACCATGACGTAGGCGTTCTCGTCGGCGAGGCGCAGGACGACGCGGCGCGAGACGTTCGACGAGACGCCCGTCGGCACGGCGCCCGAGCGGTCGGCGGTGAAGACGGCGTGGACGCCGAGCGGGCGACCCTCGCCGAGCATCCGCATGAAGACGGCGTAGAACGGCGCGCGGGCGCTCGTCATGTCCCACTCGGCCTTGAACTGCGGGAAGTTGTCGATGAGCACGAGGATGCGCGGCATCCGCTCGCCCGTGATCTCGCGGAACTCGGAGATGTCGGACGCGTTGACGTCGGAGAAGCGGCGCCCGCGCTCGTCGAGCAGCATGCCGAGCGAGCGCAGCAGGCGCTGGACGCGCTCAGCGTCGTCGCCGGAGATGATCGAGCCGACGTGCGGCAGCACCTCGAGCGAGCGGAGCGCGCCGGAGGCGAAGTCGAGGCCGTAGACCTCGACGTCGTTCTCCGGACGCATGCCCGCACCGATGCCGATCGTGCGCAGCACGCTCGACTTGCCCGCGCCCGACGTGCCGTACACGAGCAGCGAGCCGTCGCGGTCGGGCACGAAGTACATCGGCTCCTGCAGCTGCCGCTCGGGGATGTCGGCCTTGCCGAGCAGGATGCGCCGGTCGTCGTGGATCGGCAGGTCGCGCATGTCGACCGTGCGCTCCAGGTCGTCGAGCCACGGCCTGCGCGGCGCGGGGATGCCCGCCTCGCCCGACGCGTCGATGAGCGTGCGCACGATGCGCTTCTGGTCGTTGGGGCCGGGATCCACGTCCTCGTCCACCTCGACCGCCTGCTCGCGCTCCCAGCGCACGAGCGAGCCGAAGCGCAGCTCGGCGACCTGCACGTCGGCGGTCTGCACGACGTCGGGCTCGGTCCAGCCGCCCGCGTACGCGGACTGGAACGGCACGAGCCGGCCGGGGCCCGTCTTCGCGATGCCGCGGCCGGGGATCGACGGGTCGAACGTGCCGGCGATCGGATCGTCGACGACGTCCTTCGAGTCCGACTCGTCGGCCATGCGCAGCGCCACGCGGAGGTTCGTGTTCGCGCGCAGATTGTCCTTGATGACGCCGGCGGGGCGCTGCGTTGCCATGATGAGGTGGATGCCGAGGGAGCGCCCGCGCTGGGCGATGTCGACGACGCCGTCGACGAACTCCGGCACCTCGCCGGCGAGCGCTGCGAACTCGTCGATGACGAGCACGAGCGCCGGCGGGCAGTCGGGGTCGCGCCGCTTCTCGAGCTCGAGGAGGTCCTTCGCCTTCTTCCGGTTGAAGAGGTGCTCGCGGTAGTGCAGCTCGGCGCGGAGGCTCGTGAGCGCGCGACGCACGAGGTGCGGCGAGAGGTCGGTGACGAGTCCCACGCAGTGCGGCAGCTCGACGCAGTCGGCGAACGCCGACCCGCCCTTGTAGTCGACGAAGAGGAACGTGACGCGGTCGGGGCTGTGCGCCGCGGCCATGCCGAGCACCCATGCCTGCAGGAACTCCGACTTGCCCGCGCCCGTCGTGCCGCCGACGAGTGCGTGGGGGCCCTGCGTGCGCAGGTCGAGGGTCATGGCGTCGGTGGCGCCCTGGCCGATGACGGCCCGCAGGTTGCCCGCCTTCTTCAGCCGCGGCTGCGGCACGCCGGAGCGATCGATGACGGTGTTGTTCTGCCGCCAGCGCTCGACGACCGCGCCCGGATCCGTCGCGATCTCGTGGCCCGTGAGCGTGAGGAGGTTCACGGAGTTCGGGATGTCCGACGAGTCCTCGATGACGGTCGAAGAGTCGACGACGGGCGCGAGGCGCTTGGCGAGCATGTGCATGTACTCGTTCGAGACGCCCTCGACGACGACGTCGCGGTACGTCACGCCCGAGCGGACCGTGCCGACGGTCGCGGCCGTGAGACCGTCGGTGACGTCGACGAACGTGCGGCACGCGGCGGGCAGCGACTCGACGGTCGGCGCGACGAAGAGCGTGTAGACGCCGACGTCGGGGCCGCGCTCGAGGATCTGCGTCAGGCGCGGGCGGTCGACGGGTGCGTCGTTCGTGACGATGAGCACGATCGCCGTGCCGCCGGGGAACTTCGACTCCTTCGACGCCCGCTCGACGTCGGTGCCGAAGTCCATGGGGTCCCAGTCGTCCTTGTACGGCGGACGCAGGTCGGCCTCGGTCTTCTTCGACCGACGCATGATGTGCTCCTCGAGCGCCGACAGCAGCGCCTGGCCCGTCGGAGCGGAGTCCGCGAGCGGCATGTCCTTGAAGGGGTTCCGCTCGCTCGAGGTGTGCGGCAGCCACTTGAGCCACTCGAGCTCCTCGACCCAGTCGGGATCGGTGAGCGCGATCGAGACGACGTCGTTCGGCGCGTGCAGCCCGAACAGCTGCACGCCGAGGCCGCGCAGCGCGTCGCTCGCGGCGGCCTTCGGGCCGGCGACGCCGAGCGATCCCGTCGACAGCAGGGTCTCGAACACGGGCACGTCGGAGATGGTCCTGTAGCGCTCCTCGAGCGCGTCGACGCGCTCGACGTACTCGGGCAGGCCCTCCTGCACCTCGGCGCGCTTGATCTCGTTGCGGCTGTCGGTCGTGCACGTGCCGAGCCGCACGCCGAGGAAGTTCCAGTGCTCGGGACGCCGCGTCCAGAGCATCGGCCCGAGGCGCATGGCGTGGTCGAAGACCTCGGCGACGGGCGGTGCCTCGAGGTTGCGCACGCGGCGCTCCTCGGGGATCGCGCGGTAGAGCAGCTCCTCGAGTCGCTCGAACTGCTTCTCGAACGTCGCGGCCTCGGCCTTGATCTTCTGGCCGAGCTGCGTGCGCTGCGAGATGAAGTTGCCCGCGAGCATGAGCGGGGTCATGAACGCGACGACGAGCGACCGGGCGCGGCCCGTCATCGCGAAGAGCGTGGATGCGAGGATGATCGGCGCGATGAGCATCGGCCACGGGAACATCCTCGACGAGGGCTCCTTCGGCATCCGCGGCTCGTCCCACGACTCCCCCGAGTAGCGCTCCTCGACGCGTGGGCTGCGGTTGAACATGAGCGAGCCGCCGCGCTCGAGCACGGGGTCCGCGCCGCCGGCGTCGAAGGCGCCGGCGAGCTGCACCTGCAGCACCGACTCGCCGAGCGTGAAGGGCTGGCCGGGGATGACGCGCAGGCGCGTCACGAGCTGGCCGTCGACGAGGACGCCGTTGGCGGAGTTGAGGTCGACGACCTCGATGTGCGTGCCGACCTCGATGCGCGCGTGCCGCTTCGAGACCTGCCGGTCGGCGAGGACGACGTCGCACGAGGGATCGCGGCCGATCGTGTGCTGGCCCGCCGTCAGCTGCGCCTCGAGACCCGCCGCCGGACCCTGGACGACCCGGAGCACGGCGAGCGCCGGCCCGCCCGCGTTCGCGACCCGCTGGCCGCGGCGCTGGCCGAGCGGCAGCACGGCCGCGTTGAAGCCCGAGCCGATGGCCGCCTCGCCGATGAGCGCGTCGGGGTCGAGCGGCTCGAGCCTCGGGCTCGTGGGTGGAGCGACGGCGAGCGTCACCACCTGGTCGTCGCCGATCGCGATGCCGCCCGCCGGGTCTGCGTCGGCGATCTGCCTCGCGACGTCCTCGACGGTCGCCGTCGAGTCGGCCGTCACGACGATGTCGCGCGGCGCGGCCCCGTCCTTGTGCAGCGTGAGCTTGACCTTCATGCGTCCGCTCCCTCGTCGTCGGTGCCGCGCAGGGTCTCGTCGTCGAGCAGCGCCAGGTCGGCGCGCGTGACGAGCTGCGACGACACCGCGTACTCGACGAGCCGCGCCCGCCGGTTGCTCGCGAGCCTGCCCGCCCCGCCGCGCAGGCCCTGCACGCCCATGCGGTCGAGCTTGTCGCACACGTTGTCGAGCTTCCGGTTGAAGCGCGACATCGACCAGCCGAGTCGCTCGGCCGCCGCCGTGCTCGTGGGCAGCTCGCTCACGCCGACGCCCTCGCGCCGCAGCATCGGCTCCGCGAGGGCGACGATGAGCGCCTTCTGGAGCGCGGTCAGCTGCGAGGGCATGACGGTCGCGTCGCCGACGCCGCCGCGAGCGCCCGCCGCCGCCATCGCGAACGGCGCCGTCGAGGTGTGGATGCCGACCTCGTAGGTGGTCGGACCGGCCGTGAACACGACGACGCACTCGGCGAACACGAGCGGCAGGCTCGCGCCGGGCGACAGCCACGACTGCACTGCGCCGCCGGCGCTCGAGAGCGTCGCCGACAGCCGCGTGCCCACGTTCGAGAGCCACCAGAGCCCGTCGCGCTGCGCGATCTCGAGGAACGCCCGGTGCAGGTAGGGGTTGTCGTCGACGGCGAGGTCGCCCTCGCGGCCGATCGTGAACGGCCGATCCGGCGCGGGGTCGAACCACTCGCCGGCGAACTCGACGCGGATCGCGGTGGGGTCAGGCATCGACGCAGTGCTCCTCGTAGTCGGACTGCATGCCCGTGGCGCGCTGGATCGCGACGGCGATGCACGTCTGGCCGTCGGGGTCGATCGGCACCACGATCTCGGGCTGCACGATGGTCTCGCGGACGGGGGTGCCGGCGGACGGGTCGGAGCGCACCACGTACGCGTCGCCGTCGGCGGGCGAGGGGTTCGTCCAGCCGAAGCGCACGCCGTCGGCCTCGACGGTCGTCTGGAAGGCGATGGGCGGCGAGGGAGCGCCCGGCTCGGGCGCGGCGATCGTCGTCGAGGGTCCGGGCTGGGAGGTGCCGGCGCCGGAGGTGACGACGAGCCAGACGCCGGTGGCGGCGACGACGAGCACGACCGCGCCCGCGATCGCTGCCACGATCGGCGTGCGAGAGCGCTTGCGGCGCTCGGCCTGCGCCTGCTCCGACGCGACCGCCCACGGCGAGCCCGACTCGGGCGCGACGGGCAGCTCGCCGGGGCGAGGGATCGCGGGCGCGGACGCCTGCGCCGCGGACGGTCGCACGATGGTCGCGTCGGAGACGACCTGCGCGGCGGCCGCGTACGACGGCATCGCCGGCGCGGGGCTCGACGTCGCGAGCCTCGGCGGGTCGTCGACGTGCGGATCGATCTCGACGACGCCGCGGATGCGCGTCGCACCGCCGTCCTGGTCGTCGACGACGTCGACGGGCAGCGAGTCGTCGAGCACGTCCATCTGCGTGACCGAGAGGCTCATCTCGGCCTCCACCTGCTGCAGCGCGCGGCCGAGCGCCTGCGCGCTCGCGTAGCGGCGCCGGGGGTCGACCTCCATGGACGAGCGCAGCACCGCCTCGAGCGACGCGGGCACGTCGGAGCGGGCGAGCGGCGCGATCTCGCCGCGCTCGATGCGCGCGATGACGTCGAGGCTCGTGTTCGAGCCGCCGGGGAGCTCGAAGGGCGACCGACCGGCGAGCAGCGTGTAGAGCGTCGCGCCGAGCGCGAAGACGTCGGACTCGCGCCCGCTCCAGGGGCGCTCAGCGAACGCCTCGGGCGGCGACCACGGGATGGACATGCCCGTCGACGCATCCGCCTCGCCCGTCGTGGTCGCGATGCCGAAGTCGGTGAGCGCCGGCCGGTTGTACGCCGTCACGAGGATGTTCGCGGGCTTGATGTCGCGGTGCAGCACCCCGGCGCGATGCGCGGTCTCGACGGCGCCGGCGATCTGCACGCCGAGCGCGAGCACCTCGGCGACCGAGAAGCGGTCGCTGCGGTAGCGCACGCCGAGGTTCGGCCGCGGGCAGTACTCCATGACGAGGTACGGGCGGCCGTCGTCGGAGACGGCGGCGCCGTAGATCGTGACGATCGAGGGATGCGACGACAGCTGGGCCATGACGTTGGCCTCCTGCCGGAAGTGCTCGATGACGTCGCGGTCGGTCGTCTCGGTGAGCAGCACCTTCACTGCCACGGGCCGCGACGGCAGCACCTGCTCGTAGAGGAACACGTCGGCGAAGCCTCCCGTGCCCAGCAGACGGCGATGCTCGTAGCCGGGGAGCACGGGCGGCGGCGACGGCGCGCGGCGCGGGCTCACGAGCCGGCCTCCGTCCTGGCGCGCTCGACGCGCACGACGACGCCGTCGCCGAGGTCGAGGCGGTCGCCGAAGGCGACGAGCTGCGGCACGTCGGGCCGCAGGCGCATGGGAGCGGCGCCGTCGCGCAGCAGCACGGTGCCGTTCGTCGACTCCAGGTCGATCGCGAGCACGTTCCAGTCCTCGCAGCGCACCTCGAGGTGGCTGCGCGAGATGTCCTCGCTCGGGGAGTGCACCGTCACGAGGCGCGGCACGCGTCCGTCCTCGACACGGCGGCTGCGCGGCCGGCGGCCGAGCACGACGCCGCGGCCGAGCGGCACGCGCCCGCCGTCCGGCAGCACGAGCTCGGCGAACTCGGGCCGGGCGCGCTGGTCGGCGGAGTCCGAGACGATGGGCGCGCCGCACGCGCACGCGCCGGCTCCCGGCGGATTGACGTGGCCGGAGGCGCACAGCGTCGACAGCACGACCGGGCCCGTCGCCGGCCCGAGCACGGGCGGCGCCGCCTGCTCCGCACGAGCGGCCGCGGCGAGCCTGCGCGCCTCGTCGCCGGCGATCGTCATGCCGTCGTGGTCGCCCATCGCGAGGTCGTCGGGGACCTCGACGACGGTCGCGGGACGGATGAAGCCGGGCACGGAGTCGATGATGCCGCCGATGCCTGAGGGGGCGTCGGGCGTCGGCTCGGCGCGCGACTCCTCGTCGGGCGCGGCAAGCGCGTGCTCGACGACCGGCTCGAGCGCCGCGGCGTCGGACGCGGGAGGCGGTGCCTCGGGCTCCTCGCCGTCGTCCGGCACGGGCGTCGCGGTCGTGTCGGCGTCCTGCACGGGCGCATGCTCGACGACGACCGGGGCCTCGGGCGCCGACGGCACGGGGGTGGCCGCGGGTGACGGCACCGGCGCGTGCTCGACGATCGGAGGTGCCTCGAGCGAAGCGGGCGCATCCACCGGCTGCGCCTCCGGCCGAGCGGATGCCGCGTCCGCCACGGGGCGGTCCGCCGACCGGGGTGCGGCGAGCTCGACGCGCACGGCACTCGCACGCACGACGCCCCCTGCGAGCGGCATCGCCTCGTCGAGGGCGCCGACGGCGCCGAAGGCGACCGTCGCCCCCGCCGGGAGCAGGTCGCTGCCCCATGCCTCGCCGGAGCGATCGGGCAGCGCGGCGTAGGTCACGGCGGGCACCCCGCGCCTTCGCGACAGCAGCCATCCGTCCGCCGTCGGCTCGAGCACGGCGAGCGCGAGGGGCTCGTCGCGCAGCGCAGCGGGGTCGAGGCGCGCGAACAGCGCGCTCGCGGACCGCGCGTCGAAGCCGCGGTCGAGCACGACGAGCACGTCGCCGTGCACGATGCACCACGCGGCGCCCGAGACGTACGTCGTGCGCATCAGCGTCGCCTGCCCGTGGGCACGGTGTCCTCGTCGAGGCCGCCCCGATGCGTGTCGCCGAGGCTCCATCCGCCGGACACGGCGTCGACGTCGACGACGACGACCGTCACGTTGTCGCGACCGCCCGCATGCAGCGCCCGCGCGACGAGCGACGCCGCCGCATCCGCCGGCGAGGGCGTCGCACGCAGGACGCCCGCGATCTCGGCGTCGTCGACCTCGCTCGAGAGGCCGTCGGAGCAGACGAGCAGCCGCTGGCCGCGCTCGGCGGGCAGCAGCCACGAGTCGGGCGCGTGCTCCTCGCCGGCGCCGATCGCGCGGGTGATGACGTGGCGCTGCGGATGCGTGCGCGCGGCCTCGCGCTCGACGGCGCCCGCGTCCACGAGCTCCTGCACGACGGAGTGGTCGACGCTCACCTGCTGCAGCCTCGCGTCGTCGAGCAGGTAGGTGCGCGAGTCTCCGACGTTGAGCACGTACCAGTGGGCGATGCCGCCGACGTCGACCGCGACGGCGCCCGCGAGCGTCGTGCCGCCCGCTGCGCCGTGCCATGCCGCCTCGTGGCGCACGGCGCGGAAGGCGCGCTCGATGCTCTGCTCGACGCCCTCGACCGTCGCGAGCGCGCGGCCCTTGAGCGTGCGGAACGACTCGACCGCGAGCGCGCTCGCGACGTCGCCCGATGCCTGGCCGCCCATGCCGTCCGCCACGAGGAAGACGGGGAACGAGGCGAAGACCGAGTCCTCGTTCATCGCCCGGGCGCCCTCATGCGTCGCGGCCGCCCAGCGGAGCTGGATCGCGGGGTGCTCGAAGCGGTACTCCCCCACGTGCAGCTCAGCCACGCGCGATCACCGCCCGCCGATCGCCGAGCATGACGGTGTCGCCCACCTCGGCCCGCGTCGGGACGCCGCCGACGAGCCGCGTCTCCTTGCCGCCGCGCACGATCGCCGTGCCGTTCGTCGAGTGCCGATCGACGATCTGGATCGTGCCGCCTTCGACGTCGATCGCGACGTGCGTCTTCGACACGGATCGCGTGTCGTCGGGGATGGGCACGACCGTGCCGGCCTCGCCCGGCTGCAGCGTCGGGTTGCGGCCGATGAGCGTGCGACCGCCCAGCGTGATGCGGGCGCCGTCGTCGAGCTCGAGCACGATGGCGCGCGGTCGCGCGATGCGCGTGGCGTCGAGGTCGTCGTCCGCGTCGCCCGGGGCCCGTCCCGGCACGATCGTCGCGTCGGGCACCGACGGCTGGGTGGGCGCCGACGGCGGCGGGGTGGGCTGCGACGGCTGCGCGACGGCCGGGGGCCCCGCGGCCTCGAGCGGCGGGGCGGGCGGCACGACGGAGGGGCCCGCCTGCGGCGCCTGCCAGCGCTGGTCGCCGCCCGGCTGCGGCGCGACGGGCGGCTGCTGCGCAGGCTGCTGCGGCGGCACGGGAGCCGCGGTCGGCACGCCCTGCACGGGCTCCCCCGCCTGCGCGTACTGCGGCGCGCTCGGCACGCCCTCCGGACGTGCGAAGGGCGATGAGGGCACGGCGGGCGCGGAGGTCGCCCCGCTCAGCTCGCCCGGTCGGTAGGGCGTCTGCGGCGGCTGCGACGGCGGAGCCGGCGCCGACTGCTGCTGCTGCGCGACCTGCGAGGACGCGATGCCGACGACGGGCTGCTCGCCGGGCACGTGCGGGCGTGCGGCCCCGAGCACGCCGGCGCTCACGCGCGCCCCCGGCTGGTACGCGACGGGTGCGCCGTGCTGCACGGGCGTCGCGAGCGAGGGCAGCACCTGCTGCTCGGCGATCGGATCGGCGGCGACGGTCTTCCGCGCGATGCGCATCCGCTTGACGTCGTACGGGTCGAGGCCCTTCGCCGCGTCGACGAGCCACGAGCGGCCCACGTGGTCGAGCCAGCCGCGCCGACGAGCGCGGTCGAGCAGCGGCGAGGCGAGGAAGAGCGCGGGGCCGACGACCGGCACGATCGACGACGCGGACAGCACGACGCCGCGCAGCAGCATCCGCCCGAAGCCCGGCGCCTGCAGCGTCGTGACGTTCACGGTGCGCAGGCCCGTGAGCGCCTTGCCGAGCGTGACGCCCTTCCTGCCGTGCAGCACGAGCTGCACGATCGTGAAGGCGAGCGACAGCACGACCGTGACGGCCGCGAAGACGACGGTCAGCACGAAGTCGGGATGGTTGACGAAGCCGTACCAGCTCACCGCGCCGGTCGCGAGGCTCATGAGCCGCGGCGAGGCGCCGACGACGAGCGGCAGCGACAGCAGCGCGTAGACGGCGACGTCGACGAGGCTTGCTGCGGCACGACGGCCGAGCGGCGCGTTCAGGAGCCCGAGGCTCGCAGCGTAGGCGGGGTCGGGCACGCCGTCCTCGTCGACGCCCTCGGGTCGCTTGTCGCGTCCGTCGTCGATCGACCAGATCATCGGCCCCTCCGCTCCGCCCGGCGGCGGAGGAACGAGCGCAGCGAGAGCATCCCGAGGATCCTCTGGCGCCTGCTCGCCTCCTGCCGCATCGCAGCCACGCTGCGGTCGACATCCTTCCAGAACGCGTCGATCTCGCCCCGGTGCGGCTCACCGGGCCCGAAGACGCCCGCGTCGACGTACTCGCCGATCGCGACGGCGCGCGAGCGCGGATAGCGCTCCTCGACGTCGGCCGCCACCTCCCGCCGCGTGACGCCCGCGGGCACGGGGAGGCCGAGGTCGACGGCCTCGTCGACGACCTGATGCCAGCCGCCCGCGAGCCGTTCGCTCTCGGTCGCGGCCTCGAAGCGCCGCCGTCGGCGTCTCGCCTTCAGCAGTCCGATGACGATGAACGGGGATGCGAGCACGAGCAGCGCGAGCAGGATGCTGCCTGCGACGGCGAGCACGACGAGCCAGACGCTCGCCGACTGCTCCTCCTCGTCGTCCTGCGCCTGGTCGGGCTGGGTGTTCGGCAGCAGCTCCGCGGGCTCCTCAGGCGGCTGCGGCGGCTGCAGCACCTGCGGCCGCGGGTTCGGCTGCGGCTGCGGCTCGGGCTCGACCTGCGTGTTGTCCTCGGGCGGCGTGGGGTCGAACGCCACCCAGCCGACGCCCTGGAACGACACCTCGACCCACGCGTGCATGTCGGCGCCCGTGAGCTCGACGGCCTCGCCGCCCGCCTCGAAGCCGTCGTCGCCCGGGTACATGCCCATGACGACGCGCGCGGGCACGCCGTAGAAGTCGAGCGCGAGCGCGTAGGCGGCCGCGTACTGCTCGTCGTCGCCGAGCAGCGTCTCGGCGTCGAACATGTCCGAGAGGCGGCGGTAGCCGTGCCCGGAGAGCGAGGGCGCCTCGTCGGGCCCGACGCCGTGGCTGAAGGCGCCGTACGTCTCCATCTGCGTCGCCATCGCGAGGATGTTGTCGAGCGCCGTGCGCTCGGTCGCGTGCGTCGACACCCATGCCTGGATGAGCTCCGGCATCTGCGCGGGCTCCGGCATGTCGATGTCCGACGTCGGGATGCCCTCGAGCTCGTCGTGCTCGACGACCTCGGGCACGATGGCGTCGATCGTGTAGCGATCCCCGGGGCCGAGCCCGGCCTCGGCGATGACGTTGCCCGTCGCGCCGTTGTAGGCGAGGGACGACTGCAGCGCGACGGCATCGTCGCCCGCGAAGTCGATGCGCTCGGCGTAGCCGACGCTCGGCACCCACACGCCCGAGTACTCGCCGACCTCGACGTCGATCGTCGCGGGGACGCCCGGCTGCGACGTGCCGATCTCGTCGCCGACGCGGGAGAAGGACCCGGAGGAGGACGACGACTCCTGGCTGCCGGCGACGGCGTAGACGGTGCCGTCGTACCAGTCGAGCGTCGCGATGCGCAGGCGCGACCCCTCCGGCATCCCGGAGACCGTCAGCAGCGTCGCCTCCTCGAAGTTCTTGTGCCACGTGCGGAAGCCGACGAGCGGGCTCGGGTAGTCGGCGAGCTCGACGGGCGGCTCGACGTCGTCGCGCAGCACCTGCCGGTTCGTGAAGGCGATCGGCAGCGCGGCGACGCTCGCGATCACAGCCGCGGCCGTGACCATGCCGACGCCGCCGATGAGCCGCCGCCGCGCGAACGCCTTGCGGTTGGCGTCGTCGCGCGTGACCTCGACCTCCTCGGCGAGGTTGCGGCGCGCGGTCGCGCCGCGCCACGCGATCCACGCCATGGAGGCGCAGGCGGTGACGACGCCGAGCAGGATGGGCTGCGCGGCGATGCGCGTGCCGAACGCGATGCCGACGACGAGCGCGACGACGCCGGGCAGCATCGCCCAGGGCGCGCCGCGGCGCAGGCGCATCGCGAGCACGGTGGCGACGGTCGCGCACACGAGGGTCGTGAGCATCGGCACGACGAGCAGGCTCGGGAAGCCCTGCACGGGCGGCTGCGCCGTGAGCAGCGAGCGCCAGGAGATGAAGGAGCCGAGCATGAGCTCGCGCAGGCCGTCGAGCGTGGGGATGAAGCCGGCGATCGTCGCGTGCCGCACGGCGAGCACGGGGCCGACGACGACGTAGGCGACGACGACGCCCGCCACGGTCACGAGCCAGCCGCGCAGCGGCCGCATCGACGTGACGACGCCGACGACGATGCCCGCCAGCGCACCGCCGATGCCGGCGATCGCGTAGTCGACGCCGCCGAAGACGGGGCCGAACGCGAGCGTCGCCATGACGTGCACGACGAGGATGACGGCGCAGTCGATCGCGACCTGCCACGGCCGGCGCGGCAGCAGCGGCTCGCGACGCTCGGCCGCCGACGGCGCGGGGGCGCTCACAGCTCGCTCACCGCCCGCACGACGCGCGGCAGCTCCGTGACCGACGGCAGCTGCACGAGCGTCGCCGGCCCGAGCGGCTGCACGCGCGCCTTCGTGCCGGTCACGGCCTGGAAGACGAGGATGCGCGCCTGCGACGGCAGCAGCGCCGTGGCGCGGCGCACCGTCGCGACGTCGACGCCGCGGCCGACGTGCAGCATGACGACGGAGGCGCCGGGATGCTCGCGACCGATCTCGCCTGCGAGGCCGACGAGTCGGTCGTGGCGCTGGCTGGACGCGACGCCCGAGAGGCCGTCGAGCAGGCGCTTGCCGTTCGTCGCGGGCAGCGAGCGGCGCGACGTGCGCACGACGACGTCCATCTCGTCGCGGATCGCCTGCAGGCCGAGCGAGCCGAGCACCGAGATCGCCGTCTCGAGCTCGTCGGGGTCGCCGTAGTCGTCGGGGTTCGTCGAGAGGCCGAGCGCGAGCACCGAGCGCCTGGTCTGCTCGAACTGGCGCACCATGAGCTGGCCGGTGCGCGCCGACGACTTCCAGTGGATGTACCTGCGGTCGTCGCCGGCGACGTAGTCGCGCAGGGCGTGGAAGGCGATGTCGGAGTTCGTGAGGTCGCGGGTCGTGATGCCCTCGAGGTCGCGGATGAGACCGGGCGCCGTCTCCTCGAGCTGCACCGTGCGGGGGTGCACGAACAGCTCGACGGGCTCCGTCCACCGCACCTGGCGCCGCAGGAGGCCGAGCGGGTCGCCCTTCACGGATCGCACGGGGCCGACCTGCAGCACCGCACGGCGCGAGGTGGGGATGGCGAAGACGTCCTCGTGCACGTCGCGCGGCTGCATGCGGGGCAGGTGGAAGGAGGCGACGGCGGAGCCGACGGGCACCTCGATCGTCGCGGGCATGAGCGGGCGGGAGGAGGCGGAGTGGATCTCGATGCGGCCGAGGGCGCGCTCACCGACGACGACGCGCGTGTACGCGAGGTCGAGCTCGATGCGGTACATCGTGCGGCCGATGACGTAGCCGATCGCGATCGCGAGCAGCACGCCGCCGGCGATGGCGATGACGACGAGCTCGACCCACTCGAGCGTGACGCCCACGACGAGCGCCGCGACCGTGATGCCGAGGGCCACCCATCCGAGCCACGTGACGGGGGCGAGCACGGGCACGACGGCGCGGACGCCGCGTGCGACGGTGCGGCGCGCGTCGTGCGCGAGCTGCGAGTCCGCCGCGGCGCGCAGCCGCTCGCGCGCGCCGGCGACGACCTGGCGCGGGCGCGGCAGTCGGCGCCGCTCGCGCGGCGTCTCCTGCTCCTCGGCCTCCGGCGCCGGCACGCTCGGAGGCGGCACCACCTGCGTCATCCGACGAGCGCCCGCTCCTGCGGAGCCGGCACGTCGGCGATGGCGCGCTCGATGACGCGGTCGCCCGTGACGCCCGAGAACTCCGCCTCGGGGTCGAGCACGACGCGGTGCGCCCACACGGGCTGCGCGAGGGTCTTCACGTCGTCGGGCAGCACGTAGTTGCGCCCGTGCGCCGCCGCCCACGCCTTCGCGGCGCGCGTGATCGCCATGGCACCGCGCACCGAGACGCCCAGACGCGTGTCCTTCGACTCGCGCGTCGCCTCGGCGAGCGCCGCGACGTAGTCGAGCACCGCGGGGTCGACGTGCGCCGTGGCCGCGAGGTCGATCATCTCGGCGACGGCGGAGGTCGTGACGATGGGCTGCACGCGCGCGGAGGCGTTGCGCTGCGAGGCGCCCGCGAGGATGCGCACCGTCTGCTCGCGGCCGGGGTAGCCGATCGACGTCTTCATGAGGAAGCGGTCGAGCTGCGCCTCGGGCAGCCGGTACGTGCCGGCCTGCTCGATGGGGTTCTGCGTCGCGATGACCATGAAGGGGCGCCCGACCTCGTACGGCTCGCCGTCGACGGTCACGCGGCCCTCCTCCATGACCTCGAGCAGCGCCGACTGCGTCTTCGGGGATGCGCGGTTGATCTCGTCGGCGAGCACGATCTGGGCGAAGATCGGGCCCTTGTGGAACTCGAAGGCCTGCGTCTTCTGGTCGTAGACCGTGACGCCCGTGACGTCGGAGGGCAGCAGGTCGGGCGTGAACTGCACGCGCGTGTTCGTGCCCGCGACCGTCGCCGCCATCGACTTCGCCAGCTGCGTCTTGCCGGTGCCGGGGGCGTCCTCGAGCAGCAGGTGGCCCTCGGAGAGCATCGTCGTGAACGCGAGCGCGATCACGTCCTCCTTGCCGAGCACGACCGCGCCGACGTTCCCCACGAGGCGGTTGAACGTCTCCTGGAACCATGCCGCC
Source organism: Agrococcus sp. SGAir0287 (assembly GCF_005484985.1). Taxonomy (NCBI): domain Bacteria; kingdom Bacillati; phylum Actinomycetota; class Actinomycetes; order Micrococcales; family Microbacteriaceae; genus Agrococcus; species Agrococcus sp. SGAir0287. Next base: position 2,555,990 of record NZ_CP027942.1, read on the forward strand.
TGCTCGCGGGTCATCGTCATCGCCATGTCGGCGCTCCTTCGTTCGTCACGGCCAGCCCACTCTGGGAGAGGTGAGGTTGACCCCGTTGCCCTGGATGGTGAACCAGGCCTCGCCTGCGAAGCCCGAGTAGCAGATGCGGCCGCCGCCGACGCGGTACTGGGTGCTGCCGTTGGCCGAGCCGACGTTGATCGTCGCCGTCTGGAACGGCGTGGTTGCGTTGCCGTCGCTGTGATGGCAGGCGACGTCGTAGTTGCCGAGTGGCATGTTCTGCCAGTTGATCTGGAAGTAGCGGCACTGCTCGCCATTGGCTCCCTGGCAGCCGTCACCGCGAACGTCACCCCTCGACAGCGTTACAGACGGATTAGCGAGGCCTTGGCCCTGGGCGCTCGCGGTCGTCGTCTGCGCGCCGTGACCATTGCCGTCTGGCAGACCCGTCGTGGCTCGGACGTCGATCGTGGCCGGTTGCCCGCCGGGCGCATCCTGCACAGTCTCCTGACCGTTGTTGGCAGCGTTCTGCCAGCCGCCGCCATTGATGCGGATCTGGACCGACACCGGTCGCCCGTTCGCGTTCGGCGCCGTCCACCGGAACGTGACCTGACCGATCTGCTCCGTCGCGTTCACCGATGGGTTCCCGATCGGCCCGTACGGCGCAGCCTGCACGACGTTCGACGGCTGGCTCGTGTACGTGATGCCCTGCACGGTCGAGACGGCGCGCACCGAGATGTTGTACGGGTTCTGCCGGTTCTGCAGCGGGATGCGGCCGCCGTTCGCCGACACCGTGCCCTGCTGCGTGCCGCCGATGAGCACCTGGTACTGGATCTCCTCGGCCCGCGCGCCGTTCGTCGGTCCCGCGGTCATGACGATGTCGACGAAGCCGTCGCCCTCCGTGAACGAGTCGATCCTCGGCGCACCCGGCGTCGTCGCGTCGCGCACGCCGTTCGACGGCGCGGACGGCTGCGACGGGCCGACGTCGTTGACGGCTTGCACCGTGAAGGTCACGGTGGCGCCCGTGCCGGCAGGCAGCACGCCCGCGCCGAACGTCGCGCGCGTCGCGTCCGCACCGGCCACCTCGACCGTCTGGCCGCTCGAGGCGGTCACGACGTAGCGCGTGATGGCCGCGCCGTTCGACTGGTTCGCGTGCGGATCCCACGTCACCTGCACCTGCACGGTGTTCGGGATCGACTGGTCGCGCGTCGCCGAGACGCCCGTGACCTGGAAGGGCGGGCCGGCCGGCGTCACGGGCGACGACGACGGGCTCCAGTCGCTCGGCTCGGGAGCGTCGTTGTACGCCTGCACGCGGAACGAGTAGGCGACGCCGTTCGTCAGGCCCGTCCACACATGGCTCGTCGCGCCACCGGCGATGACGGCGGTCGGCTGGCCGTTCGCGGGCGGCGGGCTGATCTCGAGCAGGTACTGCGTGATCGCCGAGCCGCGGTTCGTCGGCGCCGTCCACGTGATCGACAGCTGCGTGTCGCCGCGCACCGCCGTGGGCGCCGCGGGCGGGTCGGGCCGCACGTCGGGCCGCGCGTCGGCGGATGCCGGCGACGGGTCGGAGTCGCCGACCTCGTTCGTCGCGACGACCTGGAACTGGTACGTCTGGTCGTTCACGAGCCCCTGCAGCGTGCACGTCGTCGACGGGCAGGGCTGCGAGAACGTGCCGTCGGCGCTCGTGACCGTATAGCCCTGGATCGGCGCGCCGTTCGCCGCGGGCGCCGCCCACTGCAGCGTCACCGTCTGGTCGCCGACCGACAGCACGTTCGGCCGGATGGGCGCCTCCGGCCTGCCCTTCACGTTGAGGATGATCTGCCCCGTGCGCTGCCGCTGCACCGTCTCCGTCGCATCCTGCACGGTGTATCGCAGCGTGAGCACGCCCGAGAAGTCGGCGCCCGGCGTCACGGTGACCGTCGACCCGTCGGTGGAGGGCTCGCCGACGCCACCGACGACCGCGACGTCGACGACGCGCAGCGGCGCCTGACCTTCGAAGGGGTTGAAGTCGTTCGCGAGCACGTTGATGCTCTGCGCCACGCCCTGCGTCGCCTCGCCGGTGTCGTCGCGCACGATCGCGAACGGCGCGTTCGAGACGACGATCGTCGCGACGAACGTGCCCTGCGCGGTGTTGCCGTGCCGATCGGTCGCCTCGATCGTGTACGCGACGTCCGCGCCGACGTTGCCGTTCACCGGCGCGGTGAGCGTCAGCGTCTGCTCGCTCACGTCCGCGTCGATGTCGTCGGAGGCGCCGCCGACGAGCGCGTAGTCCATGTTGGGGAGGTCGTCGGGATCGGGATCGCGGGTCGCCGTCGTGAGGTCGAACTCGACCGTCTCGCCCTGCGGCACCGAGATCTGCGTGCCCGTCATCGTCGGCGGCACCGCCGACGACGGCCGCACGAAGAGCGCGATGGAGAGCGTCGCCACGTTGGCGTCGGGGTCCGACTCGTCGGTGCCGTCGGTGACCTCGAACGAGAGCGTCGCCGGGCCCGTGTAGCCGAGCTCCGAGGTGTACTGCAACGTGTCGACGCTCACGACGAGCGGGTCGCCGTTGTCGTTCGTCGCACTGACGCGATCAGCGGTCGTGATGCGCGGGCTGTTGCGCGACACCGCGACGTACTCGTCGAGCGGGAACTCGTACGAGATGCCCGACTGCACCTCGACGACCTCGTCGGAGATGAGGCGCGGCGCGGGATCGCGCGCGAGCGGCACGAAGACGAACGCCTGCGCCGTCTCGCCGTCGGGATCCGTCACGCGGTAGGTGACGACCTGGAACTCCTCGTCGGAGGGCGTGACGCGGATGGCGCCGTCGACCTCCGTGCCCGGCCCCTGCAGCACAGACACCTCGAGCGCGTCGGGGCTGCCGTCGGGGTCGAGGTCGTTGTCGAGCACGGGCACCTCGAGCGGCACGCCCGCCTCGACCTCCGCGACCGGCACGACGTCGTCGACCGCGACCGGCGGCTCGAGCGGCGCGTCGGTGGCGACCGTGACGAGCACGACGCCCGTCGTCTCCGCGCCGCGCCCGTCTCCGACCGTGTAGCGGAGCTCGTACTCGCCCGGCTCGTCGGGCGAGACGAAGTCGACCGTGCTGCGGTCGGGGTCGATCGAGACGGGCTCGAGCGCCTCCGACACGTTCGTGAGCTCGTCGCTCAGAGTCAGCGGATCGCCGTCTGGATCGAAGTCGTTCGCGAGCACCGGCACCGCGATCGCGCGACCCGGCTGCACGAGCACCTCGTCGGTCTCGGCGAACGGCGCCTGGTTCAGCTCCGGCGGCGGCGCGATGCCGATGCGCACGGCGCCCGTCGCCTCCAGGCCGTTGCGGTCGCGCACGCGGTACGTGAACGAGACCGTGCCCGATGTGCCCTCGTATGCCTCGTAGACGAAGAAGCCGTCGCCGGTCTCGACGATGCGACCCTGCTCGGGCGCCTCGTCGTAGCCGACGAGCTCGACGCCGTCGCCGTCGGGGTCGATGCCGTCGAGCGGGATGGGGATCGAGACGCGGTTGCCGGCCACGACGCGCGACTGGACCGTCTGCGCGATGGGCGGGTCGTCGCCGGCGTCGCGGGGGATGACGGTCACGTCGACCGCGGCGGTCGCGACGCCGCCGTTCTCGACGCCCACCTCGTAGACGAGGCGCACCGACGACGGGCCGCCGACCGGCACGAACAGCCGCACGGTGTCGCCGTCGACGAAGGCGCAGCCCTCGGCCTCCTCGCCGCTGACGTCGCATCCGCCGTCGCCGGTGGAGAAGCTCGTCTCGACGAGCTCCGGCGAGAGCGCGAGGTCGAGGTTGTCGGGGCTGAAGTCGTTCGCGAGCACGGGGATCGTCACGAAGTCGCCCTCGCGCACGATCGCCGTGTCCGCCACCGCGGTCGGCGGCCTCGGCTGCTCCGGCGGTGCGACGGGGATGACGACGACCTGCCCGGTCTCGGTGAACCGACCGTTCGACACCGTGTAGGTGATCGTGCCCTCGTCGACGATGCCCTGCGAGTCGATGAGCCGCAGCACGCGGCGCTCGAGGAGCTGCGCCGACACCGGCACGCCGTCCGCCGTCACCGACTGCACGACGAGCACGCCGCCCGCCGGGTCGACGTCGTTCGCGAGCAGGTCGACGAGCGTCTCGCCGCCCTGCGGCAGCAGCGCGATGTCGCGCACCGCGACGGGCCGCGCCTCGTCGTCGGCCTCGCGGATGTCGACGCGGATCCGCCCCGTCGCCGAGGCCGCGCCCGCCGACGCGAGGTACGTCACGTAGTAGGTGCCCGGCGTCTCGCCCGAGATGGTGACGATGCCCGTCTCGCGATCCCACGAGCCCGTGATGCGCGGCTCGAGCTCGAACGAGACCTGCGCGACGCGCGCATCCTGCGTGCCGGGCACGTAGTCGTTCGCGAGCGGCTCGAACGACACGTCCTGCCCGACCGTCGTCGCGACGAAGTCGGCGTTCGCGACGATCGGCGCGGTGTTGCGCTCCATGACCGTCACCGAGATCGAGCCCGTCGCCGTCTCGCCGCGCGAGTCGACGATCGTGAGGTCGATCGTCGTGACGCCGACGGATCCCGTCGCCGTGTAGAGGATGCGGCCGGCGGGGCTGGCCTCGATCTGGTCGCCCGTGGGGCTCGTCGCCGACTGGAGGTAGAAGTCGTCGCCGTCGGGATCGACCCACGCCTGCAGCGCCGAGTACTCGAAGCGCGCCGTCTGCTCGATCGTGAACGACTGCTCGAAGAGGCGCTCGGGCGCGCCGTTCTCCTCGGGCGTGCGCACCGTGACGACGACCGTCGCCTGGTCGGTGCCGCCGCGGCCGTCGTCGACCTCGTACTGGAACGTGATCGTGCGGTCGGTGAACGACGCGGGGATGTCGATCTGCAGCTGCGAGTCGTTGGCGATCGGCGCGACCGTGACGCCCGAGGGCAGGTCCGAGATCACGCGGGCAGTGAGCACGTCGCCGTCCTGATCGGAGTCGTTGGCGAGCACCGGCAGGATCGTCGCGCGACCCGGGCGCGCGCCGAGCTGGTCGTCGGTCGCGACGGGCGCGTGGTTCTCCTCGCTCGGCGGCGGCACCGTCTGCTGCAGGATGTCCTCGAGCGACTCGTCCTGCTCCTCCGACTCCTCCTCCGACTCCGGCGGGATCAGATCGTCCCAGTTGTCGACGAGCACGACCTGGTCGCTCACGAGCCACGACTGCCCCGACTCGAACTGGTTGAGCACGACCTGGCCGCGGTTGACGCGGAAGACCGCGGGGCCCTCGAGCCCCTCGATCGGCTCGTCGAGGTTGCGCGAGGCGTCCTGGCACGAGCGCACGAAGTGGCCGGCGGACGGGAAGGCGGCGTAGAGGCAGCCGCCGAGCTGCACGGGAGCCACGGGCTCGCCGCCGCCGGAGCCGAACGACTGCTCGGCGAGATCGCCTACGCCGAGGGGCTGGCGCAGCAGCAGCTCGCTCGTGGCCAGCACGACCGTCGAGGCGTCGTCGCCCACCTGCTGCAGGACCGCATCCTCGGGCACGTCGACCGTGCGTCCCGGCAGGAACAGGCGCTCGCCGCCGATCGCGACCGCCTGGTCGCCGACGAGCGTCACCGCCACGTCGTCCGCGTCCGCGAGCCCCTCGCGCCCCTCGGTCGTCGGACCCTCGAAGCCGCCCTCGTCGCTCGGCGCCCACCGCAGCACCGCGCCCTGCTCGGGCGAGGCGACCGCGACGGAGCCGTCGAGACCGACGGCGAGCGCCGCATCGTCGCCCACCTCGGCGAGCGGCTCGACCTCCTCGGGGTCGAAGGCGCCGATCTCGCCGACGGGCATGGCCCACAGGCGCCCGTCGGGCTCGAGCACCGCGATCGTGCCGCCGCGCTGCTGCACGTCCACGTCGGCGGCGAGCGGGATGCCGGCGCCCGTGATCATGCGGGCGGGATCGATCTCGATGAGCGCACCGTCGCCGTCGCGCAGGAAGACGTCGTCGCCGTCCTGCAGGACGTCGAAGGACGTCGAGCCGGACGGCGCGTAGACATGCCCGTCGAGCTCCTGCGCCTGGACGTTGAGGTGGCCGACCTCCGAGGTCGACGTGCGGGTGACCCAGACGCCGCCGTCATGCAGGTCGACGTCGGTCTGCGTGAACCCCTCGTAGGTGAAGGCGAGGACGCCGAGCGCGATCGCGGCGGCGGAGACGACGGCGATGGATGCGGTCGTCTTGCGACGCCCCTTCATCCAGCGCAGCACGCCCACGGCACCCCCGACGTCTTGGACTCGACCAGACGATCATGCCCTACCGCTCGCACGCGCTGCTGGATGGGCGCTCAACGCGGTCGAGGGCGTAGCGTGGTCGGCTCGGCGCGGGGCGCAGGACACGACGACGCCCGCCGCACCGGGGTGCGACGGGCGTCGGGCAGGCGTCAGGCGCGCGTGGCCTCGTACTCCTCGAGACGACGGGCCTGCTCGGCCTCGTACTCCTCCAGGGCCTCCTTGTTGCGCTGCTTCGCGCGACGACCGCGGCGGGCGACGATGCCGCCGAACCAGATGGGCACCTCGCGCGCGAGGAGGAAGGTGACGATCGCGGTCGGCGCCAGGAGCAGCTCGCCGAGGTCGCGTGCGCCGATCCCGACGATCGCCGTGACGTCCCACACGTTCTCCTGCGTCTCGAGGTACGCGCCCGCGACGTGCGCGCCGTAGGCGAGCAGCGCGACGATGAAGCCGCCGAGCACGTGCGCCCACCATCCCGCGCGGTTCACGATGATCGTCGTCAGCCAGTAGGCGACGAGGAAGACGGCGACGGGCAGCAGCCACGACGGGCGCAGCCACAGCTCCGTCAGCGCGTCCTGCAGCACGAAGCCGCGGTCGAAGAGGTAGTCGACGGCGAGGAACGCGGCGGCGAGCAGGGCAGCGAAGACGATCGTCGAGAGGAGCACGACGAGGAAGCCGACCCCGCGCGCGCCCTTCTTGCGCGGCGGCGTCGCCGACTCCACGAGCACGATGGGCGTGCCGGTCGCGGCGGCGCGTGCCGTCTCGTCGTCGACGGCGATGGAGCCGAGGCGCTCGGTGCGCTGCTCCTCGACGGGCTCGTCGACCTCGAACTGCGGCTCGGTGGCGGGCGCGGCGGGCATCGCCTGCGTGCGGTCGTCCTGCACCGGCATCGCCTCCGTCGCGGCGGGCTCCTCGCGGTGGGAGGTCGCGGCGGCGCCCGCGGCTGCTCCCGCACCGGCGACGGCTCCTGCGCCCGCGAGCCCTTCGAAGGGGGCCGTGTCGGCGAGGTCGGGCCGCTGCTCGCCGCGCAGGCTCAGGCTCGGCCGGCGCGGCTCGACGAGCTCCGGTGGATTCGTCGGCTCGGCGTGCTCGCCCGCCTCGACCGAGCGCGACGAGGCCACCGCATCCGCGGCCGCAGGGTCGGTCGGCGCCATCGCATGCGCATGGTCGACCGGCTCGTCGGGCGCCTGCTCGAGCGACGACTGCTCGGCCTCCGCCTCGTGCGACGGCCCGCGCAGCGCCGAGGGCGCGATGACCGTGGGCTCGATGTCGCCGCCGCCGGCCTCGTCCCACGACCGCTGCCAGTCGTCGGCGTCGTCGCGCGGCGCCTCGTCCTGCACGGGCATCTGCTGCGTCGGCGCGTCGCCGTCGTCGACGAGCGGCTGGTGCGCGTCGTGGTCCTGCACCGACGTCGATGCGTCCTCCGCCGAGGTCGTCGGCTGCACGCCGTCGGCGTCGCCGACGCGGCCGTCGCGGTTCGTCGTGTCGCTCATGTGCGTCGCTCCTCGTCGCTCCCAGCGCAGCCCGCTGGCTGATCGCCGAGCCTAGCCAGGGGACACGCCGACGCCAGCGAGGCACGCGGGCCGAGGCGGATGCTGCGGCCGGGTCGGGTGCGTCACGACGCGCGGGGTCCGAGCGCCGACGCAGGTCTCGTGACGCGTGCTCGCATCCGCTCACGCGCTCCTCGACCAGCTGCAGAGCGGCGAGCCCCGAGGAGAAGGGCAGCCGCGCGCCCGAGACGCCGAAGGGGCCGTGCCTCGCGGCACGGCCCCTTCGGATGAGGGATCGGATCGATCAGCGGTACACGCCGGGCTCGTCGCCGAACGCGTCACCCGAGGTGAACGAGTCGAAGTCGACGAAGTCCAGGTCGCCGTCGCCGAACGACGACGAGTCGCCGAACAGACGGTTCGGGTAGCGCTCGGCCTTCGCCTCCTCCGTGGCCTCGACCTCGACGTCGCGGTAGCGCGACAGGCCGGTGCCCGCGGGGATGAGCTTGCCGATGATGACGTTCTCCTTGAGGCCGACGAGGGAGTCCTTGCGGCCGTTGAGCGCGGCCTCCGTGAGCACCTTCGTCGTCTCCTGGAACGAGGCGGCCGACAGCCACGACTCCGTCGCGAGCGACGCCTTCGTGATGCCCATGACCTCCTGGCGGGCCGACGCGGTCTTCTTGCCCGACGTCAGCGCCGCGCGGTTGAGCTCGTTGTACCGCGAACGGTCGACGAGCTCTCCCGGCAGCAGGTCGGTCTCGCCGTGATCGACGACGGTGACCTTGCGGAGCATCTGACGGACGATGACCTCGATGTGCTTGTCGTGGATCGGCACGCCCTGCGAGCGGTACACGTCCTGCACGCCGGACACCAGGTGCTTCTGCACCTCGCGCACGCCGCGCACGCGCAGCACCTCCTTCGGGTCGACCGTGCCGACCTGGAGCTGCTCGCCCTGCTCGACGTGGTCGCCGTCCTGCACCATGAGCGTCGCACGACGCAGCACCGGGTAGGCGATCTCGTCGCTGCCGTCGTCGGGGACGATGACGATGCGCTTGGACTTGTCGTCCTCCTCGATGCGCACGCGGCCAGCGGCCTCGGCGATCGGGGACGCGCCCTTGGGCGTGCGGGCCTCGAAGAGCTCCGTCACGCGGGGCAGACCCTGCGTGATGTCGCTCGCACCCACCGAGCCACCCGTGTGGAACGTGCGCATCGTGAGCTGCGTGCCGGGCTCGCCGATCGACTGTGCGGCGATGATGCCGACCGCCTCGCCGATGTCGACGAGCTTGCCCGTCGCGAGCGAGCGGCCGTAGCAGGCCGCGCACACGCCGGTGGTCGACTCGCAGGTCAGGACCGAGCGGACCTTGACCTCCTCGACGCCGGCCGCGATGACCGCGTTGATCTGCACGTCGCCGAAGTCCGAGCCCGCGACCGCGAGCACCGTGCCGTCGGGGGCGACGACGTCGGTGGCCAGCGTGCGCGCGTAGACCGAGGACTCCACGTTCTCGCCGCGCACCAGCACGCCGTCGACCATCTCGGCGATGGGCATGTCGAGGCCCTTCTCCGTGCCGCAGTCCTCCTCGCGGATGATGACGTCCTGCGACACGTCGACGAGTCGACGCGTGAGGTAGCCGGAGTCCGCGGTGCGGAGGGCGGTGTCGGCCGAGCCCTTGCGGGCACCGTGCGTGGCGATGAAGTACTCCGCCACCGACAGCCCCTCGCGGTACGAGGAGATGATCGGACGGACGATGACCTCGCCCTTCGGGTTCGTCACGAGTCCGCGCATGCCGGTGATGTTGCGGACCTGGATCCAGTTGCCGTTGGCGCCTGCCGTGACCATGCGGTAGATCGAGTTGCCCTCGTCGAACGCGGCCTGCGTCGCCTTCTGCACGTCGTTCGTCGCGTTCGTCCACAGCTCCGTCAGGTCCTGACGACGCTCGGCGTCCGAGATGAAGCCGTTGTCGTACTGGTCCTGGATCTTCTGCGCCGCGACCTCGGCCTTGGAGACGATCTCCTTCTTCTCCGCCGGCGTGATGACGTCGGAGAGGGCGACCGAGATGCCCGAGCGCGTGGCCCAGTGGAAGCCGGCGTCCTTGATCTTGTCGAGCGTCTCCGCCACGACGACCTTCGGGTACCGCTCCGCGAGCGCGTTGACGATCTGCGAGATGACCGGCTTGGTCGTCGCCTCCTGCACGAACGGGAAGTCCGCAGGCAGCGTCTCGCTGAAGAGCGCACGACCCAGCGACGTCTCGAGCAGGAACGGCTCGCCGTCGACGAAGCCCTCCGGCCGGTCGGCGTCGCGGAAGTGCAGACCCTCCATGCGGATCTTCACGAGCGCGCCCAGGTCGAGCGTGCCCTGGTCCATCGCCATGATCGCCTCGGCGACCGACGCGAACGCACGGCCCTCGCCCGTCGCGCCCGGCTTCACCGTCGTGAGGTGGTGCAGTCCCGACACGATCTCGTGCGTGGGCAGCGTCACCGGACGGCCGTCGGACGGCTTCAGGATGTTGTTCGAGGCGAGCATGAGCACGCGAGCCTCGGCCTGCGCCTCCACCGAGAGGGGAAGGTGCACGGCCATCTGGTCGCCGTCGAAGTCGGCGTTGAACGCCGAGCACACGAGCGGGTGCAGCTGGATCGCCTTGCCCTCGACGAGCAGCGGCTCGAACGCCTGGATGCCGAGACGGTGCAGCGTGGGCGCACGGTTCAGCAGCACGGGGCGCTCGGCGATGATCTCCTCGAGCACGTCCCACACCTGCGGCTTCGCCCGCTCCACCATGCGCTTGGCGTGCTTGATGTTCTGCGAGTGCTGCAGGTCGATGAGGCGCTTGATGACGAACGGCTTGAACAGCTCGAGCGCCATCTGCTTGGGCAGGCCGCACTGGTGCAGCTTGAGCTGCGGGCCGACGACGATGACCGAGCGGCCCGAGTAGTCGACGCGCTTGCCGAGCAGGTTCTGACGGAACCGGCCCTGCTTGCCCTTCAGCATGTCCGAGAGCGACTTCAGCGCGCGGTTGCCGGTGCCCGTGACGGGACGGCCGCGACGGCCGTTGTCGAACAGGGCGTCGACCGCCTCCTGCAGCATGCGCTTCTCGTTGTTCACGATGATCTCGGGAGCACCGAGGTCGAGCAGGCGACGCAGGCGGTTGTTGCGGTTGATGACGCGACGGTAGAGGTCGTTCAGGTCGGAGGTCGCGAAGCGGCCACCGTCGAGCTGCACCATCGGACGCAGCTCCGGCGGGATGACCGGGACGACCTCGAGCACCATGGCAGCCGGGTTCGTGCCCGTCTGCAGGAACGAGTTCACGACCTTGAGGCGCTTGATCGCACGGATCTTGCGCTGGCCCTTGCCCTCGGCGATCTCGAGGTGGAGGCGCTCGGCCTCCGCCGCGAGGTCGAACGACTCGAGGCGACGCTTGATCGCCTCGGCGCCCATGTAGCCCTCGAAGTAGTCGCCGAAGCGGTCGACGAGCTCGTGGAAGACGGCGTCCTCGGGCTTGAGGTCGCCGACCTTCAGCGAGCGGAAGTCGTCGAACACGCGCTCGAGGTGCGCGATCTGCTCGTCGGTGCCCTTGCGGATCTGCGCCATCTCGCGCTCGCCCGCGTCGCGGACCTTGCGCTTCTGGTCGGCCTTCGCGCCCTCCTCCTCGAGCTGGGCGACGTCGGTCTCCAGCTGCTGGAGGCGCTCGGCGATGGCCGCGTCGCGGCGCTTCTCGAGCTCCGCCATCTCGAGGCGGATCTCCTGCTCGATGCCGGGCAGGTCCTCGTGACGGCCGTCCTCGTCGACCTCGATGATCATGTACGCGGCGAAGTAGATGACCTTCTCGAGGTCCTTCGGCGCCATGTCCAGGAGGTAGCCGAGGCGGCTGGGCACGCCCTTGAAGTACCAGATGTGCGTGACGGGGGCGGCGAGCTCGATGTGGCCCATGCGCTCGCGGCGCACGGACGACTTCGTGACCTCGACACCGCAGCGCTCGCAGACGATGCCCTTGAAGCGCACGCGCTTGTACTTGCCGCACGAGCACTCCCAGTCCCGCGAGGGACCGAAGATCTGCTCGCCGAACAGCCCGTCCTTCTCGGGCTTCAGCGTGCGGTAGTTGATGGTCTCCGGCTTCTTCACCTCGCCGTACGACCACTTGCGGATGTCCTCCGCCGTGGCCAGGCCGATCCGGAGCTCATCGAACGTGGTTGCGTCGATCAATGTTGTTCCCTTGGCTGAATCTTCGTGGGCGCCGGATCAGATCTCGTCGATCGACGAGAGCTCCGGGCGCGAGATGTTGATGCCGAGCTCCTCGGCGGTGCGGAGCGCCTCGTCCTCGTCGTCACGCAGCGTGACGACCTCGCCGGCGGCGTTGAGCACCTCGACGTTCAGGCAGAGCGACTGCATCTCCTTCATGAGCACCTTGAAGGACTCGGGGATGCCGGGGTCGTGGATGTTCTCGCCCTTGACGATGGCCTCGTACACCTTCACGCGGCCGACGATGTCGTCGGACTTGACCGTGAGGAGCTCCTGGAGCGTGTAGGCCGCGCCGTATGCCTCGAGCGCCCACACCTCCATCTCGCCGAAGCGCTGACCGCCGAACTGCGCCTTCCCACCCAGCGGCTGCTGCGTGATCATCGAGTACGGGCCCGTCGAGCGCGCGTGGATCTTGTCGTCGACGAGGTGGTGCAGCTTCAGGATGTACATGTAGCCGACCGAGATCGGGTACGGGTACGGCTCGCCCGAGCGACCGTCGAACAGTCGGGCCTTGCCCGAGCCGTCGATGAGGCGGTCGCCGTCGCGCGTCGGGAGCGTCGAGTCGAGCAGACCGATGATCTCCTCCTCGGTCGCGCCGTCGAACACGGGGGTGGCGACCTTCGTGCCGGGGCCGGCCTTCAGGATCTCCTTGGGCAGGTTCTTCGCCCACTCCGCCTTCGCGTCGGCGTCCCAGCCCGTCGCCGCGATCCACCCGAGGTGGGTCTCGAGCACCTGGCCGAAGTTCATGCGCTTCGGGATGCCCAGCGGGTTCAGGATGATGTCGACCGGCGTGCCGTCGGGGAGGAACGGCATGTCCTCCTCGGGCAGGATCTTCGCGATGACGCCCTTGTTGCCGTGACGGCCGGCGAGCTTGTCGCCCTCGGTGATCTTGCGCTTCTGCGCGATGTAGACCACGACCTTCTCGTGCACGCCCGAGCCGAGCTCGTCGTCGCCGTCCTCCGCGTTGAAGTGCTTCACCGCGATGACGGTGCCCTGCTCGCCGTGGGGCACCTTGAGCGACGTGTCGCGCACCTCGCGGCTCTTCTCGTTGAAGATCGCGCGGAGCAGGCGCTCCTCGGCCGACAGCTCGGTCTCGCCCTTCGGCGTGACCTTGCCGACGAGGATGTCGCCAGGGCCGACCTCGGCGCCGATGCGGATGATGCCGCGCTCGTCGAGGTCCGCGAGCAGGTCGAGGCTCACGTTGGGGAGGTCACGGGTGATCTCCTCCTTGCCGAGCTTCGTGTCGCGCGCGTCGACCTCGTACTCCTCGATGTGGATCGACGAGAGCACGTCGTCCTTCACGAGGTTCTGGCTGAGGATCATCGCGTCCTCGTAGTTGTGGCCCTCCCACGGCATGAACGCCACGAGGAGGTTCTTGCCGAGCGCCAGCTCGCCGTTCTCGGTCGCGGGACCGTCGGCGAGCACCTGACCGGCCTCGACGCGGTCGCCCGCCGACACGATGACGCGCGTGTTGTACGAGGTGCCCTGGTTCGAGCGGTCGAACTTGCGCAGGTAGTAGTCCTGCGTGCCGCCCTCGTCGAGCTGGATCGTCACGACGTCGGCCGAGACCTCCGCCACGACGCCCGCCTTCTCGGCGGTCACGACGTCGCCGGCGTCGATGGCCGCGAAGCCCTCCATGCCGGTGCCGACGAGCGGCGCGTGGCTGCGGAGCAGCGGCACGGCCTGACGCTGCATGTTCGCACCCATGAGGGCGCGGTTCGCGTCGTCGTGCTCGAGGAACGGGATGAGGCTCGTCGCGACCGACGCCATCTGGCGCGGCGAGACGTCCATGTAGTCGACGTCCTCGGGGGCGATGAGCTCGACCTCGCCGCCCTTCTTGCGGACGAGGACGCGCTCGGAGGTCAGCTTGCCCTTCGCGTCGAACGGCGAGTTCGCCTGCGCGATGACGTGCTCGTCCTCCTCGGAGGCGGTGAGGTAGTCGATCTGCTCGGTGACGACGCCGTCGACGACGCGACGGTACGGCGTCTCAATGAAGCCGAACGCGTTGATGCGGCCGAACGTCGCGAGGCGACCGATGAGGCCGATGTTCGGGCCTTCCGGCGTCTCGATCGGGCACATGCGGCCGTAGTGCGAGGGGTGCACGTCGCGCACCTCGACGCCGGCGCGCTCGCGGCTGAGGCCACCGGGGCCGAGCGCCGACAGCGTGCGCTTGTGGGTCAGGCCCGCGAGCGGGTTGTTCTGATCCATGAACTGCGACAGCTGCGACGTGCCGAAGAACTCCTTGATCGCCGCCGACACGGGGCGGACGTTGATCAGGGTCTGCGGCGTGATCGCCTCGATGTCCTGCGTCGACATGCGCTCGCGGACCACGCGCTCCATGCGGGCGAGGCCCGTGCGCACCTGGTTCTGGATGAGCTCGCCGACCGCGCGGATGCGACGGTTGCCGAAGTGGTCGATGTCGTCGGTGTCGAGGCGCACGTCGACCGGCTCGCCCTTGCGGGTCCCCGCCATCGTCTCCTCGCCGGCGTGCAGCGCGACGAGGTACTTGATCGTCGCGACGATGTCGGCGACCGACAGCACCGAGTCGCTCATGGGCACGTCGATGCCGAGCTTCCGGTTCAGCTTGTAGCGGCCGACCTTCGCGAGGTCGTAGCGCTTCGGGTTGAAGTAGAAGTTGTCGAGCAGCGCGCGCGCGGCCTCGGCGGCGACCTGCTCGCCCGGACGCAGCTTGCGGTAGATGTCGCGGAGAGCGTCCTCCTTCGACATCACCGGGTCCTTCTCGAGCGTCGCGAGGATCGACTCGTAGCCGGCGAACTCGCGGGCGATGTCCTCGGTCTCGAGGCCGAGGGCCTTGAGGAAGACCGTGACGGACTGCTTGCGCTTGCGGTCGATGCGCACGCCGACGGCGTCGCGCTTGTCGATCTCGAACTCGAGCCACGCGCCGCGGCTCGGGATGATGCGCGCGGAGTAGACGTCCTTGTCGGACGTCTTCTCGGGGGTGCGCTCGAAGTAGACGCCGGGCGAGCGGACGAGCTGGGACACGACGACACGCTCGGTGCCGTTGATGATGAACGTGCCCTTCTCGGTCATGAGCGGGAAGTCGCCCATGAAGACCGTCTGCGACTTGATCTCGCCGGTCTCGTGGTTCATGAACTCGGCGGCCACGTAGAGGGGCGCCGCGTACGTCTTCGAGCGCTCCTTGCACTCGTCGATCGTGTACTTGGGCTCCTCGAGGCTCGGCTCGGAGAAGGAGAGCTGCATCTTCTCGCCGAGGTCCTCGATGGGCGAGATCTCCTCGAAGATCTCCTCGAGGCCCGACTGGCGGGAGACGTCGTCGCGTCCCTCCGCGTCGGCGGCCGCGAGCCGGTCCTGCCAGCCCTTCGAGCCGATGAGCCACTCGAAGCTCTCGGTCTGGAGCGCCAGCAGGTCGGGGACCGTCAGGGTCTCGGGGATCTTCGCGAAGCTCAGTCGGGCGGCGCTGCGCCCGGTGATGGCATCTGCCAAGGTGACTACCTCCGTGCCGCATGCGGGTTGCAGCCGCTGCGGGTCGACGTCGTAAGGTGAGTTGCCATCCGGCCCCGTGAAGCGCGTGAGCGCACGCCGACCGCAATATGAGGGCATGGGGAAGCCAGAGGCAAAGTCCCACGATACGCCCCGCGCGTGTCGGGTGTCCACTCCCGGCGTGTCCTGGTAGGCGCGGATGCGTGCGCTCGCGGCGAACGCGGCCGGGTCAGGCGTCGACGCCGAGCGCCAGGAAGAGGGCCGCGAACGCCGCCGACGCGCGTGCGAGCCGCGGCGGCTCGGGATGCATCGCCTCGAGCGTCACGCGCGTGCCGCTCGCGACGCCGCTCCAGCGCAGCACGCCGAGCGCGACGCCGTCCTGCGTCTCGCCGACGCCCACCGAGTGGAACGCAGCCGCGAGTCGCGGATGCTCGACGCCGAGCATGCGTTGGACCACGCCCGTGCGCAGGCCGACGAGGGCGAGGTCGCCGGGATCCTCGCCCTCGTCGTCCGCGGCGCGCACGTGGCCGACGACGAGGGTGCCCGTGCCCGGCGCCGTGTGCCACACCCGCGCCACGACGTCGGCGGACGGCACCGGCAGCGCTGCCACGGTCGCCGCCATCGCTCGCCAGCGCTCACGGTCGTCGACCACGTCGCCCGCGAGCGCGTCGCCGACGTCGTGCGCCCACTGCTGCTCCGACGTCCACCGCTCGGCGGGGAAGTCGAGGGGCACCCACGCCCAGTCGTCCTGCCGCACCGACGCGGCGACCGTCACACCCGCCATCGGAACGTCTCCGCGATGCTGTCGACGAGCCGCGTGAACGCCTCGAGCGCCGGGCCGCCCTCCTCGACCCCGGGATGCACGATCGCGGCGCGCACGAGGGCGCCGCGACGCGCATCGGGGATCGGAAAGGGGAAGAGGTAGGAGATGTGGCGCGACGGCGCGTCGCCCGCCTCGTCGCTGGGAGCGACCTCCTGGATCCATCGAAGGACGGGACCGACCTCGGTCTCGATGCGCTCCACGTCGGACGACACCCGCGCACGCAGGTCGGTCTCGAGGTCGCCGGAGCGCGACGCCCACGGCATGACGACGATCGAGATCGGCGTGCCGCCCTCGATGCTCGGATCGATCGGCATGGAGATCGCGAACGCTCGCTGCTGCTCGAGCCTGCGCCACTGCGCCCGCACCATCGAGCGCGCCAGCCCCTCGACGTCCGGACGACCGTGGGGTCGCAGCCGCTCGGTCAGCGCTGCCTCGAGGCTGCGCCGTCCGGCCTCGTCGGCCGTGAATCGACGCCACGACGGCGGCACGAGGAGCGTGAAGCCGCGCGGCTCGGGTCCGGCGGCGGCCATCAGCTCGTCACGAAGGCTCACGAGGCGGGTCCTCGCTGGGCGGTGCGTCGGCGCGCCGCCCTCGTGATGCGCGACGAACGCACGAACGTCGCGACGACCAGCGCAGCCATGACCGGCGTCAACGCCGCGTGCCATCCGATCGTCGTGCCCGCGCGCGCCGCGTCGTCGTTCCAGGTGATCGGCAGCCCCGACGCGTCGCCGAACCACGTGGCGAAGGCCAGCGGCGCGAGGACGAAGGCCGTGAAGCCCAGCGCCGCGAGCACCGGCACGTCCATCTGCGCGCTGCGCTCGTCGGCGAGCACCATCATCGCCGCGAGCAGCCCGATGCCGATGGCCGTCGCGAGCAGCATCGCCCACGCCGGCACGTCGACGATCGGCCAGGCCAGCAGCGCTCCATCGCGGGCCCCGTCCGTGCGACCGATCCGCCAGCCCGCGAACGCCATGTGCGAGAAGACGTGCAGCAGCATGGCTGCGATCATCGCGACCGAGGCGACGACGAACGTGCGGCGGACGACGCCGAACGGGCCGGGCACCTTCGCGAGCATCGGTCGATGCACGGGCACCCAGCGAGCCATCGACGTCCCCCGTTCGTCGCGTCCCAGCCTATCCGGCGCCCGCGTCGGCACCTCGGCCTCGACAGGGCGGGTCACGGTCGTCCGAAGGACGGCAGCAGACCGAGGTTGCCGAGGACCGCGGTGCCCTGCACGGCCGACCACTCGACGAGCGCGGGCGCGTTGAGGCCGAGCGCGGCGACGTCGTCGCCGATCATCGTGCCGAGCGTTCGCGTGAGGTTCGGCCCGCCCTCGGCGCCGAGGCGCACGAGGTCGTCGGCGTACTGCGAGAGCCGTGCCACGTCGTCCCCGTACTGGATGCCGACGAGCGCGCTGCGCGGCGACAGGATCGAGGGGAGCCGCGTCACCCCTGCGGGGGCGTTCGGTGCGAGCCGGGCGATGGTCGAGACCTCGTCGAGGGTGCTCAGCCCCGGGGCCGCGCGCGTGAAGACGCCGCCCATGCCGAGCGTGACGAGGCCGAACGCGCTCAGCAGCACGTCGGACATCGACTTCTTGCCGTTCGCGTACAGGTACACGGTCCCTGCGAGGTGGATGGCGGAGAGCGCCATGGCCGACCAGAAGATGATCGACGCCCACGGCTTCGCGACGACGAAGAGCGCCACGACGGCGAGCACCACGATGACCCAGCCGATGATCGTGAGCGCGTCGGAGATCGCATCCCACCACGAGTCGTCGTTGTCGGCCGCGTCCATCGCCTCCGCGATGCCGTCTGCCGCGGTCTCGTAGGCGCTCGACCAGTCGTCGACGACCGTCTCCCACTGCGTCCACAGGGCGTCGCGCGTGCCCTCGACGGCGTCGATCGCCGACTGCGCCTCGCTCACGGCATCCGCCTGGTCCTCCACGGGGCTCATGAGCGCCGAGTCGCGATCGAGGAGCGCCTGCTGGTGGGCCGTCTCGGCGGTGCGCAGCTCGTCGGCGTTGCGGACGTACCAGAGCCGCGCCTCGAGGAGCTCGGCGGCGTAGGGCAGCAGCGCCTCACCCGTGCCCGCGTAGCGGATCGCAGCCTTGCGAAGATCCTCGACGACGCCCTCGGCCTCCTCTGCCAGCGCGTCGGTCCCCATGCTGCGGTGCACGTCCGAGTCCGCGACGTCCTGGAGCGCGTCGGCCGTGGAGCCCATCGTGGCACCGAGGTCGACGAACGCCTGCGCCGTGGTGCGGAGGGCACCGGGCTCGCCGTCGAACTGCTCGAGGGGGTACTGGAAGCGAGGGGACAGCATCAGCCCGCGTCCTCCATGGCGGCGGTCGCCTCGGTCTCCCAGTCGTTCCAACCCGTGACGATGCCGTCGATGCGCTCGTGCACGCTCTGCAGGCGCTCGCGCAGGTCGTCGCGATTCGACGACCAGTTGGCCTCGAACCACCCCACGCGATCGCGAAGCCTCCCGCGACCATGCGGGTTGCCGACCGACTCCTCGAGGTCGTCGTTGGTCGAGGCCGAGTCCTCGAACTCGTCCATCGCGGCGCGGAGTCCATCGCGAGCGGCGGTGAGCCTCGCCCTGTCGAGCATGACGTCCAGCACTCGTCGTCGCTCCTCGCGGCTCGTGGGTGTCCCTCGACCGTAGGAGATGAGACTGGACGTCGCCATGGGGAGGACTGCCGAGGGACCCTGCGATGCTGGATGCGTGACCGGACTCCCGTCGACGACGCTCTCGAACGGCATGCACGCCGAGATGCGGTTCTCGGGCGACGGTGGCTACCAGCTCGTCGTCGACGGCACGCCCCAGTCGCACGTCGATCCCGAGCGGCCGCAGCTGCTCGTCTACGAGTACGTCCAGCGCATCGGGCACGTGCTCGACGCCATGCGCCCGGGGCCGCTCACGGCGCTGCACCTCGGGGCCGGCGCCCTGACGCTCCCCCGCTACGTCGCCGCGACGCGTCCCGGCTCGCGGCAGCAGGTGATCGAGCTCGAGCCCGGCATCGTCGAGATCGTGCGGGAGGTCGCGCCGCTGCCGCGCGAGGCGAGCATCCGCATCCGATACGGGGACGCGCGCGCGGTGCTCGAGCGCCTGCCCGCCGGGCTCACGGGGGCGTGCGACCTCGTCGTCGTCGACGTGTTCGCCGGCTCGCAGACGCCCGCGCACGTCACGTCGCTCGAGTTCCACGAACGGCTGCGCGCGCTGCTCGCACCGGGCGGCGTGCTGTGCGTCAACCTCGCGGACGGCCGCGAGCTGCGGTTCGTGCGCTCGCAGCTCGCGACGCTCGCGCACGTGCACGCGCACCTCGCGGCGATCGCCGACACGGGCTTCCTCAAGGGACGCCGGTACGGCAACCTCGTCGCCGTCGCCTCCGACGAGCCGCTGCGGCTCGACGGCGTGCCGGCGGCGCTGCAGCGCGACCCGTGGCCGGCGAAGGTCGTCGAGGGCGACGAGCTGCGGCGCTTCGCGTCGAGCGGCGCGATCGTGACCGACGCGACGGCGCTGCCCTCCCCGCCGCCGAGCCGCTCGGTCTTCGGCTGACGCGACGCGCCGACGCCCGCGGCCGCGTCGGCGAGTCGCGCACGCGCCGGGCGATGCGCACGGATCGCGTCGGTGGTCGGGTGCAGGATGTGCCCATGCATGCGGTGCTCGGCTTCGACGTGACGACGTTGCGTCCCACGGTCGACGTCGCCGCCGCGACGGCCCGCATCGACGAGATCGGGCTCTCGCGGGCGATGGCCGATCTCGCGGAGCGCGCGTGGCTGCTGCTCGCGGTCGGCCGGGTCGACGAGGCGGCGGGCAGCGCCGCGCGCGCGCTCATGGTCGCCCGGGCAACGGGCGACCGGCGCGAGAGCGCCCGCATGCGCCTCCTGCGCGCCGCGGTCGCCGTCGCGGGCGGGCGCCTCCCCGCGGCGCTGCGCGACTGCGACTCCGTCGTCGACGAGGCGCGCGCGTCGGGGTGGAGCGCCGTGCTGGCCGAGGCGCTCCACGAGCGCGGCGTCGCCCGCTTCGCGGCGCAGCGGTGGCGCGAGGCGGCGGACGACCTCGCCGAGTCGCTCGCGCTGCTGCGCGACGCGGACGCGACGGCGCGCGAGCTCGCCGCATCCACGGCGGTGGACGGCGACTCGGGCGAGCGCGCCGACGAGGACGCCGCCCGCGCCGAGGCGATCGACGCCGCCGAGGTGTCGCTGCTCGTCGCGCTCGACCGCGCCGACCGCGCAGAGGGCGCCGTGGGTCGCGCGCGGCCGACGCATCCGCTCTTCGGCACGCGCTGAGGCTGGGGCTCCGGCCGCGCAGCGGGTGGAGGGGACGCACCCTCCGAGACGGCTGATCGCTGCGCTCGCCGCGTCCTCGGGCGTCGCGCGGCGAGGAGCCGTCACGAGACCCGCGCCGTCGACGGATGTCGTGCTCTGCGACGCTCCGCGGAGGTCGGCGGGTCTCGTGACGCGGAGACGCTGCGCGACTGCGCTCCGCGACCGGCCGGTGCGCAGCGGTCGAGACGCCGACGCCGTCCCCCGGATCGGCGTCTCGACCGCCGTCGGCGACGGAATGCGTCGCCTATGTTGCACACCGGTCACGGATCGGTGACGATCCGGGCGCCCGGCGACCGTTTCCATTGCCCTGGGCGCGATGGTCGACCTACGCTCACGGGAAACCGAGCGCCTCCCCGCGCGGCGCCCAGCCCCAAGGAGCACCGATGGCACGACGACCCATCCGCATCCTCGCGAGCCGCGCAGGCTCGCGCGCGATCACGAGCGAGCTCACCCGCCGCGGCTTCCTGGCCGTCGCCGCCGGCTCGGGCGCGACCGCCTTCCTCGCCGCCTGCTCGGGTCCGTCGACGAGCGACGCCCCCGCCGCCACCGGCGGCGCGCTCGAGGATGCGCTCGCCATCTACACGTGGGGCGACTACGACGCCCCCGAGACGCTCACCGACTTCACCGCCGAGCAGGGCCCGCAGATCACGCTCGACTCCTACTCGTCGAACGAGGAGATGATCGCGCGCCTCGTCGCCGCGAACGGCACCTCCGGCTTCGACATCATCGTGCCGACGGGCGTCTTCATCCCGCAGCTCATCGAGCAGGGGCTCGTGCAGGAGCTGAACCTCGACCTCATCCCGAACCTGTCGAACCTCGACCCCGCGTTCGCCGGCCAGGACTGGGACCCGGAGAACCGCTACTCGATCTGCAAGGACTGGGGCACGACGGGCTTCGTGTTCGACTCCACCGTCATCACGCGCGACCTGCAGACGTGGGAGGACTTCCTCGACGCAGCGCAGAACGAGGCGAGCGGCCGCACGAGCCTGCTCGACGCACCCGAGGACCTCACGGGACTGTACTTCTGGTCGAACGGCATCCCGTGGACCACGACCGATGAGGCCGACCTCGACGCCGCCGAGGACTTCCTCGTGAACACGCTCGCGCAGCACATCTCGGCCTTCGACTCGTACCCGGGCTCCGGCGCGATGCAGCAGGGCACGCAGGTGCTCATGCAGGCGTGGAACGGCGACGCCCGACTGGGCATCCTCGAGTCGGACGACCCCGACCGCTGGCAGTGGCGGCTCGGCGCGCCCGACACCGAGCTGTGGATGGACAACTGGTGCATCCCCACCGGGGCACCCCACCCCGAGGCCGCGCACGCCTTCATCGACTACGTGCTCGACCCGACGGTCTCGCTGCAGGAGCTCGACTACATCGGCTACCACACGGGCGTCGCCGGCATCGAGGAGGCGGCGATCGCCGAGGGCCTCGAGCGCACCGACATCGTCTTCTTCACCGAGGAGCAGCTCGCGACGATGCACAACGGCGAGGTCAACGAGGCGCAGCCGCGCGGCGTCGAGATCTGGAACGCCATGAAGGCCGCGGCGGGCCAGTAGGGATGACCGACACCGCAGCCCAGGCAGCCCTGCACGCCGCCGCCGAGGCGCGCGCGGGCGACGTCACGATCTCGGGCGTCACGAAGCGCTACGGCGACCAGACGGCCGTCGACGGCCTCGACCTGCACATCGCGCAGGGCGAGTTCCTCTCGCTGCTCGGCCCCTCCGGCTGCGGCAAGACGACGACGCTGCGCATGATCGCCGGCTTCGAGGAGCCCGACGCCGGCGACATCCGCATCTCGGGCGCCTCCGTCGTGGGCGTGCCGCCGCACCGCCGCAACGTCAACACCGTCTTCCAGCAGTACGCCCTGTTCCCGCACCTCACCGTCGCCGAGAACGTCGCCTTCGGGCTGCGTCGTGCACGCGTGCCGCGCGCCGAGATCGGCGACCGCGTCGTCGAGGCGCTCGACATGGTGCGGATGCGCGGGTTCGCCGACCGCCGCCCCACGGCCCTCTCCGGTGGTCAGCAGCAACGCATCGCGCTCGCGCGGGCGCTCGTGAACCGACCGTCGGTGCTGCTGCTCGACGAGCCGCTGTCGGCGCTCGACCGGCAGCTGCGCGAGGAGATGCAGGTCGAGCTCAAGCTGCTGCAGGCGCGGCTCGGCACCACGTTCGTCTTCGTGACGCACGACCAGGGCGAGGCGCTGTCGATGAGCGATCGCATCGCGGTCATGCGCGCGGGGCGCATCGAGCAGCTCGCCGACGCCGACACCGTCTACGGCAGCCCCGCATCCGCATACGTCGCAGGATTCATCGGCAGGCAGAACTTCTTCGCCGGCACCGCCGCAGGCAGCCTCGTGGAGGCCGACGGCCTCACGCTGCGCGGCACGGCATCCCTCGTCGACGGCACGGCGGTGCGCGCGGCCATCCGCCCCGAGGCCGTGCGCCTCGCGCTCGGCGAGGAGCCCGGCGAGAACCGGCTCGTGGGCAGGCTCGTCGGCATCAGCCACCTCGGCGAGTCGATGCAGTACATCGTCGAGGCCGGCAGGCACTCGGTCGTCGTGCTGACGCCGCGTCCGAGCGCGCCGAGCGTGCAGCCCGGCGACGCGGTGACGCTCGCCTGGGATGCGGGCGACGTCGCGGTCTTCCCCGACGACCGGTCGCAGCCGGCGCCCGAGACGGCCTCGGCGGCGTCGTGACCGCGACGGCCCCCGCGCCCGCGGCGCCCGCATCCGCGCCCCCCGCACGTCGCCGCCTGCGCGCGCCCGCCTTCCTGCTCGCGCTGCCCGCGTGGTTCTGGCTGCTCGTGTTCTTCGTCGCACCCGTCGGGCTCGTGCTGTTCTACTCGTTCGGCTACAAGCCGAGCCTCTTCGAGACCGTCGCGACCGACCGCCTCTCGTTCGACCGCTACGTCGAGGCGCTGTCACCGACCTTCGCCTCCGTCTTCGCCAGCACCCTGTGGGTCGGCGTCGTCGGCACCGTGCTGTGCCTCGCGATCGCGATGCCCGCCGCGTACTGGATCGCGACGAAGGTGCCCGCGCACCGCCGCGGTCTCATGCTCGGTCTCGTGCTCGTGCCCTTCTGGACGAACTTCCTCGTGCGCACGATCGGCTGGCGCGTCATGCTCGCGCCCGAGGGCTTCCTGTCGGAGTGGATGGTCGGGCTCGGGCTGCCGCCCATCGACCTCCTCAACACGCGCGCGGCCGTCGTCATCGGCGTCGTCTACAACTACCTGCCGCTCATGATCCTGCCGCTGTACGTCGCGTTCGATCGCGTCGAGGGGCCGCTGCGCGAGGCGAGCAAGGACCTCGGCGCCGACCGCGTGCGCACCTTCCTCACCGTGACGCTGCCGCTCGCGCGCCCCGGCATCGTCGCGGGCGTGCTGTTCGTCTACATCCCGCTCATGGGCGACTACATCACGGCGACCGTGCTCGGCGGCGCCCAGGGCACCATGGCGGGGCAGCTCGTCGCGAGCCAGTTCCAGACGGCGCAGAACTGGGCGCTCGGCTCGGCGATGGCCGTCGTGCTCATCGTCACGACCGTGCTGTCGGCCGTGGTCGCCGCGGGCCTGCTGTGGCTCGTCACCTGGCCGCTGCGGCTGTCGCAGCGGCTGCGCATCGGAGCGGCGTCGTGACCGCCCCCGCCGCGCGCCGTCGTCGCAGGCCCGTGACGGACGTGCTGCTGTCGGTGTGGGGCTGGCTCGTCATGGCGTTCCTCTTCGCGCCGATCCTGGTGATCGTCGTCTACTCGTTCAACGAGGGGCGACTGCTCGCGTCGTGGGACGGCTTCGGGTTCTCCGCCTACGAGGCGGCGTTCGCGAACCGGCAGATCGTCGCGACGGTGCTCGTGACGATCCGCGTCGCCATCTGGTCGGCGCTCGTCGCGACGGTGCTCGGCACGATGGCGGGCATCGCGCTCGCGAGGCGCCCCGGTCGCTGGACGGTGTGGTTCACGGCGCTGCTGCTGCTCGTGACCGTGACGCCCGAGATCGTGGATGCCGTCGCGCTCCTGCCGTGGTTCGTGCAGCTGGGCACCGAGCTCGGCATCACGGTGCTCAACGACGGCATCGTGCGGCTCGCGATCGGCTCGTCGCTGTTCTCCACCGCGGTCGTCGCGTACCTCGTGCGCTCGCGGCTCGTCGGCATGGACGAGCACCTCGAGCAGGCGGCCGCCGACCTCTACGCGACGCCCGTGCAGGCGCTCACACGCGTGACGCTGCCGCTCACGGCACCCGCCGTGCTGTCGGGCTTCCTGCTGTCGTTCACGCTCAGCCTCGACAACACGATCATCGCGGCGTTCGTCTCGGTGCAGGGATCCACGCCGTGGCCCGTCTACATCCTCGGATCCGTGCGCTCGGGGCTGCGGCCCGAGATCGCGGCGATGTCGACCGTGATGCTCGTGCTCACGCTGCTCGTGCTCGTGCTCGTCGCGATCGTGCTGCGGCGCTCGGGCGACTCGACGGCGCAGATCGCCCGCACGATGACCGGCGGCTGAGGCCGCGCACCCATTCGACGCGATCGCGAGCGCGGTCGCCGCTGCAGGACGGAAGGCACGCACCGTGGTCGACGCGATCTTCACGAACGGACCCATCTTCACCGCGGACGCCGCGCGCTCGTGGGCGACGAGCCTCGCGATCGCCGGCGACCGCATCGTCGCGGTCGGCCACGACGAGGTGCTCGAGCTGCGCACGAGCACGACGGAGGTCGTCGACCTGCGCGGCAGGCTGCTGACGCCCGGCTTCGTCGACAGCCACGTGCACCCCGCGTGGGGCGGGCTCGACATGCTCCGCTGCGACCTGTCGGGCACGGCGATCGACCGGGATGCCTACCTCGCGGCCATCGCCGACTACGTCGCCGCGCATCCCGACGAGCCGTGGCTGCTCGGCGGCGGCTGGGCGATGGCGGCGTTCCCCGGCGGCACGCCGCTCGCCGCGGACCTCGATCGGATCGTGCCCGACCGACCCGCGTTCCTCACGAACCGCGACGGGCACGGCGCATGGGCGAACGCGGTGGCGCTGCGCATGGCGGGCATCGACGCGTCGACGCCCGATCCCGCCGACGGGCGCATCGAGCGGCTCGCCGACGGCACGCCGAGCGGCACCCTCCACGAGGGCGCGATGACGCTCGTGAACCGGCTCATCCCCGTCGAGTCGCCCGAGCGGATGCGCGAGGCGTTGCGCGTGGCGCAGCGGTACCTGCACTCGCTGGGCGTCGTCGGCTGGCAGGACGCGATCCTCGGCGACTACGGGGATGCGCCGAACCCGGGTCCGACGTACCTTGCCCTCGCCCGGTCCGGCGAGCTGACGGCGCGCGTGCGCGGCGCGCTGTGGTGGGAGCGCGGCCGCGGCGTCGAGCAGATCCCCGAGCTCGTCGAGCGCAGGGATGCGTGGTCGGCGGGGACGTTCGCGGCCACGAGCGTGAAGATCATGCAGGACGGCGTCGCCGAGAACTTCACGGCGGGCATGCTCGAGCCGTACTGCGACGGCCACGGCCACGCGACGGCGAACGACGGGCTCTCCTTCCACGACCCCGCGGTGCTCGCGGAGGCGCTGCCCGCGCTCGAGCGGCTCGGCTTCCAGGCGCACTTCCACGCGATCGGCGACCGCGCGGTGCGCGAGTGCCTCGACGCCGTCGCCGCGGCGCGCGCCGCGAACGGCCGGGTGGACTCGCGCCCGCACATCTCGCACATCCAGGTCGTGCATCCCGACGACCGCGGGCGCTTCCGCGAGCTCGGCGTCGCCGCGAACATGCAGATGCTCTGGGCGGTGCTCGAGGATCAGATGGTCGAGCTCACGATCCCGTTCCTCGGCGGCGAGGACGCGGCGCGCGTGTCGTGGCAGTACCCGTTCGCGTCGCTCACCGCCGCGGGCGCCGTGCTCGCCGCCGGCTCGGACTGGTCGGTCTCGACGCCCGATCCGTGGGCCGCGATCCACGTCGGCGTCACCCGGACCGAGCCGGGCTCTCGAGGGATGCGGCCGTTCCTGCCCGAGCAGGCGCTGCCGCTGTCGACGGCGCTCGCCGCCTACACGGCCGGCTCGGCGTGGGTGAACCGCTGGGAGTCGGGCGTGCTGGCTCCCGGGCGCCTCGCCGACCTCGCCGTCGCCTCCCGCGACCCGTTCGCGGGCGACGTCGACGAGATCGGCGACACGACGAACGACGAGACCTGGGTCGGCGGCCGTCGGGTGTTCGTGCGGGAGTGACGCCCGCCACGCGCGCCCACCGCCCGCCGGTGCTGACCGATCGCTGGAGTGGTCGCTCGATGTCGGTGAGTGGTCGGCAGATGTCGCCGACACGCCGCTCGGGCGGCATCTGCTGACCACTGTCGAGCCTGACGAGGTGACTGGGCGCCCTCGTGGTCACCGCGTCACCGTCGACGCCGCGCGTCGCGGCGGCGCTGCCGCAGCGGCGGTGCGTCGGCGGTCGGTGCGACGATGGATGCGTGGGGATGCGGGGCTCAGCGCGATCGGCGCGGTGCGGCGCGCGAGGACGGCGTGCGGCGCATGGCTGATCTCGCTCGTGTGCGGGTGTGGGCGGAGTCGCTCATCCGCATCCACCTCGACGACTCGTGGTCGTTCGGCTTCGACCACGCGAAGCGCCGCGCGGGGCTCACGGATCATGCGCGGCATCGCATCTCGGTCTCGCGGCATCTCGCCGCACGCTACGAGGACGACGAGGTCCACCAGATCCTGCTGCACGAGGTCGCGCACGCGCTCGCGGGCTTCGACGCCGGCCACGGGCCGCGCTGGCGCCGCGTCGCCCGCGACCTCGGCTACGAGGGCGGACGCCTGCACGATGGCGCGATCGCCTCGGAGCTCGCCCCGTGGGTCGGGCGCTGCCCGGCGGGCCACGTGCACCACCGCTTCCGTCGGCCGACGCGGGCGACGAGCTGCGGCCAGTGCTCGAAGCGCTTCGACGCGGCGCATCGCATCGCCTGGGAGCGCGTGCGATGAGCGGCGCGCCGCGGTCGTCGTGGTCGGCGACGCTCTCGAGCGGGCAGACCGCGTCGATCGTGGTGCTCGACGACGGCTGGGCGCTGGAGGTCGACGGCTTCCGCCAGTCGCACGTCGGCGACGACGCCGAACCCTCCCCGCATGCGACGGTTCGGTGGATGCTCGCGGCGCTCGCCGGTCCGCTCGGCGCCGAGGCGCCCGTGCGCCTCGCGCATCTCGGCGGCGCCGCGATGAGCCTGCCGCGGCAGGTCGCCCACGCGCGGCCCGACGCCGAGCAGGTCGTCGTCGAGCTCGAGCAGGCGATCGTCGACCTCGTCGTCACGCACGCGCCCCCGCCCGCCGGCGTGCGCGTCGTGGTCGGCGACGCGCGCGCATGGCTCGACGCCGCCGCGCCGGCATCGCTCGACGGGGTCGCGATCGACGTCTTCGCCGGCGGGCGCATCCCGCCCGCCTTCACGTCGCTCGAGTGCGCCCTCGCTGCGCGGGCGGCGCTCGACGCGCAGGGCGTGCTCGTCGTGAACGGCGTCGCCGGCCCCGAGCTCGGCTTCACGAGCGCGCACCTCGCAGCGCTCGAGGCGGCCTTCGCGCACGTCGCGCTCGTCGTGCAGGGATCCGTGCTGGCCGGCGCGCGGTTCGGCAACGCCGTGGTCGTCGCGAGCGACGCGCCCCTCGCCGCCGACCGCATCCGCGCCGCGCTCGCCGGCGACACCTCCCGTGGCGCCCTCGTCGCGGACGTGTCGCGCATCGTCGACGGTGCCGCGCCGCTGCGCGATGCGGATGCACGATGGTCGCCCGAGCCGATCCGATCGGCGGTCGTGCGACCCGACTGACGCCGCGTCAGACGGCGGCGGCGAGCTCGCGGCTCGCGCGCTCGGCGGTCACGAGGTGGCCCGTCGCGCCGCGCAGCGCGACCGCGGCCGCGCAGGCGACGGCCGCCTGCGGCGAGTGGAAGTCGATGCCGCGCTCGGCGAGCGCGTCGACGACGCGACCGGCGACGAGCGTGTCGGCCACGCTGACGCGCAGCGAGCCGTCGGGCCAGCGGTCGCCCGCCGCGGCGATCGTGATGGATGCGCGGCGACCGAGGCGCCCCTGCTCGGCGAGCACGATCTCGGCGACCTCGTCCGCCGTCTCGAGCGTGGCGGCGAGCACGAGCCCCGCGTCGGCGGCGCGCAGCGCGTCGCCCGACTCCCCTGCATCCGCGTCGGCGACGATCACGACGTCGGCGGGGTGGGCGCGCAGCGCCTGCACGCCCCACTCGAGCTGGATCTGGTAGTCGGCGGACACGGTCGCGAGCGTACGCGCGCGCCGCAGAGCCTGCGATGCGCGCGCGTCACGCGGCGTCATGCGCCGTCGCGACGTCCGTTCGCCGCGGTCAGCGCAGCGCGCCGAGGTGCGCGAGCGCCGAGCGCACGAGCGCGCCGCGGCCGCCCTCCATCTCGGAGGTCACGAGCTCGGAGGCCGCCTGGTCGGGCGTGAGCCACGTGAGCTCCAGCGCGTCCTGGCGCGGCTCGCAGGTGCCGGTGACGGGCACGATGAACACGAGCGAGACGGCGTGCTGCCGATCGTCGTGGTACATGCCGTCGCCGGGGATCGGCATGTACTCGGCGACGTGGAAGGGCGTCGGGCACGGCGGCAGCTGCGGGAACGCCATCGGGCCGAGGTCCTTCTCGAGATGCCGGTCGAGCGCGTCGCGCAGCGTCTCGCCGTGCATGACGCGGCCGGAGACGATCGTGCGCGCGATGGCGCCGGACGCGCCGACGCGCAGCAGCAGCCCGACGTCGGTCACGCGTCCCTGGCCGTCGAGGCGCACGGGCACGGCCTCCACGTAGAGCATGGGCAGCCGACGCCTCGCCTCGGCGAGGTCGTCGTCGCTCAGCCATCCGGGGTTGCGGTCGGGAGTGCGCACGGACATGCATCCATCGTGGCATCCCCCGCGCGGCGCGGGCCGTCATGGGCGATCGCGGCGCGCGGGGCGGCTCGCCGCGGGCAGGACTGGTCGCAGGTGCGCCGGACCGGTCGGCGATGCACCCGGGCCTGCTCGCAGGTGCACCGCACTGGTCGCAGATGCACCGGACCGGTCGCGGATGCACCGGTCACTGGTCGCGGTCGCGCCGAAGCTGCGACCAGTCCGGTGCGACTGCGACCAGTCACGCCATTCGTGACCGAGTGCGCAGGCGACGTTGGTCGCTCGCTGGTGCACCGAGCGACCGATCACCACCACGAGCGTCGAGTCGGCGGCAGGCGACGGCCCCGACGAGACGGGCGCCGGCTTCTCGCCTCGCCCGGCGGCCACGCATGCGGCCTATGCTGGCGCCGAGCGCCGCGGGCGCGCGAGAGGAGCGGCGATGCCCACCTTCACCACGACCCTGCTGAGCCAGGGCAACAACGTCGGCATCGAGGTGCCCGAGGACGTCGTGCTCGGCTTCGGCGTCGGCAAGCGCGTGCCCGTCGTCGTCACCCTGAACGGCCACGAGTACCCCTCGACGATCGCCGTCATGGGCGGGCGCTACCTCATCCCCGTCTCCGCGCAGGTCCGCAAGGACGCGGGGGTCACGGGTGGCGAGGAGCACCAGGTGACGCTCGAGCTCGACACGTCGAGCCGCGACACCCCCGTGCCCGACGACCTCGCGGCCGCACTCGACGCCGCGGGCGCGCGCGCCGCCTTCGATGCCCTCTCGCCGTCGAGGCGCAAGGAGCACGTGCGCCAGGTGGAGTCGGCGAAGGCCGAGGACACGCGGGCCAGGCGCGTCGCGAAGGTCGTGGAGTCGCTCGCGTGACAGGCGCGGAGGCGCAGCCCGTCCACGCGATCGACGCCGACGCCGTGCTGTGGCGCGACGCGATCGACGGTCGTGCCGGCAGCGACCTGCTCGTCGTGATGCACGGCATCGGCAGCCACGAGGGCGACCTCTTCGCGCTCGCACCCTTCCTGCCCGATCGGCTCACGATCGCCGCGCTGCGCGCTCCGCTGCGCTACGGAACCGGCTACGCCTGGTACGCCGCCGGCAGCCAGATGTCGACCGATGCGAGCCTCATCGACGCCTCGAGCCGCGGCGTGCTCGCCTGGCTCGACGGGCTGGAGGACGAGTTCCGCTCGGTCTCGCTGCTCGGCTTCTCGCAGGGCGGTGCCATGACGCTGCAGCTGCTGCGCCACGCGCCCGAGCGCTTCGCCGCCGTCGTGCAGCTGTCGGGATTCGTCTTCGCCGGCACGGCGCCCGGCGACGCGGCCCTCGCCGCGGCGGATCCGCGCGTGCCCGCCTTCCAGGCATCCGGATCCGCCGACGAGATGATCGCGCGCGACGCGACGAGCCGCACGACCGCGTGGATGCGCGAGCACACCGACGTCGAGGCGCACGAGTACGCCATGGGGCACTCGATCGTGCAGGAGGAGCTGCAGGACGTCGTCGCGTTCCTCGATCGGGTGCTGCCCGGCTGAGGGCTCGCGTCGCCGTCGCTGTCGGGGTCGGCGATCGGTCCACGTTCGGACCGATGAGCGACGCGCCACCGCAGGACGCGACCGATCACCGCACGACGCGGCCACGCGCCGTCTCGGGCGTGCAGCCTCGGTGCGGCTCGCCTCGAGGCTCGCTGCGCTCGCACCTCGACGAGCGGTCGCGCGGACGGAGCGTCGGGTGCCGGGCCGCGAGCGGCGGTCGGCTCGCGGAAGGTCGGCGAGCCCGCGGCTCCTAGCGCGACGAGCGAGCCGACCGGCCGCGCGTGATCGCGACGAGCGCCTGCACGTCGTCGGCGTCGCGCTCCTGCTGCCAGACGAGCGCGATCGTCGTCGGCGGGAGGTCGGCGACCGGCACGGCGGCGACGTCGCGTCGATGGTGCAGCCGAGCGAGCGACTGCGGCATCACGGCCACGCCCGCTCCCGACGCGACGACCTCGACGAGCTCCTGCCAGGTCATCGTGCCGCGCGCGATCGTCGACGCGTCGTCGAGGTCGGCCACGACGGCCGACTCGGCATCGGCGAGGGGATGCTCGCGCGGCACGACGACGAACGCGCGCTCGTCGTAGAGCCGGACGACGTGCAGCCCGCCCTCGTCGATCGGCAGCCGCACGATCGCAGCGTCCGCGTCGCCGGCGCGCAGCGCGTCGAGCTGCTGCTCGAGCGCGACCCGCTCGTGCTCCAGCGGCTGCGGCATCCGTTCGCCCCAGGCGCGGATCCAGCGCGCGGGCGTCGCGCCCTCGACGTACGTCAGGCGGAAGGGCTCGCGGGGCGCGGACGCGGCAGCGGGCTCGACCGTGCTGCGGGCGGATGCGGGACGCCGCACCCCGCCTGCCTTCGCGCCCGCGCCCTTCGCACCGCCGCCCTTCGCGCCGCCGCCCTGGGCGCGCGCTCCCGACGGCCGCCCGGGGCGGGCGGGCCGCGACGCGCGCCCGCGGGGGCTCACCAGGCGCGCTCCAGCACGACCGACTGCTTCGCCGTCGTGAAGCCGAGCCGTTCGTAGAGGCCGACGGCGCCCGTGGGCGACTCGGAGTCGACGTCGAGCACCGCCCGCTCGAGCCCCGCATCCCGTGCCGCCTCGAGGGTGCGCGTCAGCAGCCTCGGCGCGATGCCGAGCCCGCGGCGCTCGCGGATGACGCCGACGAGGGCGACGTAGACCGACGTGAATCCCGCGACCGCGGCGTCGTCGGGGTCGTGCTCGGCGAGGCAGAAGCCGACGATGCGGTCGCCCTCGACGGCGACGGCGGACAGGTCGGAGCGCAGGATGTCGCGGCCCACGAAGCGGCCCCAGCGCTCGGCCGTCGTCGGCTGCGAGCCCCAGTGGTCGCGGAAGGCGTCGTTGCGCGCGATGCGGCCCGCCTCGAAGAGGTCCGGCGTGAACGGCACGATCGTCAGCCCGCCGTCGTCGAGCGGCTCGATGGGCTGCGACAGGTCGCGATGCAGGTCGGTGAACCATCGCACCACGTCGTAGCCGGCGCTCGTGAGGAAGGGCACCGTCGCGTTCTCGGATCCGGCCCAGGCGTGGATCTGCGCGGGCAGCACGTCGTCGCCGTGCTCGCGCAGGCGCTGTACGGCTCGACGCTCCTCCCAGGCGAGCAGCGCGGCGCCGATCCCCTGCCTGCGAGCCTCAGGCACCACGGTGCCGCCGAGGAAGACGCGGCGCACGTCGGTCTGCCCGTCGGGCATCACGGCCGATCCGATCGCGACGATCGCGCCGTCCCGCTCGCCGACGACGAGGTCGCGCTCGACGTCGACGTGGCTCGCCGCGAAGTCGTCGACGATCTCCTGCAGCGGCACCTGGTACTCGGGGTGGTCGACGCGACCGGACAGGTTGGCCGCGACGTGCATCGCGGGCGCGTCCGCGACGGTCGGACGACGCCACGCGACGCCCGCGACCGGCTCCGGCAACCCGGGCTCGCCGAGGTCGGGGACGCGTGCGGAGATGGGGGCCGTGCTCATGCTCCGAGCCTACGGGCGCGCGGCCGTGCGGCCCGGCAGAGCAGCGGCCGCCCCGTCGACCCCCTGCGCCCGGGCGCAGCGTTCCTGCGCCGTGCACCCGGGCGCAGCGCTCCTACGCGAGAAGCGCTGCTCCTCGCAACCGCCTGCCGAGCGACGCCGAGCCGCTCCTACCGTCCGAGCAGCGGTGCCTCGGCGCCGCACAGCGGAAGGCGATGCGATGGCGGTGAGCGAGACGACGGCGACGACGGCGTCGGGCGACGACGGCGGACGACGAGCGGATGCGGGCGCGGCGCCGCCGGCGAGGCGCGAGCGACGCCCATGGCATCGGACGATGCGCGGCCGCGAGGCGATCGCCGGCTACCTCTTCATCTCGCCGTGGATCGTGGGCTTCCTCGTCTTCACCCTCGGCGCGATGGTCTACAGCCTCGTCATCTCGTTCTCGCGGTACCAGCTCGCCACGAACACGGCGACCCCCGTCGGCACCGCGAACTACGAGCGGCTCGTCGAGGATCCGATGGTCGCGACGGCGCTCGGCAACACGCTCTTCTACGCCGTGCTCGCGGTGCCGCTCGAGGTCGCCGTCGCATTGCTGCTCGCGCTGCTGCTCAACGGGGTCCGGAAGGGGTCCGGCCTCTTCCGCACGATCTTCTACCTGCCGAAGATGACGCCGACGGTCGCGACGGCATCCGTCTTCCTGCTGCTGCTGAACGGCAGTCAGGGCGCCATCAACCGCGGGCTCGCCGCGATCGGCATCGACGGGCCGCAGTGGCTCGTCGACCCGGCGTGGATCAAGCCGTCGATCGTGCTCATGACGATCTGGGGCGTGAGCGGCACGATGGTCATCTTCCTCGCCGCGCTGCAGCAGGTGCCGCGCGACCTCTACGAGGTGGCCGAGCTCGACGGCGCCGGGCCCGTGCGCCGCTTCTGGTCGATCACGCTGCCGATGATCTCGGGCGCGATCTTCTTCAACGTGCTCGTGCTCACGATCGCCGCGTTCCAGATCTTCGACCAGGCCTTCCTGCTCTTCCATCGCGACCAGGTGCAGGCGTCGTCCGACGCCTCCGTCTTCTACGCCATCTATCTCTTCCAGCAGGCCTTCCGGCAGTTCGACTTCGGCTTCGCCGCCGCGATGGCCTGGCTGCTGTTCGTCATCGTGCTGGCGATCTCGCTCATCCAGGTGAAGGTCGGCAACCGGTTCGTCTACTACGAGAGCGAGCGCTGAGATGACCGCGACGCCGCAGGCCGCCACGGCCGTGCAGACCGGTGCCGCGATGCCGCAGCGCCGCAGGCGACGCCTCGGCGACCGACGGAGCCGACCGCTGACGGCATGGGGATGGGCGGGGCAGGTGCTGCGCTGGGCCCTGCTGCTCGTGATCTCCGCCCTGTTCCTCTACCCGCTCGCGTGGCTCCTCGCTGCGAGCCTCAAGCCGCGGGGGGAGGTCTTCGACAACCGGCTGTGGCCGCAGACGTTCACGCCCGAGAACTACGTCGAGGTCTTCGGCGAGCTGCCGCTCGCGGCATGGGTCGGCAACAGCGTGCTCATCGCGGTGCTCGCGGCCGTGCTCGTGGCCGTCTCGTCGTCGCTCGTCGCGTTCGGCTTCGCGTACTTCCGCTTCCCGGGCCGCGGCGTGCTGTTCGGGATCGTGCTGGCGACGATGATGCTGCCGGGCGCCGTGACGCTCGTGCCGCAGTACCTCATCTGGAACGAGCTCGGCCTCGTCGGCACGAGCGTGCCGCTGTGGGGCGCGAACCTCTTCGGGTCGGCGTTCTACATCTTCCTGCAGCGGCAGTTCTACCTCGGGCTGCCGCGCGAGCTCTTCGAGGCGGCGACGGTCGACGGCCTGCGCCCGTGGGGCATGTTCTGGCGCATCGCCTTCCCGCTGTCGGTGCCGTCGTTCATCATCGTGCTGCTGTTCGAGTTCCAGGCGTCGTGGAACAACCTGCAGGCAGCCCTCATCTACCTCAACACGGGGTCGGAGGACCGATACACGGTGCCGCTCGGCATCGCGAGCGCGATGACGCGCTTCAGCCCGACGAACGGCGGCCAGGGCGACTACCAGTACGTCATGGTGGCGGCGCTGCTCGTGACGCTGCCGATGCTGCTGCTGTTCGCCTTCGGGCAGCGCTACTTCGTGCAGGGCATCGCGACGCAGGGGCGGAAGGGCTAGGCGAGCGTCCGCGCCTGGGCGAGGAGCGCCTCGGCGACGGCGCGCGCCGTCCGCGTGGTGCGGCCCGGCTCGCGCAGGCGCATCGCGAGGTCGCCGGTGACGACGAGCAGGAGGCGCTCGGCGAAAGCGTCGGCGTCGTCGACGCCGGCATCCGCGGCGAGGCGGGCGAGCCGATCGCGCAGCGCATCGGTGTCCGCCTGCACGGCGCGCGCGACCTCCGCCGGTGCGTCGGCGTACTCGGCCGCCGCCCCCAGGAAGGCGCACCAGCGCGAGCCGCGCGGGCGGTCGCGGAAGGCGTCGAGCGCGTCGAAGACCGCGAGCAGCCTGCCCTCCGGGTCGGAGGCGTCGTCGACGGCGGCATCCCACGTCGCGAGCCACTCCTCGTGCCGCCGTTCGAGCACGGCGGCGAGGAGCGCCTCCTTGCTCGCGAACCCGCGGTAGAGCGTCGCGCTCGAGACGCGGGCGCGCTCGAGCACGGCATCGACGGGCGTCGCGGCGATGCCGCGCACGGCGAAGAGCTCGTCGGCGGCGTCGAGGATGCGCTCGCGGGTGGAGGTGCGCATCGCCATGCCCCCACCGTAGACTGCCAAAGTGAAACGATCGTTTTCGTCTGTGACGAGGAGTGCCCCGGTCGTGGCGTCGGGCATCGCGCTGATCGCCGCGACCTACGGCCTCGTGCGGCTCGCCTACGGGCTCCTGCTGCCCGACGTGCAGCACGAGCTGGGCATCGATGCGCCCGCCGCCGGCGCGATCTCCGCGAGCGCATCCGCGGTCTACTGCCTCGGCGCCGTCATCGGCTTCGTGCTGGCGCGTCGGCGCGCTCGAGCGCTCGTCGTCGCAGCGGCCTCGGCGCCGCGCTCGGTGCGGTCGGGATGGCGACGGCGGGCGACGCAGGTGCGTTCGCGATCGCGGCGATCGCCGCCTCCTCTGGCGCCGGTCTCGCCTCGCCGTCGCTCGTCGCGATGCTGCGCGTCGATCGCGCCACGGCGTCGAGGCCGCGGCTGCAGTCGGTCGTGAACGCCGGCACCGGACCGGGCATCGCCATCGCGGCGGCGCTCGCGCTCGCCGTCGACTGGCGCACGGTCTGGCTGGTCGCCGCCGTGGTCACGGCGGGCGCGGCGGTCGGCATCCTCGTGACGCATCGACCCGAGCCGGGCGTCGAGGACGACGCGGACACGGCACGCGTGTCGCGCGGATGGCTGCGCGCGCACGCGGCGCCGATCGTCGCGGCGGCGCTGCTCGGCGCTGGCTCGGCCGCCGCATGGAGCTTCGGGCGCACGATCCTCGTGGACGCCGGCGCGACCGCGACCGGCTCGACGCTGGCCTGGGTGGCGCTCGGGGCCGGGGGTGCGCTCGCGGTGCTCACGGCGGGCGTGCTCGATCGCCTCGGACCGCGACGCGCATGGACGGCGACGGTCGCGACGGTCGCGGCGGCGACCGTCGCGCTCGCGGCGTCGCCGGGCGCATCCCTCGTCGCCGTCGTCGCGCTCGCTGCCTTCGGCTGGGGCTACACGGCGGGCACGGGAGCGCTCATCGGATGGACGGCCGCGATCGAGGCGCGGCACGCGGCGGCCGGCACCGCGATGCTCTTCGTCGTGCTCGTCCTCGGCCAGGCCGTGGGGGCCGCCGCGGTCGGCGCGCTCGAGCCGGCGATCGGGCTCCCGGCCGCCTTCGTCGCTGCCGCGCTGGTCGCGGTGCTCGCGGCCGCGACGAGCGCGACCGGCTGGTCGCGCGTGCGCGCACCGGCAGACTGGTAGGCGTGACGACGCGGCTCCTGCTCCTGAGCGACACCCACCTGCCCGTGCGCGCGACGGCGCTGCAGGACCAGGTGTGGGGTCTCGTCGACGACGTCGACGTCGTCGTGCACGCCGGCGACTGGGTGCACGTCGACCTGCTCGACGCGCTCGAGGCGCGCGCCGCCCGACTCGTGGGTGTCGCGGGCAACAACGACGGCGACGCGCTGTGGGCACGCCTCGGCGAGGTCGCGCGCGTGACGGTGGAGGACGTGCGGATCGCGGTCGTGCACGAGACGGGCGCCGCGGCGGGCCGCGAGCGACGCTGCGACGCACGCTTCGGGGCGGCGAGCGACGAGCCGTGCGACGTGCTCGTCTTCGGCCACTCGCACATCCCGTGGGACTCCACGACGCCCGGCGGCCTCCGACTGCTGAACCCCGGCTCCCCCACCGATCGCCGTCGGCAGCCCGTCGGCACCGTCATGCTCGCGACGATCGACGGCGCGACGATCGACGTCGAGCTCGTGCCGACGCCGCGCTGAGCCGACCGCGCTCGGCGCGTTCGCCTCGCATCGCCTCGAGACGCTCCCCACCAGCTGGTCGAGGAGCGCAGGCGCGCAGCGCCTCCGCGTCACGAGACCCGAGGGACCGAACGCACGTCTCGCTTGCCGACGATCCGCACGGACGGCGGGTCTCATGACGCGAGCTCGCCCAAGGGCTCGCGCACTCCTCGACCAGCTGCGAGGGCACCGACCCGCACAGACCAGCCAACGCGCGACGCGACCCCGCCCGCTCGGGACGGGGCCGCGTCGCGGCGCGAGCGATCAGCCGCCCGACACCTGCTCGTACGCGCGCATCGCGGCGTCCTGCGCGTCGGCGAGCGCATCCTCGGGGCTCGCCTCGCCCAGCAGCGCCGAGATGACAGCGTCCTGCAGCTCGGACTGCAGCTGCTGCCCCGCCGGAGTCGCGCCGAACGAGACGCCCTCGGCGGCGACGTCGTAGTACGCCTGGATCGTCGCGTCGAAGCCCGGGTAGTCGGTGGGCTGCACGTACTCGGCGCGCACCGCCTCGTCGGCGCCGGGCGAGCCGGTGAAGAGGCCCGCGTTGATGCCGTTGCGCTCGGGCTCCGCGGCCGTCGTCTCGGCGCGCGCCGCGCCCGCGGCCATCCACGCGTCCTCGCTCGTGAGGTCGAGCATCCATCGGCACGCCGCCGACGGGTGCTCGGCGCCGATCGGCACGACGAACGCCTGTCCGCTCGCCGCCGTGAAGGGCTCGCCGTCCGCGTCGAGCATCGGCGTCGCGCCGAGCTCGACCTGGTCGGCGTAGGGCGTGAGGACGTTGACGTACCACTGGTCGAACACCGCGGCCGCGACCTGGTCGGTCACGTACGGGTTGCCGTCGCCGAAGAGGTCGAACGCGTCGACGAACGAGCGCACCTGCGCGTAGCCGCCCTGCGCGTTGTAGAGGCGCTGCAGCAGCTCGATGGCCTCGACGTTCGCCGGATCGTCGAGCGACGGCACGCCGTCCTCGTCGACGATGCTGCCGCCCATCGCGAGCATCCACAGCGCAGCCTTCGACACGCCCTGCGGGTCGAAGCCGAGCCGGGTCGGGGTGTCGCCGTCGAGCACCGTCAGCTGCTCGACGGCCGCGACGAGCCCGTCGGGATCGGTGATGTCGAAGGCGGATGCATCGAGCCCCGCCTCGGCGACGACGCGCTCGTTCAGCAGGATGAGCGGCGGCTGGTAGAACTGCGGCACGCCCCACAGCTGGTCGTCGTAGGTGACGTCGGCCGCGACCTGCGGATACCAGCGCTCCTCGGGGTCCACGTCGTGCAGCGCCAGGCATTCGTCGAGCGGCACGATGAGCCCCTGCGCCGCGTACGTCGCGACGAAGTTGCGATCCATCTGCACCACGTCGGGCAGATCGCCGCTCGCAGCCTGCGCGGTGAAGCGCTGCGCGTCGAACGCGGCCGCGTCGATCTCGATCTCCACGCCGTCGAGCTGCGCCGCAGCGTGGTCGAGGCGCGACTGCCCGACGTCGTCGGCGTTCTCGAACCCCCAGACCTCGAGCGAGTCCTCCGGCTCGTCGGTGAACTCGACAGGACCTCCGGCCGAGCCGCCACCGCATCCCGCGACCGCGAGCGCCGCCACCGCGCTCGCCGCCGCCATCGTCATCCGTCCTCTGCGCATCGCACGCTCCTCATGTCCTCGGTCGACTGCGACCCGAGGCCGACGGTAGGTGCGTCGTCGAGGCGCCCAGCAGGCCGTTGCGAAGCGCATGCGAACCGTGCTTCACGGACCGGCGGAGCGAGCCGCGTACCGTGGGAGCATGCTGCAGTCCTCGGCCGCCGTGCCGCTCATCGCGTTCCTGCCCGACTGGGCGCGCGTCGTCGTGACGATCGTCGTCGCGGCGGGCACGCTCGTCGGCATCGTCGCGGCGATCGCGTCGATGCGCCGCAACCGCGACCTGCAGGACGGCGCGCCGCCCCTGCCGCCCCGTCCGTGGTCGCAGCGCCCCGAGGAAGTGCCGCTGCCCGGTCCGCCCTCGCCCGTCGCGCCCGACGACGCGACGCTCGAGCAGCGCCTCGCCGAGATCGACGAGGCGTTCGCATCCGGCCGCATCGACGCGACCGAGCGCGAGCGCGCGCGGCGCGCCCTCCTCGGCGACGACGAGCGATGAGTCGCGCTCGCGCCACCCGGTGGCGCGTGTCCCGCCGGCGCGAGAGGGTGGAGCCATGACCGATCTGGACGACGCATTCGTGGAGGCGGTCGCGCAGACCGCCCTCGAGACCTCCCACCACGGCACCGACGTGCTGCTGCGAGCCCCGGAGGCGCCTGTCGCGTTCGACGCGGCGAGCACGCACGGCGACGACGAGGATGCGCCCGGCGCCCTCGACGGCGGCCGCGACGACGCCGTGCTCGAGGTCGTCGTCGGCGGCGAGGTCGTGGGCCTCGTCGTGCCCGTCGGCGACGGATACGGCGTGCTCGTGGTGCCCGAGGACGGCGACGAGCCCTCCCGCGAGATGGAGACGCTCGAGGACGCGCTCGACGAGCTCGGCGTCTGAGGCGACTCCCCCGCACATGACGGAAGCCCCGACCTGCTGGTCGGGGCTTCTCGCTGGCGGTGACGGTGGGATTTGAACCCACGGTGGAGGGTTACTCCACACAACTTTTCGAGAGTTGCACCTTCGGCCGCTCGGACACGTCACCGCCGTCGAGGATACACACGTCGAGGGGTCCCGCCCAAAACGGCCCGCTCAGCCGGCCGGGAGGTCGCGCACGCGGGCGCGATCGACGAGCACGCGCGTGGGATCCGTGCGCGAATCCTCGAGGGTCGCGCCGTCGAGGTGCCAGCCGTACCGCTCGTACGCCGCATCGGCGGCGGCGTTGCCCTCCAGCACCCACAGGTAGGCGCGCGCGAAGCCCGCGGTCGCGAGCCTGCGCTCGACCTCGTGCACGAGCGCAGCCCCGACGCCGCCGCGCGCCGCGTCGGGGTGCACGTACAGCCCGGCGAGCTCGCCCCATCCCGCACGCTCCGGCAGCCGCGCCGGGCCGAACGTCGCCCAGCCGACGACCGCGCTGTCGCGCTCGGCCACGACCATCGCGTGGCGCACCTCGCCGTCGGTGCCCTCGCCGGCGAGCGAGCGCTGCAGCCAGCGCGTCCACGAGGATGTCTTGTCGGCGACGTCGAGCGCGTCGAGCACGCTCTGGTCGATGAGGCCCGCGTAGGCGTGCTGCCATGCGGCGACGTGGATGCGGGCGACCCCGGCGGCGTCGGCGGCCGTCGCGTCGCGCACGAGCGTCACGCGTCCTCCCCCAGGTCGCGGACGCGACGGCGCTCGAGCAGCGGCACGAGCACGCCGTCGTACCCGAAGCGCTCGTCGATCCACGTGCGGCCGTCCTCGCGCCAGTCGTGCCGCTCGTAGAACGCGGCGGCGCGATGGTTGCCGTCGAGCACGTACAGGCACGCCCGCTCGAAGCCGGCGTCGCGCAGCCGCGTCTCCGCCTCGGCCATGAGCGCATGGCCGACGCCGGACGACCACGCGTGCTCGAGCGCGTAGATCGCGAACAGCTGGCCGTGGGCGGGCAGGTCGTCCTGATCGGTCGGGCCGACGCACGCCCAGCCCACGACCTCGCCGTCGCGCTCGGCCACGAGGTCCGCGACGCGCGGATCGCGATGCCGCTGCGCCCACGTCTCCGTGCGGCGCGCGGTGCTGCGCTCGACGTCCATCCTGCGCAGCAGCGCCTCGGGCATGAGGGCCGCGTACGCCGCGCGCCACGTCTCGACCTGCACGACCGAGATGGCGCGCGCATCGTCGACGGTCGCGGTGCGCACGGTGGTGTCGGCCATCGTCCGACGGTAGCGCGATCGCTCCGTGGAGCGTCTCCCGAGGGTCCCTCTCGAGGCTCGCTCCGCTCGCACCTCGAGGAACGGTGATGGGAGCGACGGGCGATCAGACGAGCGGCACGACGCGGTGGCGTTCGAAGCCCGGCCAGCCCGCCGCGTCGACGACGCAGAAGCGGTTGCCCTCGGGGTCCTGCATGATGACGTAGTCCGCGTCGTCGGGACGCCCATCCCAGGGCACGACCTCGGCGCCGAGCGCCTCGAGCCGGGCGACGTCGCCCGCCTGGTCCTCGGCGTAGAGGTCGAGATGGATGCGCGGCGGCAGCACCCGCTCGCTCGGCATCGCGTCGAGCGAGACGTTCGGCCCGGCGCCCGAGCGCGAGCGCAGGAGCGCGAAGTCGTCGTCCATCGGCTCGCGGACGACGTAGTCGAGCGCCGCCGTCCAGAACGCGACCTGCCGGCGCAGGTCGGCGACGCGGATGACGATGGAGCCGACGACGAGCATGCGGTCACCCTACGCTCGCGCGCGCCGGCGGCGGATGGGCCGCCTCCGGTGTCGGCGGCGCCCGGTACCGTCGGGGGATGGCCAGGACCGACGCGCGCTTCCGCTGCTCCGAGTGCGGCTGGCAGACCGCGAAGTGGG
The DNA here is from genome assembly GCF_005484985.1 of Agrococcus sp. SGAir0287. NCBI lineage: Bacteria > Bacillati > Actinomycetota > Actinomycetes > Micrococcales > Microbacteriaceae > Agrococcus > Agrococcus sp. SGAir0287. Next base: position 2,597,771 of record NZ_CP027942.1, read on the forward strand.
TCGGGCGCTGCGGCGAGTGCCAGCAGTGGGGCACGGTCGAGGAGGTCGGCGCGGCGGCGGCGGAGCGGGTGAAGGCCGCCTCCATCCCGACCTCGCGCGTCGCGCGGCCCATCACCGAGATCGACGTCGCCGACGCGCCGCGCTGGGCGAGCGGCATCGGCGAGTTCGACCGCGTGCTCGGCGGCGGCATCGTGCCCGGCGCAGCCGTGCTGTGCTCGGGCGAGCCCGGCGTCGGCAAGTCGACGCTGCTGCTCGAGGTCGCGAGCCGCGCGGCGCAGGCGGGCAGGCGCGTGCTCTACGCGAGCGCCGAGGAGTCGGTGGCGCAGGTGCGGCTGCGCGCCGAGCGCACGGGAGCGCTGCACGAACGGCTCTACCTCGTCGCCGAGACCGACCTCGCGCAGATCATGGGGCAGATCGCCGCCGTCGAGCCCGAGCTCGTCATCGTCGACTCGGTGCAGACCGTGGCGAACGCCGACAACGACAGCATCGCCGGCGGGCCGAGCCAGGTGCGCGACGTCGCGAACGCGCTCACGCGCCTCGCGAAGACCACCGGCATCCCCATCCTGCTCGTCGGGCACGTGACGAAGGAGGGCACGATCGCCGGCCCGCGCGTGCTCGAGCACCTCGTCGACGTCGTCATGCACTTCGACGGCGACCGGCAGACGGCGCTGCGCTTCGTGCGGGCGACGAAGAACCGCTTCGGCCCGACCGACGAGATCGGCTGCTTCGAGATGACGGGCGAGGGCATCGCGGAGGTGCCGGATCCCTCGGGCCTGTTCCTGTCGCGGCAGACGGCGCCCGACTCCGGCTCGTGCGTGACGGTGGCGCTCGAGGGTCGCCGCGCGATCCCCGTCGAGATCCAGGCGCTCGCCGTCACCTCGTCGGCACCGAATCCGCGCCGGGTCGTGAACGGCGTCGACTCGTCGCGCGTCGCGATGCTGCTCGCCGTGCTCGAGAAGCGCGTGGGACTGCGCCTGGCCGATCGCGACGTGTACGTCTCGACCGTCGGCGGCATGCGCCTCCACGAGCCGGGCGCCGACCTCGCCATCGCCCTCGCCATCGTGTCGTCGGTGCGCGACGTGCCGCTGCCCGCGCGGCTCGTGGCCGTCGGCGAGCTCTCCCTCGCCGGCGAGATCCGCCCGGCGACCGCGTCGCGCAAGCGCGTCGACGAGGCGCGCAGGCTGGGCTACGAGCACGTGCTCGACGACTCCGCCGTGCACCTGCGCGGCGCGGTCGAGACGATCACGCTGCTGTCGGATGCGCTGCGCCAGCCCGCGGGGGTCGTCGAGTTCTGAGGCGCGCAGGGCGCGGGGAACGGTGCCGCGACTCGCCGCCGATCGCCTGGCGCAGCCGTCGGGGTCGCCCAGCACTGCGAGCATGGAGGCATGCCCGCGACGATCGCCCCGGATCGACCCCATCCCGATGAGCTCGTCGCCCTGTACGACGCCGTCGGGTGGAGCGCGTACACGCGCGACCGAGAGGCCCTGCTCGCTGGCATCGATGGCGCCTGGCTCGTCCTGGCCGCCCGCGACGACGACGGCGCGCTCGTCGGTCTCGCTCGCGTCGTCTCCGACGGCGCGACGATCGCGTACGTGCAGGACGTCCTCGTCGCTCCGTCGCAGCAACGCACCGGCATCGGTCGAGCGCTGCTCGACGCGATCGCGGCGCGCACGGAGGGCATCCGGCAGACGGTGCTGCTGACGGATGCGGAGCCCGGCCAGCGCGCGTTCTACGAAGCCGCCGGCTTCACCGAGGCCCACGACGTCGCTCCGCATCCGCTGCGAGCCTTCGTCCGGCTGCGCTGAGGCCCCCTCGACAGCAGCGACGGCGACTCCGTCGACAGCCGTCAGGGGTCTCGCAGGCGGCGCCGGTCGCGAGAGACCCGATGCGTTTCGCAGGCGATCCCGGCGCACGAGGGACGATCGCCCTCGAGAGGCCGAATCGCCTGCGAAACGCGAACCACCCACGACGACCCCACGCGTTTCGCAGGCGATCCGGGTGGGCCGAGGGAAGATGCCCCTCTGCCACCTCGATTCGCCTGCAAGACGCAACCCGCCGCGACGGCACGGAGGACGACGCGCACACGAGAAGGGGCCACGGCCCGCCTGCGAGGGAGATCGCCTGCGGGGCCGTGGCCCGGGTGCCCGGGGAGCCGACCCGCTCCCCGAGACGTCTAGTCCTGGACGCCGCGCGAGGTGACCTCCGTGTCGATCATGCCCGTCGCCGTGCCCGCATCCAAGGTCCTTCCTCGGAAGAACGCCGGCTCGCGTACCCGCTGCACGATCATCACGACGGCGCCGAGCACGAGCACGACCACGCCCAGCACGAACACGAGCCCGACGCCGCCGATCGACGAGCCCGAGCCGTAGTCCGGGTCCATCGAGTCGACGAGCGTCGTGACGAACAGCACGGCGAGCACGACGCCGCCGACGAGCGGGAAGACGAGCTGGAAGAGGGCGTTGCGCACCGACGCGAACCACGTGGTGCGGAAGTACCAGACGGTCGCGAACGCCGTGAGGCCGTAGTAGAAGCAGATCATCATGCCGAGCGCCGTGATCGTGTCCCACAGCACGTTCTCGCTCACGAACCGCATGACGGCGTAGAAGGCCGAGGCGACGAGGGCCGCGACGAGCGTCGCGAAGCCGGGCGTCTTGAAGCGCGAGACGACGGCGAAGCGCGACGGCAGCGCGCCGTAGTGCCCCATCGCGAGCAGCGTGCGCGCGGGCGACACGAACGTCGACTGCAGCGAGGCCGCCGACGACGACAGCACCGCGAGCGACACGAAGGCCGCGAGCGGGCCGAGGATGGGGCCGGCGAGCGCGAAGAAGACGTTGTCCTGGATGTCGGGGTTGCCGAGCCCGAACTCTCCCTCGCCGGTGCCGGCGAAGGCCGTGAGGCCGACGGCGAGCAGCAGGTACAGCGCGACGATGACGACGACCGTGATGGTCGCGGCCCGACCCGGCGTGCGCTCGGGATCCTTCGTCTCCTCGTTCATCGTGAGGGTGACGTCCCAGCCCCAGAAGATGAAGATCGACAGCGACAGGCCGGCGACGAGCGCCGAGAACGAGTCGACGGCGAACGGGTCGAACCACGTGAGCGACACGGGCGTCGCGTCGAACGCGGTGCCGTTCGCGACGTGCACGAACGCCGCGATCGCGAAGACGACGAGCACGAGCACCTGGAAGCCGACGAGCGCGTACTGCACGCGCTGCGTCGTCTGCATGTCGCGGTACGCGATGAAGGTCGCCGCCGCCATGAAGGCGAGGCAGGTGACGACGTTGACGAGCGGGTTCGTCGCGAGGGCGGCGACGTCCGACGCACCCGTGACCTGCGCGACGAGCAGGTACAGGAAGTCAACCGCGATGCCGGCGAGGTTCGACAGCACGAGGATCGTCGCGGCGATGAGGCCCCACCCCGCCATCCATCCCACGTAGGGGCCGAACGCGCGCGTCGCCCAGGTGAAGGAGGTGCCGGAGTCGGGGATGACGGAGTTCAGCTCGCGGTAGCCGAAGGCCACGAGCAGCATCGGGATGAAGCCGAGGAGGATGATCGCGGGCGCCTGCGCGCCGACGGCCGAGACGGTGGGGCCGAGCGCCGCGGTGAGCGTGTACGCCGGGGCGATGCACGAGATGCCGATGACGACGGCGCCGATGAGCCCGACCGAGCCCTTCGCGAGCCCCTTCTGCGCGACCTTCTGGACCGCGATCTGGCTGCTCACGCGCCGACGTCCGCCCGGCTCGACGCGAGCGCCTCGGCGACGTCGGCGGCCGCTGCCCAGCCCGAGCGGATGCCGCCGTCGACGTGCTGGAACCCGAGGCCGGCGAAGTCGGAGCACGCCCAGTGGATGGGGCCGACGGGCGTGCGCTGGTCGGCGCCGTAGCGGCTGAGGCCGCCGAGGTCGTACGAGGCGCCGTACGCGCCGCGCGTCCACTCCTCGGTGCCCCAGTCGGACTCGTAGTACACGACGGGGTTCGCGGCCTCGGGCCCGAAGTACTCGGCGAGGTCGGCGAGGATGCGCGCCTTCCGCTCCTCGGCAGGCAGCGCGAAGACGCCGTCGGCGTGCTCGTCGGAGACGAAGCCGACGAGCGTGCCGCGCGGGTCTTCGTGGTTCGTGTTGTCGTACGCCTCGTGCACGAGGCGGTAGGGGCTGAAGGCCGTGCCCGACAGGCCGTCCTCGCGCCAGAAGGGCCGGTCGTAGACGGCGTGGACCTTGATGACGAGGCCGAGCGAGAGGTGCTGGTGCAGCTGGTGCTGGCGACGCGGCAGCGGCGGCTGGTAGTCGATGCGGCCGAAGAGGTTCGGCGGCATCGCGACGATCGCGCGCCGTGCGTGCACGACGACGCGGTCGGAGGTGACGACGACGCCGTCGGCCGAGTGCTCGAGGCGGCGCACGGGCGTCCCGGTGCGCACGCGGTCGCCGAGCCGCTCGGCGAGCGTGATCGGCACGCGCTGCAGGCCGCCGACGACGCGCTTGTCGAGGATGAACTCGGAGTCGACGAGGTGCGAGAACGAGCCGGCGGATGCGGCCATGAGCACCGCCTGCAGCGCGGAGAACGCGTGCGCGGGCTTCGTGAGCATCGCCTCGCCGATGAACATCGAGATGTGGCGGCAGGCGACGGGGTCGTCGGACTGCTGCGCGAGCCAGGCGGCGAACGAGATGGTGTCGAGATCGCGCGCCCGCGGATGCGCCCACGGCGCGTCGGCGCCGATCTCGGCGGTGAGCTCGTCGAGCAGCACCGTGAGGCGCTCCATCTCGGCGACGGTCGACGCGGGGACCGGCAGCTGCTCGCCGGTGAACCGCACGCGCGTGCCGGCATCGTCGACGTAGACCGAGTCGCCGTCGCGGTAGCGCGAGAACGTCGCGAGGCCCAGGGCGTCGAGCGTCTCGAGCAGCGCGCTCTGATCGGGCGAGACCCACTGGCCGCCGAGCTCGAGCATCGCGCCGTCGATCGTCTCGGTCCACAGGCGGCCGCCGACGCGCTCGCGCGCCTCGAGCACCACGACGTCGTGCCCGGACTCCTGCAGTCGCGTCGCCGCCGAGAGCCCGGCGACGCCGGCCCCGATGACGACGACGTCGGCCTCGATCGTCGACGGCTGCTGCGGATCGCTCATCCTGAATGCTCCTTCACGATGGATGTCGTCGCAGCATACGACGAACGATGGCGGATCCGATAGTCGCGAGGTCTGATTGCAACCGAATCCGCATCCGGCGGCGACGCCGAGCGCGGATCCCGCGCCCGCGACGGGCTCAGCGCAGGAGCGAGGCGTCGATGTCGTCGATCGCGCCCTCGTCGGCGGTCGAGCCGCCGACCGCGGGCACGGCGTCGGGGTCGACGACCTCGATGAGCCGCACCGTGGCGACGCCCTGCAGCATGCCGTCGTGCGACGCGAGGGCGACGCAGACGACCTCCGCGGGGAAGTCGAGCGCGGCGACCGCGGCGTCGAGCGACGCGGCGGCCTCCGCGGCGTCGGCTCCGGAGTACGAGATGACGTGATGGTTCGGCGAGATCGACATGCGGGCAGGCTAGGAGCGCCGGATGCCTCGACGCGAGGCCCCCGCATCTCTTCCCCGCGTGTGCTACCGCCGACGACCCGGGACGCGGATGGTCAGTACAGGATGATCTGCTGCTCGGAGGCGCTCGCGACGCCGGACACCGTGATCGACAGGTGGTAGCTCGCGCCGCCGGCGACCACCTGGTCGCGCGGGGAAGCGCACGTCTCGGGCGACGAGGCCGTGCGGTCCCACGCCACGGGGATCGTGCGCTGCGGCACGCCGGGCTCGAGCTCGACGATCTGGTCGACCTGGTCGACGGGGCAGTCGCTCGAGCGGTAGACGACCTGCTCGCCGGTGCGGATCTGGTACGACTGCTGCGTCGTGCCGACGTTGAGCCTGCACGGCTCGCCCGACACGTTCTGGATCTGGAACGACATCTGCACGGGCTGGCCCGGCGCGTACGTGACGGCGTCGGTGATCGGCGTGATGAGCACCTGCTCCGGCGTGCACGCGGCCGAGCCGTCGCCCTCCTCCGGGATGCCGCCGATGGGCGTGTACTGCTGCGTCGACGTCGGGCTCGGACTCGGGCTCGGGCTGGGCGTCGGGGACGCGCTCGGATCGACGGATGCGCTGGGTGCCGGGTCTGCCGATGCCTCGTCGGCGGCGGCCCAGGGCCGCCACATGAGCGCGACGACGACGAGCGCCGCGACGACGAGGAGCACGAGCAGCGCCACGGTGCGACGGCGCCTGGCGATGGCCTGCCGCCGTCTGCGCTCCCGATCCGTCGTCACCCGCCAAGGGTAGGCGGCGCGAGGCCGCTAGAGCCGCTTCACCATGCGGGTGTTGCCGAGCGTGTTCTGCTTCACGTGCGCGAGGTCGAGGAACTCGGCGATGCCGTCGTCGTGCGAGCGCAGCAGCTGCTGGAAGACGTCGGGCGGCACGATCTCCTCGGCGACGGCCTCGAAGCCGTGCCTGCCGAAGAACGCCGTCTCGAAGGTGAGGCAGAACAGCCGCGAGAGCCCGAGGTCCGCCGCGCGCGCCTCGAGCGCCTCGAGGATCGCATGGCCGACGCCGGATCCGTGCACGTCGTCGGTGACGGCGATCGTGCGGATCTCCCCCAGGTCCTCCCACATCACGTGGAGGGCGCCGCAGCCGACGACCCGACCGTCGGCCTCGGCGACCACGAACTCCTGCACCGCCTCGAACAGCGTCACGAGCTCCTTGCCGAGCAGGATGCGTCGCTGCACGTAGGGCTCGATGAGGTCGCGCATCGCGCGGACGTCGCTCGTGCGAGCCTGGCGGACGTGGACGGATGCCATGGCTCCACGCTAGCCGCGGGCGGATGCCCCGCCCGACGCACGACGCCCCCGCATCCATCGGATGCGGGGGCGTCGTGCCCGGAGGAGCGGGTCAGCCCGCGGTCGCCTCCACGGCCTCCGCCGCGGGGCGCTTGTCCTCGACCGAGAACGTGAACGCGTCGTCCACGAAGTCGACGATCACGTGCGCGCCGGCGGCGAGCTCGCCGTGCAGGATCTTCTCGCTCAGCACGTCCTCGACCTCGTGCTGCACGGCGCGACGCAGCGGCCGAGCGCCCAGCGCCGGGTCGTACCCGAGGTGGATGAGGCGCTCCTTCGCGGGCGTCGTCAGCTCGATCGTCATGTCGCGGTCGAGCATGCGGTCGGCGAGGCGCTTCACGAACAGGTCGACGATCTGCAGCAGCTCCTCGGGGGTCAGCTGCGGGAAGACGATCGTCTCGTCGACGCGGTTGAGGAACTCGGGGCGGAACGACTTCTTCAGCTCCTCGTTGACCTTCGCCCGCATGCGGTCGTAGTCGTTCGCCGTGCTCCCCTCGAGCACGAAGCCCACGGGGCCGCCCGCGATGTCCTTCGTGCCGAGGTTCGTCGTCATGATGATGATCGTGTTCTTGAAGTCGACGACGCGACCCTGACCATCCGTGAGACGACCCTCCTCGAGGATCTGCAGCAGCGAGTTGAAGATGTCCGCGTGCGCCTTCTCGATCTCGTCGAAGAGCACGACGGAGAACGGCTTGCGGCGCACCTTCTCGGTGAGCTGGCCGCCCTCGTCGTAGCCGACGAAGCCGGGAGGGGCGCCGAAGAGGCGCGAGACGGTGTGCTTCTCGCTGTACTCCGACATGTCGAGCGAGATGAGGGCGTCCTCGTCGTCGAACAGGAACTCGGCGAGCGCCTTGGCGAGCTCGGTCTTGCCAACGCCCGTGGGGCCGGCGAAGATGAACGATCCGCCCGGACGGCGCGGGTCCTTGAGGCCCGCGCGCTGGCGTCGGATCGACTTCGCGAGCACGCCGATCGCCTCGTCCTGGCCGATGACGCGCTCGTGCAGCGCCTTCTCCATGAACACGAGGCGAGCGGACTCCTCCTCGGTGAGCTTGAAGACGGGGATGCCGGTCGCGTTCGCGAGCACCTCGGCGATGATGCCCTCGTCGAGCGTGCCCGTGGGCCCGCCGTCGCCGGAGCGCCACTGCTTCTCGAGGCGCAGGCGCTCGCCGAGGAGGTTCTTCTCCTCGTCGCGCAGGCGCGCGGCGCCCTCGAAGTCCTGGTCCTCGATCGCGCGCTCCTTGCGCATGCGCACGTCGGCGATCCGCTCGTCGAACTCGCGCAGCTCCGGCGGCGCCGACAGGATCGACAGCCGCAGGCGTGCACCGCCCTCGTCGATGAGGTCGATCGCCTTGTCGGGGAGGAAGCGATCCTGCACGTAGCGGTCGGCGAGGTTGGCGGCCGCGACGAGCGCGCCGTCGGTGATCGTGACCTTGTGGTGCGACTCGTAGCGGTCGCGCAGGCCCTTGAGGATGTTGATCGTGTGGGCGACCGAGGGCTCGTTCACCTGGATCGGCTGGAAGCGGCGCTCGAGCGCGGCATCCTTCTCGAAGTGCTTGCGGTACTCGTCGAGCGTCGTCGCGCCGATCGTCTGCAGCTCGCCGCGAGCCAGCAGCGGCTTGAGGATGTTCGCCGCGTCGATGGCACCCTCGGCGGCACCCGCGCCGACGAGCGTGTGGATCTCGTCGATGAAGGTGATGATGTCGCCGCGCGTGCGGATCTCCTTCGTGACCTTCTTGAGTCGCTCCTCGAAGTCTCCGCGGTAGCGGGAGCCGGCGATGAGCGAGCCGAGGTCGAGCGTGTAGACCTGCTTGTCCTTGAGCGTCTCGGGCACCTCGCCCTTGACGATCGCCTGCGCGAGGCCCTCGACGACGGCCGTCTTGCCGACGCCGGGCTCGCCGATGAGCACGGGGTTGTTCTTCGAGCGGCGCGAGAGGATCTGCATGACCCGCTCGATCTCCTTCTCGCGACCGATGACGGGGTCGAGCCGGCCCTCGCGAGCAGCGGCCGTGAGGTTGCGGCCGAACTGGTCGAGGATCTGCGACCCCTTCTGGTCGCTGCCCTGCTGCTGCGCCTCGCCGCCGACCGTCGTCGACTCCCGCGACTGCGTGCCCGAGAGCAGCTGGTTCACGGTCTGGCGCACGCGGTTGAGGTCGGCGCCGAGCTTCACGAGCACCTGCGCCGCGACGCCCTCGCCCTCGCGGATGAGGCCGAGCAGCACGTGCTCCGTGCCGATGTAGTTGTGGCCGAGCTGCAGCGCCTCGCGCAGCGACAGCTCGAGCACCTTCTTCGCACGCGGCGTGAAGGGGATGTGGCCGCTCGACTGCTGCGCACCGGTGCCGATGATGTCCTGCACCTGCTCGCGCACGGCGTCGAGCGAGATCCCGAGCTGCTCGAGCGCCTTCGCGGCGATGCCCTCACCCTCGTGGATGAGGCCGAGCAGGATGTGCTCGGTGCCGATGTAGTTGTGGTTGAGCATCTTCGCCTCTTCCTGGGCGAGGACGACCACACGGCGGGCGCGATCGGTGAACCGTTCGAACATCGCATGCCTCCTGACGTCTGGATTCGAGGCTAGACCGTGGATGCGGGCTCCGGCGCCGCTGTTCGCTGTCGGCATGGCGCCGCGCGCTGGCCGCGGGTGACGCCACGCACAGGTGCGACCGATGCGCGCTGGATACCCTGCCTGGCGAGGAGGTCTCGTGAGCCTGGACGACCCGCGTCGCATCGGTGCCCCGCCGCCGCTCGCACGCCCGCAGCCCGCCGATCCGACCGCCGCCGTCGAGAACCCTGCGGGCGCGATGCGCCCGCCCGAGCGCGTCGTACCGTCGGGCTTCAGCCGCGGCGAGGACGCCATCTACCGCGAGCAGTGGGGCGTCGAGCAGCCGCCGGCGCCGTCCGCGACCCAGCCGCCGCCGTGGCATCAGCCGCCCCCCGCGCCCCCGTCGCGGGCGCGCGTGCCCGCGGCCCTGCCGCTCGAAGGCCAGGTCTACGCGCAGGTGCTGCGTCCGCTGCCCCGCCGCGTCGGCCGCTGGTTCCTCGCGTGGGCGATCGCGATCGGCTTCTTCGCCCTCGGCCAGACGATCGCGCTCGTGCTGCTCATGCCGAGCATCATCGAGCTGTTCGCCGACCCGACGGCCGTCGCCGCGAACCCCGAGGAGCTCATGGGCTCCCTCATGGGCTCGCCCATGGCGTTCCTCGGCGTCAACCTCTCCTGGGCCGCGATGATCCCCGGCGCCGTCGTGGCGCTCGCCGCCTACGGCGACAAGGCGATGGGGTTCGCCTTCTCGGTCGCCGGTCGCTGGCGCTGGGGCGCCGTCGGCCGCTCGGCGCTCGTCGTCGCGCCCATCTTCGCCGTCTACGTCGGCATCACGTTCCTCATCGATCCGACCTTCGAATGGCGCTTCCAGCCCGACTGGCTGCTCGTCGCGATCGTCGTGCTCACGACGCCGCTGCAGTCCTCCGGCGAGGAGTTCGCCTTCCGCGGCATCGTCACGCAGCAGCTCGGCTCGTGGATGCGGAACCCCTGGGTGTCGTCGCTCGTGACGGGCGGCCTCATCGGCCTCGTCTTCGGCCTCGCGCACATCGGCTACCCGCCGCTGGCGATCCTGCAGGTGTCGCTCGTGGGCTTCACGTGCGCCATGCTCACGTTCCGCACCGGCGGCCTCGAGGCCGCATGCGTCGTGCACACGGCGAACAACGTGTTCATCATGCTGCCGCTCGCGCTCATGGGCATGTCGCCGTTCGCGACGTCCTCGGGCGAGGAGGGGCCGTTCTGGATCCAGCTCGTCGCGTTCGTCGCCTGCGTCGCCGCGCTCGGGCTGTCGTACCTCGCGGTGCACCTCATGTCGCGGCGCTGGCAGCGACGCACCGAGGGGGCTCCGGGTGCCGAGCTCCTGCTGCTGCCGAAGCCGCAGCCGATCGCGTTCGCGCAGCCGGCCTACGCGGGTGCCCCGGGCATGCCCGGATACGCCGTGCCGGGCGACGGCGCTCCGGGCTACGGGATGCCGCCGCAGGCCGCCGCGCCGTTCGCCCCGGCGTCGCAGGCGACGCCCTTCGGCGCACCGACGACCTTCGGGCCGTCGGCTGGCTGGCAGCAGCAGGCGCAGGCCGCGGGATGGCAGCCTCCCGGCCAGTGGCACGCGTATGCGCCGCGGCGGGATGACGCGCCGCAGGGCGAGGCGCGGCAGGTCGGCTGGGGTGCGCCGGTCGAGCCGCCGCAGGGCGATGCCTCCCGCGGCTGGGACGCGCCGGTCGAGCCGCCCGCATCGGACCCGGCGTCCGAGCCGCCGCGCGACGAGCGCTGATCGCGCCCGGACGACGAACGCCCGCACCATCCGGTGCGGGCGTTCGTGCGTCGCGGACGGCGTCCGCGCGTCAGCGCTTGGGCGGCAGGCCGGCCTTCTCGCGCTCCTCGGCCTCGATCTCGTCGTAGACGCGTCGCGCCGTGCGGTCGGCGCGGAGGATCGAGCGGAGCACGAACCAGAACACGACGCAGATGACGATGGTCGGGATCAGCGAGAAGATCGCGTTCCCCCAGAAGTCCTGCGGCATGCCTCCATGGTACCGCGGGGCGCGCGAACGATCCCCCGCCAGCCGTGGTCGAGGACGATCCCGCACATGCTGGTCGAGGACGCTGCGATCGCAGCGAGGAGTCGCCACGAGACCCGCGCCACCGACGGACCTCGCGCCGCGCACCGCCCCGCGCGGCACGACGAGTCTCGTGACGCGGAGGCGCTGCACGCCTGCGCTCCCCGACCAGCTGATGGGCGACGCCCGAGCCCGAAGGGCGACGCTCCGACCCCGAAGCCCGAGCCCTCAACCCGCTCCCTGAGGTGCGAGCCCGAAGGGCGAGCCCCCGTCCCGCTCCCTGAGGTGCGACCCCGAAGGGCGAGCCCCCGACCCGCTCCCTGAGGTGCGAGCCCGAAGGGCGAGCCTCGAAGGGCACCAGCCATGGCGTCGACCACGGGACCCTTCGAGGCTCGCTTCGCTCGCACCTCAGGGAGCGGTGAGGGGAAGCCGCCGACGCGATCCGACCGCGCCGCGCACCGCCCCGCGCGGCACGACGGGTCTCGTGACGCGAACGCGCTGCGCGCCTGCGCTCCCCGACCACCTGGTGAGGGACGCCCGAGCCCGAGGGACGACGCTCTGACCCCGAAGGGCGAGCCCCCGACCCGCTCCCTGAGGTGCGAGCCCGAAGGGCGAGCCTCGAAGGGCACCAGCCATGGCGTCGACCACGGGACCCTTCGAGGCTCGCTTCGCTCGCACCTCAGGGAGCGGTGAGGGGAAGCCGCGGACACGATCCGACCGCGCCGCGCACCGCCCCGCGCGGCACGACGGGTCTCGTGACGCGAAGGCGCTGCGCGCCTGCGCTCCTCGACCAGCCGATGGGCGACCCGCGAGCACGGTCGGCGACGCTCGAGGACGAAGGGCGACGGCCCGAGCCCGAAGGGCGAGCCCCCCGACCCGCTCCCTGAGGTGCGAGCCCGAAGGGCGAGCCTCGAAGGGCACCAGCCATGGCGTCGACCACGGGACCCTTCGAGGCTCGCTTCGCTCGCACCTCGGGGAGCGGTGGTCGGAGCGCCGGAGGCGGGCGACCCTCGTCTGCCGCGTCCGCGCTAGGGACGCAGCAGCGCGCGCAGGCGCTCCTCGCCGATCGCCAGCAGCAGCGTCGGCAGGCGCGGGCCGGCGTCGCGGTCGACGAGCAGCCGGTAGAGCAGCGTGAAGAACGCGCGCTGCTCGGCGGCGATCTCCTTGTCGCCCTTGACGATCGCGGTCGGCTCGAGGCCGCGCTGCACCTTCACGACGCCGTAGACCTGGTTCGTGAGCCCCTCGATGGTCCACGCGTCGCCGATCGGAGGCAGGCCGCCGCCGCCGTCGAGCAGCAGGTCGATCGCGCCGCGCTGGCCCGGCTCGAGCGCGGTGAGGGCCTCGCGGTCGGGCTCGTCGCGCACGACGGTTCGCTCCTCGGCGGGCATCTGCGTCGCCACCCACGTCTCGACGCGGCCGAGGCGCGGCTGCAGCGTGCCGAGGTCCCCGACCGACGCATCCACCTGGCGCACGAGGCGCACGAGCTGCGCGGGGTCGCCGGTCGAGAGGTCGACGAGGGATGCGAGGGTGCGGAAGGCGACGCGGTGGGGCGTCGACTCGAGCGTCTCGTCGGCGGTGCCGATCGCGCGCGCATGCGCGGCGACCTCCGCGGCGCCCGCCGTGCCCGCCTCGAGCTTGCGGGCCAGCGCGTCCCACTCGTCGTAGAGCCGCTGCAGCTCGGAGCCGAAGGCGACGTCGAACGACTGGTTCATGCGGCGCCGTGCGTACTGCCAGCGCAGCACGGGGCCCTCCATGACCTGCAGCGCGTCGATCGGGGCCGGCGCACCGCCGCGCGACGACGACATCTTCGCCGCTCCCCCGAATCCGACGAACGCGTACATCGGGCCGTACGGGCGCTCCCAGCCGAACAGCGGCGCGAGCTCGAGGCCGACCTGGAACGACGAGCCCGGCGACTGATGGTCGACGCCCGAGGGCTCGAAGACGACGCGCTCGTAGGCCCAGCGCATCGGCCAGTCGACCTTCCAGACGAGCTTGCCCGAGCGGTGCTCGCGCAGCAGCACGGTCTCGGCGTGCCCGCACGCGCACGAGTACGACAGCTCGGTCGTCTCGTCGTCGTAGGCGGTGATCGTCGTGAGGTCGGTGCCGCACGCCGTGCAGTACGGCTTGTACGGGTAGTACTCGGCGCCGCCCGAGCCATCGTCCTCCGAGGCCGCGCCCGATCCGGCCTCGAGCGCCTTCTGCAGCTCCTCGTCGTCGTCCTTCGCGGCGGGCAGGGTGCGGAAGCGCGCGAGGATCGCGTCGATCTCGCGCCGCATGCGCATGGCGGCGAGGATCTGCTCGGTGTACGCGCCCGAGGTGTACTGCTCGGTCTGCGAGATGCCGCGGTAGCGGATGCCGAGGGCGGCGAAGCCCTCCTCCGCCTGCGCGCGGAAGTGCGCCGCCCACGACTCGTGCGGCGAGCCGGGAGGGGCGGGCACGGCCGTGAGCGGCTTGCCGATGTGCTCGGCCCACGACTCGTCGACGCCCTCGATGCCCTTCGGCACCTTGCGGAAGCGGTCGTAGTCGTCCCACGAGATGATGTGCTCGACCTCGAGGCCGCGGCGGCGGATCTCATCGCTGACGAGGTGCGGGCTCATGACCTCGCGGAAGTTGCCGAGGTGGATGACGCCGGAGGGCGAGAGGCCGGAGGCCACGACGGGCGGGGTGCCGCGACGCTCGGCCTCGGCGATCACCTCGTCGGCGAGCCTCGAGACCCAGTCGTCGCGGACGTCGGTGGGGGTCGGGGTCGGCGAGCTCACGGACACCGATCCTACGGCGCGGGCGGATGCGCCGCGGCGATGCTCACGAGGCGTCGAGCGCCGAGAGGCGCAGGGTGCCGAGCACCTCGACGATGACCCGATGCTCGTACGAGCCCACCGGCAATCGCCGATCGGCGTAGCGGTCGTAGATCAGCCCGGGCGCGTCCGTCTGGTACGGCGTCGTCGCCCGTATCATGCCGCCCGCGACGAGGACGCCGGGGTCGAGGCAGCCGGCGTCGACGTCCGAGGTCGAGAGCACCGCCACGATGACGAGGTCGGCGACCTCGAGCGTCACCGCCTCGAGCGTCGATGCCGCGGTGCCCTGCAGGGCGCCGACGAGCGGCTCGATGGGCACCCGCTCGAGCACGGTGAACGGCCCCAGGCCCGCCGTGCCGGGCGCGCAATCGCTGACGAAGGGGAACTCGGCTCGATCGCGGTAGGTCGCCACGTCGAGGGCCTGGAAGCCGTCGGGGGTCGAGAGCACGACGAACGGGCCGTCGGGCGACGAGAGCTCCTCGACGGTCCAGCCCTCGGGGTGCGAGAACGCGATGCCGCCATCGGCCGAGACGTAGTCGACCCACGGGACGTCGGCGACGGGGTCGACGCCGTCGGGCATCGCATCCCAGGGCAGCGGCTCGAGCTCGAGCGTCGCCAGCAGCTCGAGCACCTCGGTCGTGTCGGGCGCCTCGAGGCACGCGATCGCGCTCGCCTCGTCGACGACAGAGCCGCACTCGGGGACGGCGGCGAGGTCGCTGGAGAAGGAGTGCAGCCGGTCGACGCCGTCGAGCATCACCGAGCCGTTCGGGTCGCTCGGGTCGTCCACCACGGTGGCCTGGACCTGCCAGACGCCGTCGGCAGCGGTCGACCACCACGCTGCGGCGTGCAGGCCGCCGGGCATCGCGATCGCCTGCACGACGCCGCGGTCGGCCGCGGCGCCGACGTCGTCGGCGTAGCCGTCGCCGTAGCGCGCACGCACGACGGCGTCCTCGTCGAGCACCGTGAGCCAGTTCTGCCAGATGGGTCCGCCGTGGTTGCTCATCGGCTCGAGCAGGCTGTCGTCCTGGACGGTCCAGCCCGCGGGCAGCGCGAACGACGCCGTGCCGTTCTGCGTCGTGACCGTCGTCGGCTCGGCCGTGGGCGTCGGGCTCGCGCTCGGGCTCGGGCTCGGCGCGCCCAGGTCGACCTCCTCGGGCTCCGCGGCCGCGGCACAGCCCGCGAGCAGCGCGGCGGCAGTCAGCGCGCCGATCGACGTCGCGATGCGGGATCGATGTGCCCGTGCGATCACGGCCGCCTCCTCTCGTGCGGCCTTCGCCGCGCATCCCGACATGTCCAGCAGGCGAGCGGCGTCACCGCGCGCGGGTCACGATCGGGTCACGAGTCGGGGTCGAGGACGAAGCGGAGCAGTCCCCCGCCCCCTTCGCCGAGCACGATCGTCGGCACGAGCTGGTCGGCGGAGTACGGGATGCCCCATGCCGCGAGCTCGCGGATGTGGAGCCCGTCGTACAGCTCATCGCAGTCGAAGGCGACGCCGCCGATCACGGTGCCGGTCGATGGGCACTGCACCCAGACCGAGGCGACGCCGCCGATACCGAGCCCGGCCGGCTGCTCGCCGCGCGCCACGACGCGCACGATGCCGGTGAAGGCGGCATCGGGCACGATCGAGGGCGACGACTCGACCGCGGGGTCGAACCCGACAGGGAGCATCGCGATGACGGTCGACGGCGCCTCCTGCGTGCAGTCCACGGTGTATCCCCCGACGTCGACGGAACCAGCCCCCTGGCACAGGACGTAGACGTCGACGAACGCGGTGATCGTGGAGCCGCCTGCGGCTCCGGTGTCGCCGAATCCGGGGAGGGACAGCTCCGTGATCACCGGCACGCCGGCAGCGACCCCTTCGAAGCCGGGCGGGGGCGTCGGCTCGGGCTCGGGCTCCGGCGTCGGGGTCGGCGTCGGGGTCGGCGTCGGCTCGGGAGACGGCGTGACCGACGGCGTCGGTGTGCTCGTCGGCACCGCCTCGACGCCCGGGCCGCCGATCGTCGGTGCGAAGGTCTGCACACCCAGCACGACGACGGCGACGATCACGAGCACGCCGACCGCGCTGGCGACGCGTTCCTGGATCCGCCGGGTGCGCGCGACCTCGCGCGGCGCCATGGCGGCGAGGCCGCGGCGCATGCGCGCGGCGAACTCGTCGTCCATCTGCGGGACTCGATCGTCGTTCACGGCACCTCCTCCATCGACGGGGCCATGCCTGCCGCCTCGAGGTGCGCCCGCATCCGGCCCCGGGCGCGGTGGATGCGCGTCTTCGCCGCCCCGTAGCCGATGCCGAGCGCGCGGGCGGCATCCGCGAGCGGCATGTCCTCGAGCATCACGAGGGCGATGAGCGACGCGTCGGCGGGCGAGAGCGCCCGAAGCGCGTCGGCGACGGCGGTGCGCGCCGTCTCCGCCTCGTCGCGATCGCCCGCGACGTCGGCCGCATCGGGGGCGTCGTCGGCGCGCGGGATGTGCGCGATGAGCCGCTCGAGGCGGCGCCGCCCGCGGCTCGCGTTGCGCGCGCAGTTCGTCGCGGTGATGAGGAGCCAGGGCAGCAGGGAGTCGTCGACGATCCGCACGCTCGAGCGCTTGCGCCACGCCTCCGCGAACGCCGCCGAGACGACGTCCTCGGTGTCCTGCCTGTGCTGCATGATCCTCCACGCGTGCCGCCAGACGCGATCGCCGTGCCGGTCGAACACGGTCGCGAATGCGATGCCGTCGCCGCGCACGACGGCAGCCCACAGCTGCGCGTCGGTCTGCTCGGCGGTCACGCCCTGGATTGTCCGGCACCGCTCCTGCGGTGTCGCTGGACGCGTCCCGGGCGCGTCGCGTCCCTCCCCTCGACCAGGCATGTCCACCTGGGGCCGGAGGTCACAGTCGGGTCACGGGATCGCGAACGTCGCCGTGTCGATGAGGCGCACGTCGCCGACGCGCGCGGCGACGAGCACCTGCACGGGGCCGTGGTGGGCCTCGCCGACGAAGGCGAACGTCGCCGGATCGACGACCGCGAGGTAGTCGAGCTGCACGCCGGTGTCCGACTGGATCACGCCCTGCGCCGCGGCGATCATCGCCTCGACGCCGCGATCGGCGGAGGCCCCGGCCGCCTCGAGCGCGCGCGAGAGCGTGAGCGCGGTGCGACGATCGTGGCCCGAGAGGAACCGGTTGCGGCTCGAGAGGGCGAGGCCGTCGGCGTCGCGGACGGTGGGCACGCCCACGATCTCGACCGGCATGTCGAGGTCGCGCACCATGCGGCGGACGAGGAAGAGCTGCTGCGCGTCCTTCTCGCCGAAGCACGCGACGTCGGGCGCGACGATGTGCAGGAGCTTCGAGACGACCGTCAGCACGCCGTCGTAGTGCCCGCGGCGGCTGCGACCCTCGAGCACCGTCCCGAGGTGCCCGGCGGTGACGACGGTGGGCGATGCGGCGCCCGTCGGGTACATCTCCTCGGCCGTGGGGGCGAAGATCGCGGCGACGCCCGCCTCCGCGAGCCGCGCGCGGTCGGCGTCGAGGTCGCGCGGGTAGCGCGCGAGGTCCTCGGTCGGCCCGAACTGCATGGGGTTCACGAAGATCGACACGACGACGACGTCCGCGTGCTCGTGCGCCGCCTCGACGAGCGCGAGGTGCCCCTCGTGCAGCGCACCCATCGTGGGCACGAGCGCGATGCGCTCGCCGCGGCTGCGCGCGGCGTGCACGACGTCGCGCACGGCGGCGATCGTGGTCAGGGTCTCCACCTACGGTCCCTTCGAGTCGTCGCCGAGCGTATCCGCCTCGGGATGCCCCGGCGCGCGCGACAGCGCCCGCTCGACGCTCGAGCGCACCACGGGTCCGAGCAGCCGCACCGGTCGGTCGACGCCGATCGCGGCGAGGCGTGCGAGCGCGTCGCCGACGACCCGCTCCCCGGTCTCCGTCGCCATCGCGACGGCCTCGGCGTAGTCGGCGCGGTCGGCCTCCGCGACGACGACGGGCTCGGCGCCCAGCTCGACGACGAGCGCCTGCGCGATCGGCAGCACGGGCGCGGGCGCCGTGACGGCGCACACGGCGTCGCGCAGCCGCGCGAGGTCGAGGCTCGTGCCCGTGAAGGCCATGGCGGGATGGATGGCGAGCGGGATGGCGCCCGCCGCGCGTGCGGGCTCGAGCACCTCGACGCCGTGCTCGGCGGCGGTGTGCACGACGAGCTGGCCGGGCTGCCACGCCTCGGTGGCGGCGAGGCCCGCGACGAGCGCGGGCAGCTCGCTCGTCGGCACGGCGAGGATCACGAGCTCGGCGCGCTCGACGATCGTCGGCACGTCGAGCACGGCCAGGCCGGGCAGCATCGCCTCGACGCGATCGCCGCCGCCGGAGATGCCGACGAGCGCGTGCCCGACTCCGGCCAGGGCTGCTGCGAGCACGGGGCCGACGCGGCCGGCGCCGACGATGCCGACGCCGAGACGAGCGGGCGTCACGGGCGCGGCTCGCCGCGGTGCTCGTCGTGGGTCACGTCGTGCTGCTCCATGCGGTCGTGCGGTGCGGACCCGTCGACGCTACTGGACGCGGCGTGCGGCGCGGGCATCGGGGCGGCGGCGGCGGCGACCGGGGCCGGCTCCTCGCCGACGCCGGCCGTGCGCACGTGCCACGTCTCGGTCGTGTCGGCGCCGATCGCGGCGGGCACGACCTCGCGGGCGCGTGCGAACGTCGCCTGCGCGTCGTCGACGCCGAGCGCTCCGATCGTCGGCGACAGCGCGCTGCCGACGACGTGCACCGCGAGGTGCGCGACGCCGAGCGCACCCTCGAGGGGGCCCTGGTGCAATGCGAAGGACTGCGTGCGCGCGAGCGGCACGATGCCGAGCGATCGCCAGATGCGTCCCTTGCGCAGCAGCACGGCGTCGTCGCCGAGGGCGACGCCGTTGCGTCGCCAGGACAGCGGTCGCAGGATGCGTGCGCGGCGCGGGGTCGTCACGAACCCCCCGCGCTCGCTCCCGTCGGCATCCACCGCCGCGTCGGCGCGCGCATCCTCGTCCCCGGCCCTAATGCCGAGCAGGCCGTCGTGCAGCAGCCGCGAGCCGCGCAGCTGCGGCAGCACGAGCCCGATCACGGTGTCGACGTCCGCGAGCGTGCCGACCGGCAGCAGCACGTTCGCGTACTGCTTCTGCTGGCCGGAGGAGGCATCCGTCGTCTTGGTCGCACGGGTGAAGGCCACCTTCCACCAGCCGAGCGGGCGCCACAGCAGCGGCTGGCTCACCGTGATCGAGAACACGCGCCCGGCGGGCAGCACCTCCGTCGTCGTCGAGAGCAGGCCGTACGCGAGGCGGATGCCGTCGGGCGTCTGCGCGATCGAGTAGCGCAGCTTCCGTGACAGCGTGCGCACCGTGATGCTCACGATCGAGAGGATCGTGGGCACGAGGGTGAACAGCAGCCACGGGATGTCGAGTACGAGCATGGCGACGACGGCGGCGATGGACGCGAGCACGCCGATGACGAGCCCGAGGTCGAGCAGCGACGACACGACCACCGTGCTCGCCTTGAGCCGCACGAGCGACGTCGGCGCGACGCCGACGAGCTCGGCGTCGGGGCGCAGGAAGTCGTCGACGACGCGCTGCGCATGCGAGCCCTGCTGCTGGTGCTGCTGCGTCGTCGTGCGGCCCGCGGCGCGCGCGAGGATCTCGAAGCGGAGCGCGTCGGCGACGTCGGTGCGGAGGTAGGCGAGGTCGACGTTCGCATCGGCGCCGGCCGACTGGATCTCGAGCTTGCACGCGCCGAACAGCCGTGCGAACAGCGGCTTCTCGAGGTTGACGCCCTGGATGCGCGCCAGCGGGGCGCGACGGTGCGAGCGGAAGAGGATGCCCTGCTGCACCTCCACGACGTCGCCCGTGACGCGGAAGCGGTGCACGCGCCATGCGAGCCAGAAGCCGAGCACGCACAGCGCGAGCACGACGAGGAAGCCGAGCAGCACCCAGATGAGCGTGCCGTTCAGCGCGAGCCGCTCGGCGGCCTCGATGGCGTCGGGGGCGTCGCCGTCGTAGTCGACGCCCGCGGGCAGGAAGAGGGCGATGAGGCGGTCGCGCAGCGAGTTCAGCAGGATCGCGCCGACGACGATGACGGCGAGCCCGCCGCGCAGCAGCGGCGTCGCCGGGTGCAGCCGGTGCCAGTCGCCGTCGACGAGCGTCCGCGCACGCTCCTGAGCGGCCTCCGGCGGCTGCTCGGACGGCGGCGCGATGAGCGCCGCGGCTGGCGTCGCCTGCGCGTCCGTCGCAGGAGCGGGCGGTGTCACGGCGGGCGGAGCCGGCTGCTGCTCGTCCGGTGGGACGTGCGGCTCGCTCACAGCCCGGCCCGTCGCGACTCGGCGACCGCGACGAGCTCGTCGCGCAGCACCTCCGCGTCCGTGCCGGGCAGGCCCGGGATCGTGACGGCGCTGGTCGCGGCCGCGGTCACGAACTTCAGCGTCTTCAGGTCGAGCATCCGTTCGACAGGCCCCTGCGTCACGTCGACGACCTGCATGCGGCCGTAGGGCACGCTCACGAAGCGGCGGAAGAGCATGCCGCGGCGTACGAGCAGGTCGTCCTCGCGCATCGCGAAGCCGATCGTGCGCACGCGGAGGAAGGCGACGACGCCGCTCGCGAGCATCGCGACGAGGATCGCGACGGCGATCACGACGACGGCCCAGCGCTCGAGGCCGGTCACGAACCAGAGGATCGCGCCGGTCGCGCCGGCGATCACCACGGCCCAGATCGCCGTCGTCCACAGCTCCGCCCACGCGTAACGGGGGCTCACTCGGCGCCAGTCCCCGGCGATGTCGATGCGCTCCATGGCTCCAGGCTAGGCCGCGGGGCTGGACGCCGGTTCCCGCGAGCGACGGACGCCGTGCGGGGGATGCCGCGCGGCTGCCCTCCTCCCCCTGCAGCCGGTCGAGGAGGCCGCAGCCGAACCCCACGCGACCACGCGCATGGCCGGGCAAGAGCCGCAGTCACGAGGTCTCGTGACGCGTGCTCGCCCACGGGCTCGCGCGCTCCTCGACCAGCTGGAAGGGGGCCGGAGTCCATGCTGACGTCGCGTCTTCCCCAGCTGGTCGAGGAGGCCCCGAGCGCAGCGAGGAGCCGTCACGAGACCACGCGACCCACGCACCCCACGCGACCACGCGCATGGCCGGGCAGGAGCCGCAGTCACGACGTCTCGTGACGCGTGCTCGCCCACGGGCTCGCGCGCTCCTCGACCAGCTGGACATGCGCTCGCCCGCTCTCCGACCACCCGAGGAGGGGCCGGAGTCCGCGCTGACGCCGCGCCTCCACCAGCTGAGACGGGGAGCTCGGAGCGGGCGCCTCAGGCGGGCGTCGCGCCGTCGTCCTCGGGCGGCAGCATGCACCAGGTCTCCGCCACGAGCGCCGCCACGAGCAGCACGATCGAGCCGCCCATCGTCACGAGCGACATCGTGACGGCGTCGCCGGAGATGACGGCGCGGGTCAGCAGGAACAGCAGCGCGCCGCTCGCCCAGCCGCCGACGACGCCCGCGACGAGCGCCGACGCCTTCGCGCCGGCCAGCACGCTCGTCGCGTGCCGGAAGCCGACCTTGCGGCCGCCGCGGACCATCTGCCGCACGGGCCACGCGAACACGACGAGCACGACGCCGATGCCCGCGAGCACGACGCCGATCGTCGGCGGCAGGGGGAGGATCGGACGCCCGGCGGCGGCCAGCGCCGCGTCGACGGCGAAGCCCACGGCTGCGGCCACGAGCCAGGTCGCGATGAGCGTCGCAGGCGTGGTGCGGCTCATGCGCGCGCCTCGCGGTAGGGCCAGACGTCGCCGTGCGCGTACTCCGCGAGCTCGGCGATGCCGCCGTGGCCGGGCAGCTCGGCATCGGGCTGCAGCTCGAGCCACGGCTGCAGCACGAACTGCCGCTCGTGGGCGCGCGGATGCGGCAGCGTCAGCACCGGATCGTCGGAGGCGACGCGGTCGTAGGCGACGACGTCGACGTCCATCGTGCGATCCCCGAAGCGCTCGAGGCGCACGCGACCGAGCGCATCCTCGATCGCGTGCACGGCGTGCAGGAGGGCGAGCGGCTCGAGCGTCGTGCGCACGATCGCGACGGCGTTCACGTAGTCGGGTGCGCCGTCCGCCCCGTCCGGCTTCCAGGCGGGCGACTCCCACAGCCCGGAGCGCGCGGTGACGCGGATGCCGGGCGCACGATCCAGCAGGTCGATCGCACGACGCACGAGCGCAGCGCGATCGCCGAGGTTCGCGCCGATCGACAGCACGGCCTCGGCCTCGCGCAGCATCACGCGCGCCTGCGCTCGATCGTCACCGCGACGTCGCCGAACGGCACGGCGATGGGCGCGTCGGGCTTGTGGATCGTGACGCGCGCCAGCGTCACTGCCTCGAAGCCCAACGCGACCGTCGCCACGCGCTCCGCGACCGTCTCGATGAGGTCGACGGGGTCGCGCTCGACCGCGGCGCTCACCGCCTCGGCGAGCTCGCCGTAGTGCACCGTGCGCGCGAGGTCGTCGCCGCGGGCCGCCGCGACGAGGTCGACCTCCACGTCGAGGTCGACGAGGAAGCGCTGGCCGTCGCGCCGCTCGTGCTCGAAGACGCCGTGGTGGGCGAAGACCTCGAGGCCGCGCAGGGCGATGCGATCGGCGACGCCTCGCGTCGGCTGCGGCACCGCGGCGGGCGCTGCGGCGCGCACGGCGTCGAGCACGTCGAGCACGCGGCGGGTCGACGCGACGTCGTGCACGCGCACGCCCCATGCGCCCGCCTGCGCCGCGAGCACCGACAGCGCCGCCGTGCCGTGGTCGCGCGCCTCCATCGGCGCGTCGGTCGGCAGGAGCGCGCCGAGGAATCGCTTGCGGCTCGCGCCGACGAGCACGGGCAGCCCGAGGTCGACGATGCGGTCGAGGCCCGCGACGAGCCGCCAGTTGTCGTCGGCGCCCTTCGAGAAGCCGAGGCCCGGATCGAGGATGACGCGGGACGGGTCGACGCCCGCGGCGACGACGGCGTCGACGCGCGCCGAGAGCTCGTCGCGCACGTCCGCGACGACGTCGCGGTAGCTCGTGCCGTGCGCGAGGTCGTGGCCGCGCCAGTGCGTCACGACGTACGTCACCCCGAGCTCCGCGACGACCGACGCCATGCGAGGGTCGGCGAGCCCGCCAGAGACGTCGTTGACGATCGTCGCCCCCGCGGCGACGGCCGCGCGCGCCGTCTCCGCGTGCATCGTGTCGATGGATGCCGCGATGCCGCCGCCCGCGAGCGCCGTGACTACGGGAAGGATGCGCGTGAGCTCCGCCTCGACCGCGACGGGCGTCGCGCCCGGCCGGGTCGACTCGCCGCCGACGTCGACGACGTCGGCGCCCTGCAGCCGCAGGCGGCGCGCGTGCGCGATCGCGGCGCCCGCATCCTCGAACCTGCCGCCGTCGCTGAACGAGTCGGGCGTGACGTTGAGGACGCCGAGGATGCGCGTCATCGCGACTCCCCGATGAGCGCCATGATCTCGGCGCGCTCCAGCGGCGCGGCGAGCGCGCCGCGGCTCGCCATCGTCACGGTCGACGATCGCGTCTGGCGCGCACCGCGCGCCGTGACGCAGCCGTGCGTGGCCTCGACGACGACGAGCACGCCGCGCGGTGCGAGCCCGCGCACGAGCGCGTCGGCGATCTCGTCGGTGAGTCGCTCCTGGATCTGCGGTCGCGACGCGACGACGTCGACGACGGCGGGGATGCGTCCGAGGCCGACGATCCGATCGCCGGGAAGGTAGGCCACGTGGGCGATGCCCGTGAACGGCAGCAGATGGTGCTCGCAGATCGACCGCAGCTCGATGCCGCGCAGCAGGACGAGCTCGCCCGTCTCGCCGTCGAGGCTCGTCGAGTCCGCGAGCGGCTCGGCGGCGTCGACGCCCACGCCCGAGAAGTAGTCGGCGTACGCCTCGGCGACCCTGCGGGGGGTCTCGGCGAGTCCCTGCCTCGTGGGGTCGTCGCCGATCGCCGCGAGCAGCTCCGCCACCGCGGCGGCGACGCGTGCCCGATCCACCGCCACCGTCAGGCTCCGCTCGCGCCTTCCGCACCCGGCTCGGCAGCATCCACCTCGACGGCGGCGTCGACCTGCTGCGACACCGGCAGCGAGACGGGGGGCTGGTCGCTCACGGGGCGGTGGTCGCTCGAGAGCCACTGCTCGCGCGGCGTGAGCTTCTGCACGTCGGCGAAGATCTCGGCGAGCTGCAGGTGGTCGAGCGTCTCCTTGTCGAGCAGCTCGGTCGCGAGCCGGTCGAGCACGGCGCGATTCTGGTTCAGCACCGTCCACGCCTCGTCGTGCGCCTGCTCGATGAGGGCGCGCACGGCGCCGTCGACCTCGCGGGCGACGTCCTCCGAGTAGTCGCGCCCATGGCCCATGTCGCGACCCATGAAGACCTCGCCGCTGCCGCCGCCGAGCTTCACGGCGCCGAGCGTCGACGTCATGCCGTACTCGGTGACCATCTTGCGCGCGATGCCCGTCGCCTTCTCGATGTCGTTCGAGGCGCCCGTCGTCGGGTCGTGGAAGACGATCTCCTCGGCGACGCGACCGCCCATGGCGTAGGTGAGCTGGTCGAGCAGCTCGTTGCGCGTCACCGAGTACTTGTCGTTGATCGGCATGACCATCGTGTAGCCGAGCGCCCGGCCGCGCGGCAGGATCGTCACCTTCGTGACGGGGTCGGAGTGGTTCATCGCCGCCGCCGCGAGGGCGTGGCCGCCCTCGTGGTACGCCGTGATGAGGCGTTCCTTGTCGTTCATGACGCGGGTGCGGCGCTGCGGACCCGCCATGACCCGGTCGACCGCCTCGTCGAGCGACGCGTTCGTGAGGTGCTTCTGGTTGGTGCGCGCCGTGAGCAGCGCGGCCTCGTTGAGCACGTTCGCGAGGTCGGCGCCCGTGAAGCCGGGCGTCTTGCGCGCGAGCACCGCGAGGTCGACGTCGTCGGCCATCGGCTTGCCCTTGGCGTGGACGCGGAGGATCGTCTCGCGACCGGCCATGTCGGGCGCGTCCACGCCGATCTGCCGGTCGAAGCGGCCCGGACGCAGCAGCGCGGGGTCGAGGATGTCGGGACGGTTCGTCGCGGCGATGAGGATGACGTTGGTCTTGACGTCGAAGCCGTCCATCTCGACCAGCATCTGGTTGAGCGTCTGCTCGCGCTCGTCGTGGCCGCCGCCCATGCCGGCGCCGCGGTGCCGACCGACGGCGTCGATCTCGTCGACGAAGATGATCGCGGGCGCGTTCTGCTTCGCCTGCTCGAAGAGGTCGCGCACGCGGCTCGCACCGACGCCGACGAACATCTCGACGAAGTCCGAGCCCGAGATCGAGTAGAAGGGCACGCCCGCCTCGCCTGCGACGGCGCGTGCCAGGAGCGTCTTGCCGGTGCCGGGAGGGCCGTAGAGCAGCACGCCCTTCGGGATGCGTGCGCCGACGGCCTGGAACTTGGCCGGGTCCTGCAGGAACTCCTTGATCTCGGAGAGCTCCTCGACGGCCTCGTCGGCGCCGGCGACGTCGGTGAACTTCACCTGCGGCATGTCCTTCGAGACCATCTGGGCCTTCGACTTGCCGAACTGCATGACCCCGCGGCCGCCGCCGGCCATCCGCGTCATGATGAAGTAGAAGAGCGCGCCCAGCAGCAGCACGGGCAGGAGGATGCTGAGCAGCGACACGAACCAGCTGGACTGCGGCACGGTGTCGTCGTAGCCGTCCGAGGGGTTCGCGGCGTCGATCGCCTCGACGATCGCCTCGCCGCGCTGCGACACGTAGTAGAACTGCACGCGGTCGGTGCCGAGGTCGTCGTCGACGTCGGTCAGCACCAGCGTGACGCGCTGCTCGCCGTCGATGATCTCGGCCTGCTGGACCTTGCCCGACTCGATGAGCTCGATGCCCTGGTCGGTGCGGATCTCGCGGAACGTCGGCGTCGTGATGAGCGTGAAGGCGAACACGCCGATGATGAGGGCGAGCACGACCCACGGGATGGGGCCGCGCAGCAGCTTCTTGATGTCCAAGACAGTCCTTGCGTCGCGTCGGTGCTGATCAGGCTACCCGGGCGGGATGGGGCCACCGACCGCTGTTCGCTGCAGGCGACGGAGGCTGTGACACCGCCCAGCGCAGGCGTGGCGCGGGCCGTGGCTCAGGCGTCGTCGGCGGATGCGTACACGTGCGGCGCGAGCACGCCGATGCCGCGCAGGTTGCGGTACCGCTCGGCGTAGTCGAGGCCGTAGCCGATGACGAACTCGTTGGGGATGTCGAAGCCGCAGTAGCGCACGTCGACCTCGACCTTGAGCGCGTCGGGCTTGCGCAGCATCGTGCAGATCTCGACGGATGCCGCACCGCGCGAGCGCAGGTTCGCCTGCAGCCACGAGAGCGTGAGGCCGGAGTCGATGATGTCCTCGACGATGAGCACGTCGCGACCCGTGAGGTCGGTGTCGAGGTCCTTGAGGATGCGCACGACGCCGCTCGAGACCGTGCCGGACCCGTAGGAGGAGACGGCCATCCAGTCCATCTCCACGTCGCGCTTGAGCGCACGCGACAGGTCTGCCATGACCATGACGGCGCCGCGCAGCACGCCGACGAGCAGGATCGAGCGACCCTCGTAGTCGCGCTCGATCTCGCGCGCGAGCTCCTCGAGCCGCGCGTGCAGCTCCTCCTCGGTGTGGAGGACGCCCGCGAGGTCCTGCTCGATGTCCTTGAGGTCCATGTGCTGCGCTCCTGGCGGTGGCGGTCGGCTCGGGCCTCCCAACCTACCTGCGGCGCGTGCGGCGCAGCGTCACCACGATGACGATCACGCCCGCGAGCGCGATGAGCGGCCCGAGCACCGTCCACGTGGTCGTGTTCGTCATCGACGAGCCGCCGACGATGCCGATGCCCTGCAGGAAGAAGAGCGTGCCGGCGGCGACGACGACCGCCCCGATCACGATGCCGAGGATGCGAGCCATGCGCCCACCGTAGGCGCTCAGGGCTGCAGGCGCAGGGACTCGACGACCTGCAGCAGCGTCTGCCCCTCGGCCGAGTCTGCGAACGCGCGCGCCTCGTCGAACGAGCCGAATCCCCACGTCGTGCTGCTCGCAGCATCACCCGAGCCGGTCTGGAGGTCGGTGGCGAAGGACACGGTGCTGCCGTTCGCAGGATGCAGCCCGGAGTTGTAGACGAGGCAGCGCGGGATCGACGCGTCGAAGGCGGAGTCGGGCACGACGCCGATCGACAGCACCACCGACCCGTCGGCCTGCTCGATCGCATAGGCCGCGTCGAGGAACGCCTCGTCGCGGACGGGCTGGAATCCCGCCTGCGAGGGCTCGGCCGCGAACGACTGGACCTCGGGGAAGGTCTGGCATGCGCCCCCGAGGCCGCTCAGGCCACCGAGGTCGTGGGCGTACGACAGCACGCGGTCGCCGTCCTCGTCGAGCACGTCGACCTGCAGCCACCCGCCGACCTCGCCCTCGGTGCTCGCATCCACCGTCGTCCAGTCGGCCGGCATGCTCCATGTCGCGCCGTCGTCGGCGGTCACCGTCTGCCACGGCTCCTCCGACGCCGAGGGCGCGGTCGTCGGAGTCGACGACGCGCTGGGCGACGCGGTGGAGCCGGGCGAGCTGGCCGGGTCGGCGTCGGCAGCGGAGCATCCGGCGACGGCGACAGCGACGAGCGCGACGAGCGGTGCGAGTCGGATGCGGTGCATGGCGGGTCTCCTCGGTCGGCACGATCGCTCCGTCATGTCCGGCATGCGGGCACCGGTGACGTCGGCGCCCGCGCGCACCGACTCGGCCGTCGCCCGCGCGGTCAGGCGGTGCGCACCGAGCGCAGGATCTCGAGGAGTGTCGCGTACTCCTCGGTCTCCATGTACGCCTCGGCGTCGTCGAGGGTGTCGACGGTCCAGAGCGGATCGTCCTCGCCCGAGGCCATGACGAAGTGGGTGCCGATGGACACGCCGCCGTCGCTCGATCCGTGCACGAAGTACCAGCCGCACCCGGTCGAATCCGGCGCCGGCAGCCGATCGGCCGACGTGATGCCGACGCCGAAGGTCCAGCGCCCGTCCGCGGTGCCGAGCGCGACCGTCGTGATCTGCGGCGTCTCGCCTTCGACGAGCGGCTGCACGTCGGCGGGCTCGCTCGCGAGCACCTCGATCGGGAACTGGTCGTCCTCGCCGCATGCGCCGCCGATGTCGACGAAGTCCGACGACTGCAGCAGCACCTGCCCGTTCGGAGCGGTCAGGCTCGCGTCGTCGAACCATCGACCGCCCATCTCCGGCGACGACTCCACGGACTCGCTCTCGAGCGTCCAGTCGGCGGGGTACCGGTAGGTCATGTCGCCGTCGTGCGTCGAGTACTCGAGCCAGTCGCTCGTGTCGATGCCATCGTCGGAGGCGCTCGTCGACGGCTCGGCCGACGGGCTCGGCGACGGCTGCGACGACTCCCCGACGGCCTCGTCGCTCGCGGGCGCGCAGCCGGCGACGGCGAGCAGCGCGATCGCTGCCGTCGCCGCGATGGCCAGGGGGCGGACTCGGCGGGTCATGTCGGCGTCTCCTCTCGTGCGCGAGGTGCGCATCCGTCCCGTCATGTCCGGCATCGGGCTCCGGTGACACCGGATGCGCTCGATCGGGCATGCAGGTTGATCGCCCCAGCCTCGCGGGCATACGGGCGCGGCACCGCCCGGCGCGCCATTGTGATGGAGCCGTGACCTCACGCGCCGATCCTCGCTGCATGCCCGGGCGGACATGCGCGGACGACCGCGGCCTCAGGCGGCAGTGAACAGCAGCAGCGAGCCCTCGCGCGCCACGCGGATGCCGGGCAGGTGGATGGGCCCCTGGCCATGCCAGTCGGTCACGAGCCGCGACACCTCGAGCGTCTGCTGCCGGGTGAGCGAGACGTGGAACTCGCTCTGCACCGCCAGGCGGATGATGCGCTGCCGGAGCGCGGGCGGGTTCGACGCGAGCGCGCCCGCGTGCAGCGAGAGGCCGCCCTCGGCGTGCTCGACGAGGTCGCCGATCTGCTCCTGCGCGAAGTGCGCGAGCGCCTCCGCATCCTCCCGCAGCTGGTCGGCCGTGCGCGTGAGCGCCTCGACGACGCCGCCGCCGAGCTCCTGGTCGAGGATCGGCAGCACGCGGTCGCGCACGCGTGCGCGCAGGAAGCGCTCGTCGTGGTTGTGCGGGTCGTGCCAGGGCGTGAGGCCCTGGTCTCCGCAGGCAGCCTTGGTGTCCGCGCGCCGCACCGTGAGGAAGGGCCGGCGGAGGAAGCCGATCGCCGGGTGCATGCCCCACAGGCTCTCGGGGCCGGAGCCGCGCGCGAGGCCGATGAGCACCGTCTCGGCCTGGTCGTCGAGCGTGTGGCCGAGGAGCACGACCGCCGCGTCGAGCTCGGCGCGCGCCTTGAGCAGCGCCGCGTAGCGCGCCTGCCGCGCGGCAGCCTCGGGGCCGCCGTGCCCGTCGACGGTCACGCGCCGCACGAGCACCGGGTCGAGACCGAGGTCGCGAGCCTGCTGCGCGGCGGTCTCGGCGACCTGCGCCGAGTCCTCCTGCAGCCCGTGGTCGACGACGACGCCGCCGACGCGCATCCCTGCCCGGGGTCCCTCGAACGCCGTCGCCGCGGCGAGCGCGAGCGAGTCGGGGCCGCCGGAGAGCGCGACGAGCACGAGCGCGCCCTCCTCGATGCCCGCGAGCGACTCGCGCACCGCGCGCCGCGTGTCGGCGACCGCGGGCGTGAGCCGAGGGCGCCGGTCGTCGGTGGGGGGCATGCGATGATCCTATTGCCGATCGCAACACCCGAGACAGGAGCGCCAGTGGCCGCCTACGACGTCGTCATCGAGATCCCCAAGGGGAGCCGCAACAAGTACGAGGTCGACCACGAGACCGGTCGCGTCTACCTCGACCGCGTCCTCTTCACGACCTTCGTCTACCCGACCGACTACGGCTTCTTCGACCAGACCCTCGGCCTCGACGGCGACCCCGTCGACGCGCTCGTGCTGCTCGAGTACCCCGTGCCGCCGGGGGTGTTCGTGAAGGTGCGCCCCGTCGGGCAGCTGAACATGGAGGACGACGGCGGCATCGACACCAAGGTCATCTGCGTGCTCGAGAAGGACCCGCGCTGGTCGCACATCCAGGACATCGACGACGTGCCGAAGCAGACGCGCGACGAGATCGAGCACTTCTTCCTGCACTACAAGGACCTCGAGCCCGGCAAGTGGGCGAAGGTCGGCGGCTGGGAGGGCGCGGAGGCCGCCGAGGCCACCGTGCGGGCCGGATTCGCCGCGTTCGAGGCGTCGGGCCACGACGACGACGCGCCCGTGGAGGCACCGGCGCCCGGTCGCGACTGACGACCGCAGCAGCACGTCACGAGGGCGGCGCATCCGATGGATGCGCCGCCCTCGTCGTCTGCGTGCGCGGCGCCCACCACCCGCTCCTCGCGGCGAGCGCAGCGGCCACCACCCGCTCGTCGCGGCGAGCGCAGCGGCCACCACCCGCTCCCTGAGGTGCGAGCGCAGCGAGCCTCGAAGGGTGCCGAGCGACCGTCGCCTCGCGCGTCAGATGTTCGCGCCGCGCGCCCGCAGGAACGGCAGCGGATCCTGCGCCACGCCGTTCACTCGGATCTCGAAGTGCAGGTGGCAGCCGGTCGACCAGCCCGTCGAGCCCTCGTAGCCGACGACCTGACCCGCCGCGACGTACTGCCCGTAGCCGAGAGGCGAGGGCGCGGCCATGTGGTAGTACCGCGTCTGCACGCCGCCGCCGTGATCGATCCAGATCATGTTGGCGCCGTAGGAGTCCTGGCCGCGCACGGCGACCGTGCCGGCGGCCGCGGCGTAGATCGGGGTGCCGCAGCCTGCGACGATGTCGAGGCCGGCGTGGAGCTTCGAGAAGGATCCCGTGACGGGGTCGGTGCGCCAGCCGAACGTCGACGAGATGCGACCGTAGTGCGGCGAGGTCCATCCGCTGCCGGAGACGCCCGGGCCGGCGTAGCCGCCACCGCTTCCGCCGCTGCTGCTGCCGCCGTTCTGCTGCGCGGCCGCAGCCGCTGCCGCCGCGGCTGCCGCCGCAGCCGCCTGCTGACGACGCTCCTCCTCCTGACGGAGTCGCTCCTGCTCGGCGAGGTACGCGTACCACTGCTGGCCGGCGTTGTAGTCGGCCTCGGTCGCGGCGCGGTTCTCCTCGAGCACGCTCAGCTGCGCCTCCAGCTCGGCCTTGTGGGCGTTCGTGCGGTCGACCGCAGCCGCCGCCTCGGCCGCCGCCGCCGTCGCGGCCTCGAGGGCGGCGTTCGCCTCCTCGCTGAGCCGCTGCCGCTCGTCGCGGGCGACGTCGGCCTGGTCCTGCAGCGACGACGCGGTGTTCGCGTCCTGCTGCGCCTGCGTGTAGAGCGTGTCAGCCGTCGAGGCGGCGCTGTCGAGCAGGCTCAGCCGGTAGAGCCACTCGTCGGCGCTGCCGGGGTTCGCGAAGAGCTCGACCGAGAGGTCTCCCGTGCCGCCGGTGCGCGCGAGCTGCGCTGCGAGCTGTGACGCGGCGCGCTGCGAGTCCTCCGCGACGCGCTGCGCGGCAGCCGCCTGCTCCTCGAGCTGCGATGCGGTGAAGGCCGCCTCGTCGTAGCGCTCCTGCGCGAGGGCCGCCTCGCCGGCGCGCTGGTTCGCGAGCTGCTCGGCTGCGGCCTGCTCGGACTCGAGCCTGGTGATGAGATCGCGGATCTCGGCGATCTGCGCCTGCTGCGCTGCGACGTCGCCGCGCGCCGCCTCGACCTCGCTCCACGTCGGGAAGCCCCAGGCGTCCTCGGCCTGCGCGGGGCTGCCGGGTGTGACGATGGTCGCGGCGAGCGCAGCGATCGCGGCCGTGGCGATGAGCCCGAGGCGCAGGCGCGACGGACGTCGCTGCGGCTGCGCGGTGCTCTGCATGCGGGATTCCTCGCCAGTGATGGAGACGGGGCTGGCTGCTGCAGACTATCAACCAGAGGTTGAGAGTCAAGGATGGTCGGCGGGCGTGCCCTCGTCCGGCTCGCCGACGCGGGTGCCCGCGCGCAGCCCGGCCATGCTCGCATCCTCTTCCACCGGATCCGCCGCGGCGCGCGGTGGGTCGCGTGAGCCCGCTCGACCTTCCTGCGCGCCGGTCGGCGCTCGCCCGCGACGGCGCCCGACACGCGCGGCGGACGCGCCCGGCGCCGGATTTGCAGGCGGAGGCATCGTCGCGTAGTGTCTTCCCTCGGTAGCCATGAGTCCATGACGCATGGCCCCATCGTCTAGCGGCCTAGGACATCGCCCTTTCACGGCGACAGCACGGGTTCGAATCCCGTTGGGGTCACTGGTCGATGATGCAAGGCCCTGTAGCGCAGTCTGGTTAGCGCGCCGCCCTGTCACGGCGGAGGTCGCGGGTTCAAGTCCCGTCAGGGTCGCGGTGCGGCCCCTCGCGAGAGCGAGGGGTTCACGCTAGGTCCGGGGGCCGCGCTCCCGGTCCGGCTCTGTAGCTCAGTTGGTAGAGCGCACGACTGAAAATCGTGAGGTCACGGGATCGACGCCCGTCGGAGCCACGCAGCGGTCGTTACGCCGCTGCTGAACCCCCGCGTAGCTTCTACATCGCGGGGGTTCCTTCATGCCCGGGCGCGTGCTCGGTCGTCGACGCAGCCAGGTCTGCTCGTCGACCGATGGCAGCTCGGGAGGTGCGGGCTGCACGCCGATCTCGGTGTCAGCGCTCCGGGATCAGGCGACGCGCGAGCCGGCTGACGAGACCGAATCGCGGCAGGCCGACCGCCGTCGAGCGCGTGGACGCGTGCACCCGACCCAGGTCGTCGGCGATCGAGATCCGACAGCGAACCTGCGCACGACGTCCTCGAACCGCGAGCACCCAGAGCTCGAGCGTCGCGCCGACGACCCACTCGGACGGGATCCGGCGTCGTGCCAGATGCCGTTGCAGGTCCGCCCGAAGGATGCGCGCATCCCTGGTCGCCGCTCGGTCCGATCCCTCGAGGTCGAGCCTCAGGGTGCTCGAGCCCGAGAGCACCGCCGCGCGAGCGAGATCGCCCAGGATCCAGTCCTGCTCCCACCCCGCGTCGCGGACGAAGTGCCCGGTCATCCCGTCTGCGACGTTCTCGAGCTCGATGCGTCTCGCCACGGCGCGAGGCTAGCCGAGTCGCGAAGCACGTCGGCGGCCCATGCCCGTGGCACGGCACTGCCGGCTGCGAGGATGACGGCATGAGCGAGGAGCCGACGCCGGGCGTCTACGAGCACTGGAAGGGCGCGCGGTACGAGGTGCTGGGCGTCGCGTCGCACTCGGAGACGGAGGAGCGCCTCGTCGTCTACCGGGCCTCGTACGGCGAGCGCGGTCTGTGGGTCCGGCCGGTCGCGATGTTCGTCGAGCGCGTGCAGCAGGACGGCTACGTCGGCCCGCGCTTCCGGCGCGTCGCCGACGCCTAGGCAGTGCGGGACGCGTCCAGCCCCGCCTGCGACGATCGAGGCATGCGAGGCGAGGGACGACCCAGGGCATCCGACGTGGTCGTCGGCGTGGTGATGCTCGGCGCTGCCGGCGTCTGCCTGCTCGTGGCGCTGCCGATCGCGCTCGGCCGTGGCGAAGCGCTCGTCGCCGTGCTGGCCTTCCTGGCCGTGACGATCGCGCTCGCCGCCGTCGGCGTCGCGCTGCTGCTGCCGATGCGCAGCCTCCGTCGCGTGCGCCCGTTCGCCTCGGGGCTCGTCGTCGCCACGCTCGGCGTGCTCGGTGCCGCGTGCCTCGTCGATCCCGTCGCGCTCACGGCGTCCGCGGGCGCTCGGGGTCCGTCGACGCCGGCGATGACGGTCGTGCTCGGCGTGCTGCTGCTCGCGGGCGCCGCGACGACGCTCGTGCTCGCGCTGCGCGGCCTCCGTCGCACGCGCGACGAGCGCCCGGAGGAGTGACGCCGCGACCGGTCAGGCGCGGATCGCGTCCTCGCTCGCGAGGCGCGGCTCGGTGCGCAGCTCGGGACGCACGCCCGCCTTGTCGGCGTAGAAGGCGCGGATGCGATCCATGTCGGTCGGCACGTCGCCCGTGAGGTGGAACGTGGGGCCGAGCCCCGCCGTCATCGTCGTCACGTCCGGGTAGCCGAGCGTGACGGGCAGGCCCGTCGCGACCGCGATGCGGTGGAAGCCGCTGCGCCAGTGCGTGCCGGAGCCGCGCGTGCCCTCCGGGGTCACGACGAGCTGGATCTCCTCGCCGCCCTCGATGAGCGCGATGACCTCGTCGACGATGCGCGACGGATCGCGGCGGTCGACGGGGATGCCGCCGAGGCGGCGCATGATCCAGCCGGCCGGACCGCGGAAGAGCTGGTGCTTGCCGAGGAAGCGCGGGCTGATGCCGTGCGACCACGCGATCGCGAGCATGAGCACGAAGTCCCAGTTCGACGTGTGCGGAGCGCCGATGACGATGCGGGAGCCCTGCACCGCCGGCTCCTCGCGGACGAGCGTCCATCGGCTGCAGCGCCAGTACAGGCCGGCGATCGCCCGCCGGACGGGCATGCGTCGTCGCGTCATCGTCTCCCCCGAGTCCGAGTCCTCGCATCCACGCTACGCGGGAGCGCATGCCGCATCGCGACCGAAGGGCCGTCGTGGGGGACGCATCTCGTCGCGAGGCGCCGCGAGCGGCGTCGCTCGCGACGAGATGCGGCCATCCCGGCGGGCGAGCGGCTCAGCGCCGGTCGCGCTCGCTGCGCAGCACCTCGAGGCGCGCGCGGTACTCGGTCTCGTCGATCTCGCCGTTCGCGAACCGGGTCGCGAGCGCCTGCTCGCCCGCGGCGGCCGCGTGCACGAACGGGCGGCGACGCAGCGACCGGCGCAGCAGCAGCACGACGGCCACGATGATCCCGATCCACAGCAGCGGGATCAGGATCCTGAGGAACCACAGCGGGCCGCCGCCGGGTCCGAAGCGGTCGAGCTGCTCGACGAGCGCCGGCGCCGCCTGCGCGATGGTGATGGACATGTCGGTCCTCCTGACCTGCGGTCGCCCTGACCGCCACGTCGAGGCTCCCGCCGCGCACCCCGTCCGCGCGTCCGGCGTCGGGATGCACCTGCTGCCTCCCCCAGGAGGCGGTCGGCGATCAGCCCTGCGCCCACCCGGGTCGCACGAGGCCCGTCTCGTAGGCGAGCACGACGAGCCGCACGCGATCGCGCGCCCCGAGCTTGCCCATCATGCGCGACACGTGCGTCTTCGTCGTCAACGGGCTCAGCACGAGCCGCGCGGCGATCTCCTCGTTCGTGAGGCCCTCGCCGACGAGCGCGAGCACCTCGCGCTCGCGCTCGGTGAGCGCGGCGAGCGGTGCCGCGTCGACCGGTCGAATGCCGTCCGCGACGCGCTCGAGCAGACGCCTGGTGACGGAGGGGCTGAGCAGCGCGTCGCCCTCCGCGGCGACGCGCACGGCGCGCAGCAGGTCGACGGGGTCGGCGTCCTTCACGACGTACCCGCTCGCGCCGGCCACGATCGCGTCGCCGACGAGCTCGTCGAGCTCGAAGGTGGTCACGACGACGATGCGCGTGCCGGCGAGATCGGGATCGGCGACGATGCTCCGCGTCGCCCAGAGCCCGTCGCGCCCCGGCATCCGGATGTCCATGAGCACGACGTCGGGCCGCTCGGCGCGCACGAGGGCCACGGCATCCTCGCCCGTCGCCGCCTCGCCCACGACCTCCATGTCGGGCTCGGAGTCGACCAGCGCGTGGAGGCCGGCCCGGATGAGCGCCTGGTCGTCGACGAGGGCGACGCGGATCACGGTGCCTCCGGGAAGGTCGCGACGACGGCGAAGCCGCGGCCGGACGGGCCCGCCTCGAGCGTGCCGCCCAGCAGCGCCGCCCGCTCGCGCATGCCGAGGATGCCGGTGCCGGCGCCGGGCGTCGCGGGCGCGGGACCCGCTGGACCGTCGTCGACGATGGCGGCGCGGGCGGCCCCGTCCGCGCGCGACAGCGCGATGCGCACCGTCGCGCCGGGCGCGTGGCGCGCGGCGTTCGTGAGCGCCTCGCGCACGATGCGCACGATCGCCGACTGGATCGCCGTCGCCGGCCTCGGCTGGAGCGCGTCGGCGATCTCGACGCGGACGCCCATCGCCGTCGCGCTCGCCACGATCGCGTCGAGCGCGTCGAGGCTCGCCTCGGGCACGAGCGGCCCCGTGGCCTCGCCGCGCAGCACGCCGAGCATGTGGCGCACGTCGTCGAGCGCCTGCCTGCTCGTGTCGCGGATGGTCGCGAGCGCCTCGGTCGCGCGGGCGGGCTCGCGGTCGGCGAGGTGCAGCGCGACGTTCGCCTGGACGGAGATCGACGAGAGCGAGTGCGCCAGCACGTCGTGCAGCTCGCGGGCCATGGCCTCGCGCTCGCTCGCCTGCCGCGTGCGCGCCTGCTCCTCCGCCTGCTCACGGGCGAGGCGCTCCTGCTCGCGGCGGGCGCGCCGCGCGGTCGCGATGACGAGCACGATCGTCAACGCGACGCACGTCATGACCGACGTCACGATCCAGCCCCTCGGCGGGCTCACGATCGAGATCGTCACGACCGCGGCGACGAGCGTGCCGACGACGGCGCCGACGGCCCAGATCGCCTCCCCGCGGCGCACGGCCAGCACGATCGCGAA
Organism: Agrococcus sp. SGAir0287; assembly: GCF_005484985.1. Classification (NCBI taxonomy): domain Bacteria; kingdom Bacillati; phylum Actinomycetota; class Actinomycetes; order Micrococcales; family Microbacteriaceae; genus Agrococcus; species Agrococcus sp. SGAir0287. The sequence continues at coordinate 2,634,494 of NZ_CP027942.1, forward strand.
CGCGAAGGGCAGCACGCCGATCGGCGGCGGCCACGGCACGAGGATCCAGGTGAGCGTCGCGGACGCCGCGGCGACGAGCATCCCCGTCCGCGGCCAGCGGTCGACGACGAGCAGCGCGAGGGATGCGACGATCCCCGCGATGACGCTCGCGGCGGCGAGCGCGGGTGCGATGCCGCCGAGACCGAGCTCGCGCCAGCCGAGCATCGGCCGGCCCGTCATGCCGAGGCGCCCGAGCTGCACGGCCGTGACGACGACGAGCGAGACGACCGCGCCCGCGATCGCGAGTCTCGACGGGCGCGGGGACGGCATGGCGTCAGCGTAGCCAGCGTGCGCCAGCGAGGCGTCGGCCGAGGGGAGGCGGCCGACTGCTCCCCCGGGAGGCGGCTCGACGGGGATCGGGACGTGTTGCGCCGGGCGCGCCGGTGCTCGGTCGGCCGTCACATGACGACGCACCGCAGCCCCACGTGGGAGGACGCGGCTACGGTGGCCGGACCATGGCGAACCTCCCCGTCCTCGACCTCTCCGATCTCGACCGCGGCGAGGCGGCAGCAGCCGCCTTCCGCACGCGCCTGCGCGAGGCGACGCGCGACGTCGGCTTCCTGTACCTCGTCGGCCACGGCGTCGACGACGACTTGCAGAGCCGGGTGCACGGACTCGCCAGGGCGTTCTTCGCGCTGCCCGAGGATCGCAAGCTCGCGATCGAGAACGTCACGAGCCCGCACTTCCGCGGCTACACGCGGCTCGGCGGCGAGCGCACCGAGGGCAAGGTCGATCGGCGCGAGCAGATCGACGTCGGTCCCGAGCGGGAGCCCTCCGACCGCGACGACGCCGACTACTGGCGGCTGCAGGGCCCGAACCTCTGGCCCGAGTCGCTGCCCGAGCTCGAGGTCGTCGTGCGCGAGTGGCACGACCGGCTCACCGACGTCGGGCGGCGGCTGCTCGCCGCCTGGGCGCAGTCGCTCGGCGCACCCGCCGACGTCTTCGACGACGCCTTCGCCGATCCCTTCACGCTCATCAAGATCGTGCGCTACCCCGGCTCCGACGCGCGCCGCGACGGCCAGGGCGTCGGCGCGCACAAGGACTCCGGCGTCCTGACGCTCCTGTGGGTCGAGCCCGGCAAGGACGGCCTGCAGGTCGAGATCGACGGAGCGTGGGTGGATGCGCCGCCGATCGACGGCGCCTTCGTCGTGAACATCGGCGAGCTGCTCGAGCACGCGACGAACGGCTACCTCCAGGCGACGCGGCACCGCGTGCTGACGCCGCGGTCGGGCGAGGACCGCGTCTCCATCCCCTTCTTCCTCAATCCCGGGCTCGACGCGCGCATCCCCGTGCTCGACCTCCCGCCGGCGCTCGCCGCGGAGGCGGGCGGCGTCTCGCAGGACCCGGCGAACCCGATCTACGCCACCTACGGCGAGAACGCGCTGAAGTCGCGGCTGCGGGCGCATCCGGACGTCGCGGCGATCCACCACCCGGACCTCGTCGCGGCCCGGGCGGCGTCCTAGCCGCCGACGGCTCGTCGGCCCGCGCCTACGCTGGAGAGATGTTCACGCGACGCGAGGCCGCCATCCGCCTCGACATCCCCGTGGAGATGGCTGAGCGGCACGGCATCCCCGCGATGATCCGCGACGGGGAGCTGACGGCGATCGAGGCGGAGCCACCTGCCTGGCTCCTGCAGTCCCGCGCCGACCGGCGCCCGGGCGCGCGGCCGGTCTGGGTGCGGCTCGAGTGCGTCGTGTGCGGGCTCGAGGAGTGGGAGCGGCCGAAGAAGTGGTGGCCGGAGCTCACGATGGTGCTGTGCGACCGCCACGACCCCTCCGAGGCGCCGCGGCCGGCAGCCGGCACGGTGCGATCGGAGATCGACGGCATCGGTGGCCGCTTCGTCGGGATCGTCGACTCGCCCGCCTGAGGCATCGACGGCCCTCTGCGGCTGCGGCCTCCTCGGCCAGCCGTGCGACCCGACCGACGAGCGGGACCCTTTCGAGGCTCGCTTCGCTCGCACCTCAAGGGCCGGTTCTGGGGCGGCCCCACGCAGTTGGTCGAGGAGCGCGCGAGCGCAGCGAGCACGCGTCACGAGACCACGCGACCGCCGCACCCGCGCAGCCACGCGCTCGGTCGCGTCGAGCGCGCACGGCACGAGGTCTCGTGACGGCTGCAGCCTGCGGCTGCGGCCTCCTCGACCAGCTGATGGGAGCATGCGGGTGCGGGTGCGGGGGCCCTTTCGAGGCTCGCTTCGCTCGCACCTCAAGGGCCGGTACGGGGAAGGGGCTCCCTGACCAGCCGGTCGAGGAGCGCGCGAGCCGCCAGGCGAGCACGCGTCACGAGACCACGCGACCGCCGCACCCGCGCAGCCACGTGCTCGGTCGCGCTGAGCAGGCACGCACGAGGTCTCGTGACGGCTGCAGCCTGCGGCTGCGGCCCCCTCGACCGGCTGATGGGGACACGCGGGTGCGAGGGACCCTTTCGAGGCTCGCTCCGCTCGCACCTCAAGGGCCGGTTCTGGGGCGGCCCCACGCAGTTGGTCGAGGAGCGCGCGAGCGCAGCGAGCACGCGTCACGAGACCACGCGACCGCCGCACCCGCGCAGCCACGTGCTCGGTCGCGCTGAGCAGGCACGCACGAGGTCTCGTGACGGCTGCAGCCCGCGGCTGCGGCCTCCTCGACCGGCTGATGGGGACACGCGGGTGCGAGGGACCCTTTCGAGGCTCGCTCCGCTCGCACCTCAAGGGCCGGTACCGGGAAGGGGCTCCCTGACCAGCCGGTCGAGGAGCGCGCGAGCCGCCAGGCGAGCACGCGTCACGAGACCACGCGAGCGCCGCTCCGTCCCAGCCACGCGCCCGGCCGCGTCGGGGCACGTCCCGACGTCCCGCCACGGCCCTCGCCGGCCGAGGCTGGAGCGTCAGCGCCCCAGCGTCTCGACGAGGCGCACGAGGTTGCGCGTCGCCATCGTCACGGTGAGGGGGCCGACGCGAGGCACGAACGCCGACGCGACCTCCAGCGCCGAGTCGTCGAAGTTCCGGCGCTCCGCGACGTTCACGAGCAGCGCCCCGGGCTTCAGCTCGGCGCCCGTGATGGGCTCGAACGCGGGCGCCGGCACCGCCGACACCACGACGTCGGCCTCCGCGAGCGCCTCGGCGCGCGACGCCGTCGAGTCGCGCACGTCGTGCGTGTGCCTGCCGATCGCCGGCTCGAGCAGCAGCGAGCCGTGCACGTCGAGGGAGTGCACGCGCGCGCCGTCGTTCGCGAGCATCGCCGCGAGCGGGCGGCCGACGATGTCGGACCGGTTCACGACGCACGCCGTGAGGCCCTCGAGCGGCGCCTCCGAGCCCTCGCCGCGCATCCCCGCGTGCTGCAGCAGCTTGAGGATCGCGAGCGGCGTGCAGGGCAGGATCGCGCGCTTCGCGCCGTCGTCGTCGACGAACCGGCGGTTCTCGTAGAGCAGGCGGCTCCAGAAGGAGTGCATGCCCTCGATGTCCTTGCGCGGGTCGACGAGCTCGCGCAGCCAGCGGTCGGCGGCGGCATCCATGAGCGGGTAGTAGAGGAAGATGCCGTCGACGTCGCGGTCGGCGTTCGCCGCGGCGATCGCGGCCTCGACCTCGTCGGCGCCGACGTGCCGCACCTCCATGGCGATGCCCACGGCCTCGCAGCCCTTCCGCGCGTAGCGCGCGTACGTCGCCGCGGGGCCGTCGTCCTGGCTGAGGATGCCGACGACGCGGAGGCTCCGACCGCGCTCGACCAGCGCCGCGACGGCGGAGCTCACCTCGTCGCGGTACGCGCGGGCGACCTCGGACGGGTCGACGATGGTGGCGGTCATGCGCGGCTTCCGACCTCGAGCGCGGTCAGGATCGCATCCCACGCGCGCTGCCTGCGCTCCTGGAGCGCCGGCTCGTCGTCGAGGCCCGCGAGGTTGACGTCGGCCGTGCGGATCGCGGCGCGCGCCGCACCGAGCAGCAGGTCGCGACCGGCGAGGACGTCGCTGCGCACGCCCGTCTTCACGAGGGGCTCGACGGCCGTCGAGAACGCGACGGCCTCGAGTGCGGCGTCCGCGACATCGAGCGGCGCGACGGTGGCCACGACCGTCTCGACGCGGATGGCCGCGGTGCGCTCGGCACGCTCGGCGTCGTCGCCGCGCGGCATGCGGTAGGCGTCCATGAGCGCCTCGAAGACCTCGACGTCGACGTCGACCGCTGCACGCAGCGTCTCGAGGATGCCCTCGCCTCGCGTGCGCGCCTCGTGCAGGGTTGCGGCGGCATCGTCGTCCATGCCCTTCCCCGCGAGCGTCACGTCGATCGCCATGAGCACGAGGCCGGCGCCGAGCGACGCGGCGTGCGCGGCGATCGAGCCGCCCCCGGGCGTCGGCTCGGCGGACGCCGTGCGCCGCAGCAGCTCGTCGCCCGACGCGGCCCACAGACTCTCGCTCACGTGCTGCGACGATACCGGGCCGCGGCGGTGGCGATGCGCGGGGCCGGGCAGGAGCGGCGGTCGCGAGGTCTCGTGACGCGGAGGCGCTGCGCGCCTGCGCTCCTCGACCAGCTGCACGGGGTCGCCATCGAAGACCCCCCGACCGCACCATCAGCCGGTCGAGGAGGCCCCGAGCGCCAGCGAGGAGCCGTCACGAGACCACGCGACATGCCCGCTCCCCGCGACCACGCGCGATCGGGCAGGAGCGGCGGTCACGAGGTCTCGTGACGCGGAGGCGCTGCGCGCCTGCGCTCCTCGACCAGCTGCACGGAGACGACCTCCGAGCAGCTGGTCGGGAGACGGCGTCAGCGGCGCTTCGCCTGCTTCTCGGGCGTCGGCAGCGTGCCGGCGGCGCGGTGCGCCTCGTAGTACGCCATCGCCTCCGCCTGCCGCTGGCCCTCGACCCCCGACGCGATCGGGGCGCGCAGCAGCTCGTCGCCGAGGCCGAAGGCGTCGACGAGGTCGAGCGCGTGCGGTCGGATCTTCACGAGCAGTCGCTCGATGGTCGACGTCACGACCTTCGCACGCGAGCCCGAGAGGCGACCGTTCGCGAGGTACCAGGCGAGGTGCCGCTCGAGCAGCGTGAGCGCGAAGAGGTCGCGCACCCACGTCATGACGCGCGCCGTCTCGCCCGACATCCGCTCGACGGCCTCCGTCAGCGCCTTCCACTGCTGCAGCTCGGCCCAGGCCCGTGCGGCCTCGATGAGCTCGTTCTGCACGTTGTTGAACGCCTTCGCGGTCTTCGCGGCGTCGCCCCGCGGCACGTGGCGCAGGCGCCCACCGATCTCGGCGACCATCGTCTCAACGCGGTCCGTGAGCAGCTCGCGCTGCACCGCGGTCGTGCGCAGGGCGCGGGACGCCGTCGCCGGCTGCCGCAGGTCGCGCACGTCCTGCGCGACGACGTGGAGGCCGACCTGCGCCGCGGCACGTCCGGCGAACTCCTTCGCAGCGAACTGCGCGAGCTGCGCGGCGGACGCACCCTTGAACTGCTTGGCGAAGTCGCCCAGCAGGCGCTTGCCGACGAGCTGCAGCATCACGGTGTTGTCGCCCTCGAACGTCGCGTAGACGTCCATGTCCTGGCGCAGCATCGTCAGCCGGTTCTCGGCGAGGAAGCCTTGGCCGCCGCACGCCTCGCGCGCCTCCTGCAGCGTGTCGAGCGCAGCCCAGGTCGAGAGCGCCTTGAGGCCGGCGGCGAGCGTCTCGAGGTCCTCGCGCGCCTCCGGGGTGTCGGTCTCGCCCGAGAAGACGCCGTCGAACTCCGTGAGCAGCCGCTCGTGGGCGTACGACATCGCGTACGTCTCGGCGAGGCGCGTGAACAGGCGCTTCTGGTGCCTGCGGTAGTCGAGCAGCACCTCCTCCTCGACGTCGCTCGACGCCTGGAACTGGCGACGCTCGGCGCCGTACCGGATCGCGATCGCGAGCGCCGCCTTCGACGCCACCGCCGAGGCGCCGTCGAGCGAGACGCGGCCCTGCACGAGCGTGCCGAGCATCGTGAAGAAGCGGCGTCCCGGGCTCTCGATCGACGACGAGTAGGTGCCGTCGGCGGCGACGTCGCCGTAGCGGTTCAGCAGGTTGCGGCGCGGCACGCGCACGTGGTCGAAGTGCAGCCGACCGTTGTCGATGCCGTTGAGGCCGCCCTTGAAGCCGTCGTCCTCGCCGCCGACGCCGGGCAGGAACTCGCCGGTCTCGGGGTCGCGGATGTCGACGTAGAACGCGTGGACGCCGTGGTCGACGCCCTTCGTGACGAGCTTCGCGAACACGACCGCCGCGACGCCGTCCTTCGCGGCGTTGCCGAGGTAGTCCTTCCACGCGCCGCGGAAGGGGGTGTGGATGACGAACTCCTCCGTCGCCTCGTCGTAGGTCGCGGTCGTGCCGATCGACGCGACGTCCGACCCGTGCCCCGTCTCGGTCATCGCGAAGGCGCCGGGCACGTCGAAGCGCATGATGGGCGGCAGCAGCCGCTCGTGGTGGTCGGTCGTGCCGAGGTGCAGCACGGCGGCGCCGAAGAGCCCGTACTGCACGCCGGACTTGATCTGCAGCGAGGGGTCGGCGAGCACGAGCTCCTCGAAGCCGGCGATGTTGCCGCCGTGGTCGTCCTCGCCGCCGAGCTCCTTCGGGAAGGCCACGAGCACGGCGCCGTCGTCGACGAGCATCCGCAGCTGGCCGAGCACGCGCTCGCGGTGCTCCTCCATCGTCTGGTTCGGGATGCGCTGGTAGGCGGGGTTCGCGGCCTTCGCGCGTGCGGCGAGGCGACGCTCGGCCCACGTGCCGAGCAGGTCGCGGCCGAGCCAGTCCACGTCGATGCGGGCGCGGCGCGGCGCGGGCTCGAGATCCAGGGGCGCGTGCGTCTCCTCGACCTCGAGCGGCTGGGATGCGGACAGGGTGTCGACCACCGATTCCTCCATGGCTTCCATCGAACGGATCTCGCGGATGGCTGCGACGGTACGCCGACTCCCCGAGCGTGGGGCGAGCGTTGACGCGGGCGACAGATCGGCCTCCGCATGCTCCGTCGTGCATTGTCGGATGTCCACCACCGATCGTCGGATCGATGGTGCCGACTCGACAAGCCGTAGCGTGGCTGGATGCGCCGCATCCGCCCCGCCCGCCTCGCCCTCGGCGGGCTCGCATGCCTCGTGGGCCTCGTGGCGCTCACCGCCGCGGTCGGCGCGGGCGCGACTTCGCAGGCCGACGAGGCCGTGCAGGCGTGGGTCGCCACCGCTCGCACCGGATGGATGGTCTCGATCGCCTCGGCGCTCGACCTCGTGGGCGCGAGGACGGGGGCGGCCGTCGTCGGCGTCGTCGCGGTGCTCCTCCTCGTCGCCGGGCGTCGCTGGTGGGCGGCGATCGCCGTGGCGACGAGCGCGGTGGCGGGCTTCGCCCTCAGCGAGGCGATGAAGCCGTGGCTCGGTCGGGCGCGGCCCGACGGCGGTCTGCTCGAGGCGCACTCGTCGGCCTTCCCCTCCGGGCACGCCGCCGAGGCGGCGGCGCTCGCGCTCGCCGTGGCGATCGCCGCCGGCTCGCGCGGATGGCTGGTGCTCGCCGCTGCGTGGATGGTGGCGATGGCGGCATCCCGGCTCGTCCTCGGCGTGCATTGGCTCAGCGACGTCGTCGGCGGTCTGCTGCTCGGCGCAGCGACGGCGCTGCTCGTGTGGGCGGCGGTCGCGGCGCTGCAGGGCGCCGGACGCCGGCGGCGTCCGTCCTAGAGCGTCGTGTGCAGCACGTCGCCGCCGACGATCGTCAGGGCGACGGGCATCGTGCGCAGCCGCTCGGGCTCGAGCGGCGCGTCGATCGCGACGAGGTCGGCGGGCTCGCCGACCTCGATGCGCGAGCGCGTCGAGCACGCGAGCGCCGTCGCGACGTCGATCCCCTCGTGGGGCTGCCACGGGGCGTCGCCGTCGCGCGTGCGCGTCACCGCGGCCGACAGCGACACCCACGGGTCGAGCGGCGCGACCGGCGCATCCGATCCGAGGATCACGCGCACGCCCGCGTCGAGCAGCGACCGGATGCGATAGGCCAGTCGCTCGCGGCCGGCCCAGTAGAGGGCGATGAGCTCGCGATCGTCGAGCATGTGCTCGGGCTGGATCGATGCGGTGACGCCGAGCGCCCCCATCCGCGCGACGTCGACGTCGGTCGCGAGCTGCGCGTGCTCGATGCGCCCCGTGACCCCTGTCGCCTCGAAGACGTCGAGCACGTGCGCGAGCGCGGCGTCGCCGATCGCGTGCACGGCGGGACGCAGCCCCATCCCCGCACCACGCGTCAGCACGGCGGCGAGCTGCTCCGGCGGCACCTCGAGCAGGCCGCGACCGCCGTCGGGGTAGGGGTCGTGGCAGTAGGCGGTGCGGGTGCCGAGCGAGCCGTCGGTGATGACCTTGAGCGGGCCGACGTGCACGCGCTCGTGGATCGCGCGGCCGGTGCGATCGCCGCGCGCCTCCGCGGCATCGAGGTCGTGCGGGTAGACGCCGACGTCGATGCGCATCCGCGAGCCCGAGCGCCGCGACCAGGCGCCGACGGCGTCGTCGAGGTCGAGATCGGTGAGCCCGACCACGCCGCGGCTCGCGGCGGCGTCGAGCGCGTCGCGGATCCAGCGCTCGCGCGTCGCGTCGTCGACCGTCGCCTCGAGGGCGCGCATGGCGGCGAAGCTCGGTGCCTCGCGCAGCATCCCGTCCTCGGGCAGCTCGACGCCGAGCATGCGGCCCATCGCGCTGCTCGACCACGTCGCGTGCAGGTCGGCGCTGATCGCCGTGACGGCGCGGTCGCCGGCGACGGCGTCGAGGAGGGCACGGCTCGGCGCATCGGGCCAGAGCCCCTCGCGCATGCCGACGGCGACGAGCGGCTCGTCGGCGGGCTGCGTGCGCAGCGCCGCGCCCACGATCGCCGCGGCCTCGACGGCACTGGCGGCGTGCGCGACCGACACGCGTCGCCGGTGCGCCGCCCACTGGCCGAGGTGCACGTGCTCGTCCCACAGGCCCGGCACGAGGATGCGGCCGTCGAGGTCGAGGTCGGCGTCCGCCGCACCTTCCGAGGGCGCGATCGCGGCGATGCGTCCGTCGGCCAGCTCGACGTCCACGAGCGAGTCGTCCTGCAGGCGGGCACGGGTGATCCTCACGGTCGTCACGCTACCGGCGGCCGGCGCTCCGGCTCGTCACGTGCGGAGGACCGCGCCAGCGCGCATCCAGCGGCCGGGCCTACCGTGCCCTCATGCACGTGATCGATCGCCGCACGATGCTCACGGGCTCGGCGGGCCTGCTGGGCCTCGGCCTCCTCGCGCTCGCCGGCTGCGCGCGCGACCAGCCGACTCCGTCGCCGACGCCGAGCATGCCCGACACCATCGACGCCGTCCTGTCCGACCTCCTCCTGACGCGCCGCTTCGGCCAGGAGGTCACGACCTCGACGGCCTTCTACTCGATGGCGCTCGTGGCGGGTCGCGTGCTGCTGTACGACGACACCGACGCGATCGAGGGGCGGCTGGCGGTGCTCGACGCCGCCTCGGGCGCGACGCTGTGGACGTGGCCGCAGGCGCAGCCGGCCGTCGCCGCGATCGATCCGGCGCTCTCGGCGTTCTCGCCGAGCGAGCTCGCCACCGCCGGCGTCGGGGCGGAGACGATCCTCGCGGCGTCGACCTACCTGAACCCGTGCCCGCAGAACGCGGCGATCTGCGGCTCGGAGGGCCTCGATCGCACCGAGGGACGCGGTGTGGCCGCGTTCGCCCTCGACTCGGGCGAGCTGCGATGGCATGCGCTGCTCGTGCCACCGGTCGACGCCGAGGATCCTGCGGCCGAGCGCAGGCGGAACGCGTCGACGCAGCCGGTCGGGGGCACCGACGACGTGCTCGTCGTACGGGTCGGAGACGCGCAGCTGGCGGTCTCGGGCGGGTCCGCGCCGAGCGACCCGCTGGATGCGGGCACGGTCGCGGTCTCGGCGGTCGACGGCAGCACCGTCTGGGAGCAGCCCGGATTCGTCGCCGCGACGGTCGTCGACGACGTCGTCCTCGGATGGCGACGGACGGACGCCGGCGACGCGATGGTCGTGGTGGATGCCGCGACGGGCGACGACCTGTGGGAGGCGGAGGTCGGCCAGCGACTCGTCGGACCCGCCGGTGGCGCCGTCGTGGTCGAGGCCGAGGGGGCCGCGTGGCTCGCGGACGCTCGCACGGGCGACGTGCTCGTCGAGCTCGTGGACGACACGACGCGCACGCCGGCAGGCATCGAGCTCGGCACGGGCGTCGACGGGGAGCCGCTGGCGACCTGGGTCCGCTCGCCCTACTCCGAGACCGAGGACGCGCTCCCCGGCTACCGGCTCTGGAGCTCGACGGGCGACGCGGCGCGTCCCGGCGCCGAGGAGCTGGGCGACTTCGACATCCCGACGCTCGTGCACGACGGCTACGTCTGGTGCACCGACAACGACCGACTGCACGCGCGCGACCGCAGCGGAGCATCGCGCAGCGACGGCATCGCGGGCATCATGCGCGGCGTGGAGGACGCGCTGCTGCTCGTCGAGACGAGCGGCGGCTTCGAGGTCTACGAGATCGCCTGAGCCCGGCTCAGGCGGTGCCGGGCCTCGCCGCGGGGTCCACGTCGCGCTCGGCAGGCGGATCCTCGACGACGGACGCGATCGTGATCGGCGCCGTCTCGGTGGGACCACGCCGCCGACGACCGCGCAGCGCGTCGCCGATGCGCGCCGCGACGCCGTTCGCCACCGCGATGCCCACGAGCAGCACGCCGCCGCCGACGAGCTCGGCGGTCGACGGCCGCTCCCCGCGCAGCAGCACGCTGGTCGCGATCCCCACGATCGGCACGAGCATCGCGAACGGCACGACGGAGGACGCAGGATGCCGCGCGAGCAGCGAGTTCCAGATGCCGTAGCCGATGAGGCTCGCGACCACGGCGGTGTAGACGACCGATCCGATGCCGAGCGGGCTCACGTGCGTCAGCGCATCCACGATCCGCTCGGGCCCGTCGACGGCGAGCGAGAGCGCCGCCATCGGCACCGGCACGACGATCGCCGACCACACGGTGAGCCCGAGCCCGCTCGCGGCGCCGGCCTTGCGCGTGATGACGTTGCCGATCGCCCACGTGGCGGCGGATGCGACGACGAGCAGCAGCGCGACGAGCGGCACGTCGCCGGATCGACCGACGGCGACGATCGCGACGCCCAGCACCGCGATCGCGATGCCGACCGCCTGCACGCGCGTCGGTCGCTCGCCGAGCACGAGGGCCGAGACGGCGATCGTCACGACGACCTGCGTCTGCAGCACGAGCGACGCGAGGCCGGGCGGCATGCCGAGCGAGAGGCCGAGGTAGAGGAGGGCGAACTGGCCGAGCGACATCGTCGCGCCGACGAGCAGGATCGTGCGCCACGGCAGATCGGGCCTCGGCACGAGGAGGATCGCGGGCACGAGCACGACCAGGAACCGCAGCGCGAGGAGCAGGAAGGGCGGCAGCTCCTCGAGCCCGACGTCGATGACGACGAAGTTCGAGCCCCACAGCAGCACCACGAGCAGCGCGAGGGCGACGTGACGGGGCGGCATGCATCCATCCTCGCCGGGCGGTGGCCCGCTGGCGGCGGGCCACCGGTCGACCCGTGGCGTCAGCGGATGACCCGCCGGGCGCGGATCCGCGTGCGTCGCACGGCGACGTGCGGGGCGTCGCGCCAGGCGGCGAGCCCGGGTGGCACGACCGGCGTGCGCGCGGCGTCGGCCGCGTCGCGCGCGGCGTCGAGGGTGCGCTGGACCTCGTCGCGATCCAGCAGCCGCTGGCGGAGGACGGGGTCGACGGGATGGGCGCGGTAGCCGTCGGTGCGCACGTCGATCACGACCGCGACGACGGCGGCGACGCCGAGGGCGATGAGCAGGACCAGGAAGGCGTTCATGGCAGTCATTTGACACCTTGCAAGATCCTGCCACCAGTGGCATGATCGCCAGCATCCGTCAAGATCCCGCCAACGCCCGCGAGGAGGCGCCGTGAAGGTCGCATGCATCGTCGACGACCTCGTCAACCCCTTCGAGCTCGGCGTCGCGTGCGAGGTCTTCGGCGACGACCGCTCGGATCGGGGCGTGCCGCGGTTCGACTTCCGCGTCGTCGCACCCGTGCCGGGCAGGGTCGCCGTCGACTACCAGGGCGGGTTCTCGCTCGAGGTCGCGCACGACCTCGCCTTCGTCGACGAGGCCGACATCGTCGTGGTGCCCGCCTTCCGCGACTGCGCGCGGGATACGTGCGGCACCGAGGTGCTGGACGCCGTCCGTCGAGCGCACGCCCGCGGCGCCTGGATCCTGTCGCTCTGCACGGGCGCCTTCGTGCTCGCCAGGGCCGGGCTGCTCGACGGGCGACCTGCGACGACGCATTGGCGGCACGCGGATCGGATGCAGGAGGAGTTCCCGGCCGTGGAGGTGCGATGCGACGCGCTCTACGTGGAGGACGGTCGCATCGTGACGAGCGCCGGCACCGCCGGCGCGATCGACGCCTCCCTGCACCTCGTGACCATCGCGATCGGCGCGCAGGCGGCCTCGACGATCGCGCGGGGCATGGTGATGCCGCCGCAACGCGACGGCGGACAGAGCCAGTACGCCACGGGCCCCGTCGCCGAGCGGCACGCCGAGACGCTCGCGCCGCTCGTCGCATGGATGTCGGCCAACCTGGCGCTCGATCACTCGGTCGGCTCGCTCGCGGCCCGTGCGCACATGAGCGAGCGCACCTTCGCGCGCCGGTTCAAGGAGGAGCTCGGCACCACCCCCGCCGCATGGCTCGCGAGCCACCGCGTGCGCCTCGCGCAGCAGCTGCTCGAGGCCACCGACCTCACGCTGGACGCCGTCGCGAGCGAGGCCGGGTTCGGCAGCGCCGCGCTCATGCGCCACCACTTCCAGCAGCACCTCTCGACCACCCCGAGCGCCTATCGGCAGCGCTTCCAGCTCACGCGCTCGGCCCTCGCGCCCGTCGCCTGAGCCGATCGGCGACGCACGTCGGGGCGACGACCAGCGCCTGCGCACGAGCCGTCCAGACCTCCGTGCTGGACTCGAGGCATGCATCGCCGTTCCTCCGCCCTCGTCGTCGCCGCGCTCGCGGCGACGCTGACCGCCTGCGTCATCCAGCCGCCTCCCCTGCCGTCGCCGGTCGAGGCGTGGCGCGTGGACGACCGCCTCGTGACCATGCCGCACGAGGAGTCGGGCACGCTCGTGGCGTATACGACGGCCGGCCCCGACTCGCTCGAGGTGGTCGCGTGGGATGGCGCGGACGGCACGGAGCTGTGGCGCGTCCCGAGCGCACCCCTCGCGAGCGGACGCGCCGCCGAGATCGTGCCGTTGGACGACGGCTCCGGCCGCCTCGTGGTGCCGGTGCTCGTGCCCGAGGGCGATGCCGTGCGGTGGTCGGTCCGCGACCTCCTCACCGGCGAGGAGCAGGCGTGGTCGACGAGCTCCGCCGACGGCACGCCGGCGTCGTGGGAGCAGGTCTACCAGCTGTGGCGCTGCGGCCCGGAGCAGCCCGCGACGTCCCTGTGCTTCTCGGTGCCGGACGGCACGGAGACGACCGCCGAGTTCCTGCGCATCCGACCCGGCCACGGCGTCGACCTGCTGCCCGTCGCGCAGCAAGGGTCCATCTTCGCGACGCAGCTCGGGCTCTACACCGATCGCTCCACGCAGACGATCGACCTGATGGTCGACGGCGCGATTCGTTGGTCGAGGCCGTGGGCGGACGCCTTCTCGCACGTGTTCGCCGACGGTGCGATCGACGTGCGACGAGCGGGCGACCTGCTGCTGGTGACGTCGGCGCCCGGGTGGTTCTCGCGCACGCTGCAGCTCGAGTCGATCGACACGGTGGCGCTCGACGTGGACTCCGGAGCCGTCCGCTGGCGCGTCGAGGGCGCGATGCCGTGCACGGATGCGGACTCCGCGACGATCCTGCTCTGCGAGATGGGCGGCACCGACGACGACTCCGGAACGCGCTACACCTCGGTCGCCGTCGTCGGCACCGACCTCGCCACGGGCGAGGAGCGCTGGCGCGCGACCTATCCCGAGTCGGGCGTCGAGATGCAGAACGGGGAGGGCCGCTGGTCGTGGTTCTCACCCGTGCACGCGCTGCTCCCGGACGAGGCCGGGCAGCCGGTGGTCGTCGACGTGGCGACGGGCCAGCAGCGCGCCGTGCCCGTCGACGCTCCCCTGCCGTGCGCGCAGGGTGGATCGACCGTCGCGTGGACCGACGGAGCGCTGTCGATCCCGATCGCCGAGCTGCCCGCGTGGTGCGACGCGTCGGGGACGCTCGTCGCCGAGCCGGAGGTCGACCCCGTCGTGCTCGAGGCGATCACGACGCGGATCGGGGACACCTGGGTGATGGCCACCCCGTCGGGCCTCGTCGGCTACCGCCTGGGCTGACCCGTCCCGCTGGCCTCAGCTCGCCGGCAGCGCCACGAGCGCGCCGCTGCCGGCGGGCAGGCGCACCGCCGCGTCGTCGAGCGCGACGTCGGGCGAGGTCGCGAACAGCAGCGTCGCACCCGGCTGCACCGGAGCCTCCCAGGCCGACTCGCCGACGTTCACGAGCACGTCCACGGGACCGGTGCCCGGCGCCGCATCGGCGTCGGACGAGCCCGCGACCCGCAGCGAGCCGCCGCGTGTGAGCCGCAGCGTGCGCGCCGACTCGTCGACGACGACGGCGTTCGCATGCAGCGAGGGGTCGGTGAGCGCCGCCCACTCGCTGCGCAGCGTCGCGAGCCGCCGGTACCCCTCGAGCACCCTGGCGTGACGACCCGATCCGAGCTCGTCCCAGCGCAGCCGAGAGCGCTCGAAGGTCGCCGGGTCCTGCGGGTCGGGCACGACGTCCGGATCCCAGCCCATCGCGGCGAACTCCGCGATGCGCCCTTCGGCGGTCAGGCGGCCGAGCTCTTCCTCGGGGTGCGAGGTGAAGAACTGGAAGGGGGTCGAGGCCGCCCACTCCTCGCCTTGGAAGAGCATGGGCGTGTACGGACCCGCGTAGAGCAGCATCGCCGCGACGAGCAGCTGCGAGTCGTCGAGCACCTCGACGATGCGGTCGCCCACGGCGCGGTTGCCGATCTGGTCGTGGTTCTGCGCGCTCACGACGAGCCGCCACGACGGCATCCGCTCGACGTCGACCGGATGCCCGTGGTCTCGGTCGCGGAACGACGAGAACGTGCCGTCGTGGAAGAAGCCGCGCTCCATGACCTTGGCGAGCGCGCCGAGCGGCTCGAAGTCGGCGTAGTAGCCGGTCGTCTCGCGGGTGAGCGCGACGTGGACGGCGTGGTGGTAGTCGTCGCTCCACTGCGCGTCGAGCCCGTACCCGCCGCCCTCCCGCGGCGTGATGAGCCGCGGGTCGTTCATGTCCGACTCGGCGATGAGCGTGAGCGGCCTGCCCTGATGGGCGGACTCGGAGGCGACGGCGATGGTGAGCGCCTCGAGGATGTGGTCGTCGGGATCGTCGACGAGCGCGTGCACGGCGTCGAGGCGCAGCGCGTCGACGTGCATGTCGCGCAGCCAGTACAGCGCGTTGTCGATGACGTACCGGCGCACCTCGGGCTCGCGCACGTTCACGACCTCACCCCACGTGTTGCGCTCGTCGCTCAGGTACGGGCCGTAGAGCGGCAGGTAGTTGCCGCTCGGCCCGAGGTGGTTGTAGACGACGTCCTGCACGACCGCGAGGCCGGCGGCGTGGCACGCGTCGACGAAGCGCTGGTACGCGGCCGGCCCGCCGTACTCCTCCTGCACCGCGTACCAGAGCACGCCGTCGTAGCCCCAGTTGCGGGTGCCGTTGAACGCGTTGACCGGCAGGATCTCGACGTGCGTGACGCCGAGGGAGACGAGGTGCTCGAGTCGCGTCGCGGCGGCGTCGAGCGTGCCCTCGGGCGTGAAGGTGCCCACGTGGAGCTCGTAGATCACGCCGCCGGCGAGCCGCCGACCCGTCCACGCGGCGTCCTGCCAGTCGTGCTCCGCCGGCTCGAACGTCTGCGAGCGGTCGTGCACGCCGCGCGGCTGGCGCCGCGAGCGCGGATCCGGGCGCACCGCGTCGTCGTCGTCGATCTGGAACCCGTACTCGCCGGCCGGACCGGTCTGGCGCCACCAGCCGTCGCCGACGGCCTCCATCTCGGTGGACGCTCCCTCGGTGACGAGGCGCATGCGGGTCGCGCGCGGCGCCCAGACTCGGTACTCGTGATCGGCCATGCCCTCATGCAAGCAGAGCGCGCCTGGGCACGCGGCGCGGTTGCGCCGCCCGGACGACGGCGACTAGGCGTCGGTCGCGCGCCGCGCCGCGCTCATCGCGCCGCGCCGTGGCCGCGCACCTCGCGGAACCATGCGTTCGACGACGGCACGAAGAGCGCTGCGACGGCGACGACGAGCACGACGGCGCCGAGGCCGGCACCGCCACCGCCCACGAGGGCGAGCACGCCGACGAGCACCGCGACGATCGCGAGCCCCGCGCGTGCGCCATCGCTGCCGCGTGCGACGAGCACGGTGAGCACGAGCTGCACGACGAGGACGATCGCCGTCGCCGCGACCACGGTCATCGCGACCGCGTCCGGCTCGATCGACGCGGCGCCGGTGGACTGCGCGAGCGTCACGGCCGCCGCGAGGGCGACGAGCACGCCGATCGCCGCCCCGACCGACAGCGCGAACGACGCCCACAGCAGGAGGACGGCGAAGGCGACGGGGTCCGGCCGGTCGAGGCGCGTGACGCGCGGCGGCCCGGAGCGACCCTGTCGCGCCTCGGCGACCGCGGGCGGCGCGTGCGCCTCGTCGCCCCTCGCGGCGACGCTGCCGACCGGCACGGGCACGATGAAGCGCGGCGCGCTGCGGCGCGGCTCCTCGGGAGGCGTGGTCATGCCGCGACGGTAGTCCGGCCCCGACGCCGCAGGCTGGACCGGGGGTGCGAACGGCCTGGGTTGCTGTCGCGTCCCGTCGCCGCGCGACTATGCGTCCGCGCGCACGAGGAGGGCGACGGGCAGATCGCGCAGCAGGTCGGCGAGACGCACGGCACCGCCGTGGTGCTCGCGACCGGAGAGCAGCTCGCGCCAGCGACCCTCGGCCAGCGGGATCGTGGTGTCGCGCCAGCCTCCTCGACGCGCGAGCGAGAGCGGCAGGCGCGTGACGACCGCGACCGCGCCGCCGCGATCGAACGCGAGCGCATGCTCGGCGGCGGCGCCGTGCGCCTGCACGGGCGCGTACCCGGTCAGCAGCTCGGGGCGATCGCGGCGCAGCCGCAGCGTCTCGCGCACGAGACGCACCTTGGCGTGCTCGAGGTCGTCGACGTGCGCAGGATGCGACGCCGCCCGCGCGCGCAGCGCATCCGCCTCGTCCCAGTCGATCGGCCGCCGGTTGTCGGGGTCGACGAGCGACAGCTCGCGCACCTCCGAACCCTGGTAGACGTCGGGCACGCCCGGCATCGCGAGCGCGAGCAGCTTCGCCGAGAGCACGTTCGACCGCCAGCCAGCGTCGACGGCGTCCACGAACGCCTCGATCGCCGCTCTCCCCTCGCCCGCGAGGCAGGCGTCGACGAACGCGGCGAGCTCGCCCTCGTACGCCTCGTCCGGCGCGGTCCAGTGCGTGCGCGCGTCGGCCTCGCGCGCCGCCTTCTCGGCGTACGCGTGCAGCCGATCCGGGCTCGCGGGCCATGCGCCGACGACGGCCTGCAGCAGCAGGCTCGAGAAGGAGCGGTCGTGGCGCGGCGCGTGCGCGAGCATGCGCTCGAGCAGCGCATCCCACTCGTGCGGCACCTCCGCGATCGTCGCGATGCGCGCCCGCACGTCCTCGCCGCGCTTCGTGTCGTGCGTCGAGAGCGTCGTCATCGCATGCGGCCATGCCTGCTGCCTGCGCGTCATCGCCGCGTGGAAGTCGCCGGGCGTGATCGCGAAGACGCTCGGATCGCCGCCGACCTCGTTCAGCGAGGTCAGGCGCGCGTACCGGTAGAAGGCGGTGTCCTCGACGCCCTTCGCCATCACCATGCCGCTCGTCTGCTGGAAGCGGCGCGCGGCGGGCTCCGACGGTTCGAGCAGGATCGGCAGCAGCCACGCGACGGTCTCGGCCAGGTCGGGGCGCCAGTGCGCGGAGAGGTCGGCCGCGTGCTGGAGGTGCTCGGCACCCTCCGGCAGATAGGAGCGGTAGACGGGGAAGCAAGCGAGGAGCTCCGCGAGCGCATCGGCGACGTCGCTCGGCGCATCCTCGTGCTCGGCGCGCACCTCGCGCTCGAGCCGCAGCACCTCGGCGCGCAGGATCGAGTCGGCGATGCCGCGCTTCGTGGCGTGGATGAGCGCGTGCCAGTCGGTCGGCAGCCCGCGCAGGCGCGCGTCGATCGCGTCGAGCGCCTGCTCGGCGGCGGGGTCGGTGAGGACGCGGTCGACGAGCGCGAGAGCGTCGTAGCCCGTGGTGCCCGCCGTCGGCCACGCCGGCAGCTCCTCGCCGGGCTCGAGGATCTTCTCCACGAGCACGTACGCGCCGCCGGAGAGGTCGGCGAGGTCGCGCAGGTACCCCTCGGGGTCGCGCAGGCCGTCCGGGTGGTCGACGCGCAGCCCGTCGACGAGGCCCTCGTCGAACCAGCGGCGGATCTCGGCGTGCGACGCGTCGAAGACGGCGCGATCCTCGACGCGGATGGCCGCGAGCGTCGTGACGGCGAAGAAGCGGCGGTAGGCGAGCTCGTCGTCGCCGCGGCGCCAGTGGCCGAGCACGTAGTGCTGCCGCGCGAGCACGGCGTTCGCGTCGTCGCCCTGCCGCGCGGTGCCCGGCGCGATCGGCAGCGACGTGTCCCAGTAGCGCAGCACGTCGCCGTCGATCGAGAGGTGGTCGACGCGGCCGCCGCCGAGGTCGTCGTCGTCGCCGACGATCGGGAGCAGGATGCGGCCGTCGTGCTGCGACCAGTCGACGTCGAAGGCATCGGCGTGCGGCGAGTCGCGGCCCAGCCGCAGCACGTCCCACCACCAGGCGTTCTGCTCGGGCGTCGCGACGCCGACGTGGTTCGGCACGATGTCGACGAGCACGCCCATGCCGAGGCGTCGCGCCTCGGCGGACAGCGCAGCGAGGCCTTCGGCGCCGCCGCGCTCCGGGTCGACGCGGTCGTGCGCGACGACGTCGTAGCCGTGGCTCGAGCCGGGCTCGGCCGCGAGGATCGGCGAGAGGTAGACCCAGTCGACGCCGAGGTCGTGCAGCGCCTCGAGCCTCGCCGCCGCGTCGTGGAGCGTCTGCTCGGCGGTGACCTGCAGTCGGTACGTGCTCGTGGGCACCCGCATCAGCGGGCCTCGTCGCTCGTCGACCCGGCGGCGGGCTCGATGTCCTCGGCGGCGGCCATCGCATCCTCGCGCGCCTCGTCGTCGTCCGCGGGCGTCGGCGCCTCGGGCACGGACCGCGGGCTCTGGCCGATGGGGATGGCGCCCGTCGTCGTCGCCGGCTCGGGAGCGGGCACGGATGCGCCGAGGCTCGCGACCGACGCGGCGACCGACGAGTCCTCGCTCTCGGCGGGCGCGGCCTCCTGCAGCAGCACGAGGCTGCGCGCCATGAGGGTGATGGTGCCGCCCGGGGCGAGCACCTGGGCGCCCACCTCGCCGCCCGTGTCGATCGCGACCTGCCACACCGGTGCGTACTCCTCCGTGGGCAGCGTCACCTCGACGTCCTGCTCGGAGGCGTTGCAGTAGAGCAGGAAGTGGTCGTCCTCGATGCGCTCGCCGCGCACGCCGCGGCCCGCGATGCCGTGGCCGTTGAGGTACATGCCGATCGTCTTGTCGGCCGGCGAGTCCCAGTCCTGCGACTCCATCGGGTGCCCCTCGGGGGCGAGCCAGACGATGTCGTTCAGGCGCTCGCCGTCGCCCGTGCGCACGGTCGAGCCCGTGAAGAAGCGCTTGCGACGGAAGGTGGGGTGCTCGTGCCGCAGGCGGGCGACCTGCGCCGTGAACTCGATGAGCGGATGGTCGGCCGCATCCCAGTCGATCCACGACAGCTCGGAGTCCTGCGCGTACGTGTTGTTGTTGCCCTGCTGCGTGCGGCCCAGCTCGTCGCCGTGCAGGATCATCGGCACGCCCTGGCTGAGCAGCAGCGTCGCCAGCAGGTTCCGCTGCTGACGGGCGCGCGTGGAGAGGATGAACGGATCGTCCGTCGGCCCCTCGACGCCGTGGTTGTAGGAGCGATTGTGGCTCTCGCCGTCCTTCGAGTCCTCGCCGTTGGCCTCGTTGTGCTTCTCGTTGTAGGAGACGAGGTCGCGCATCGTGAAGCCGTCGTGCGCCGTGACGAAGTTGATGGATGCGAACGGCCTGCGCCCCGAGTCCTCGTAGAGGTCGGCGGAGCCGGCCAGGCGCGACGCGAAGTCGCCGACGGCACCGGGCTCGCCGCGCCAGAAGTCGCGGACGGTGTCGCGGTACTTGCCGTTCCACTCCGTCCACTGCGGGGGGAAGTTGCCGACCTGGTAGCCGCCGGGGCCGACGTCCCACGGCTCGGCGATGAGCTTGACCTGGCTGATCACCGGGTCCTGCTGCACGAGCTCGAAGAAGGTGGAGAGGCGGTCGACGTCGAAGAACTCGCGTGCGAGCGCCGAGGCGAGGTCGAAGCGGAAGCCGTCGACGTGCATCTCGGTGACCCAGTACCGCAGCGAGTCCATGATGAGCTGCAGCGAGTGCGGCGTGCGCACGTTGAGGGTGTTGCCGGTGCCCGTGTAGTCCATGTAGTGCTGCAGGTCGCCCTCGACGAGCCGGTAGTAGGCCGCGTTGTCGATGCCGCGCATGCTGAGCGTCGGGCCCATGTGGTTGCCCTCGGCGGTGTGGTTGTAGACGACGTCGAGGATGACCTCGATGCCCTCGGCGTGCAGGGCCTTCACCATGCCCTTGAACTCCTGCACCTGCTGGCCGAGGCTGCCGGAGGCGGCGTACTCGGCGTGCGGGGCGAAGAACGCGAGCGTGTTGTAGCCCCAGTAGTTGCGCAGGCCCTTCTCCTGCAGCGTGGAGTCGTGCACGAACTGATGCACGGGCATGAGCTCGACGGCCGTGATGCCGAGCCGCTTGTAGTGCGCGATGAGGCTCGGATGCGCGACGGCGGCGTACGTGCCGCGCATCGACTCGGGCACGTCGGGGTGCCGCTGCGTGAGGCCCTTCACGTGCGCCTCGTAGATGACGGACTCGTTGTACGGGATGCGCGGAGCGCGGTCGCCCGTCCAGTCGAAGAAGGGGCTGATGACGACGGACTTCGTCATGAGCGCCGCGGAGTCCTCGTCGTTGCGGCTCGCAGGGTCGCCGAAGTCGTACGAGAAGAGGGGCTGGCCCCACTCGATGTCGCCGCTCGTCGCCTTCGCGTACGGGTCGAGCAGCAGCTTCGACGGATTGCATCGCTGGCCCTGCGACGGGTCGTACGGGCCGTGGACGCGGTAGCCGTACCGCTGGCCGGGCTGGACGTTCGGCAGGTAGCCGTGCCAGACGTAGGCATCGACCTCGACGAGGTCGACGCGCGTCTCGGTGCCGTCGTCGTCGAACAGGCACAGCTCGACGCGCTCGGCCACCTCCGTGAAGAGCGCGAAGTTCGTGCCGTTGCCGTCGTACGTGGCCCCCAGCGGATAGGCGGTGCCGGGCCAGACCTCAGGTGCTGTGCTCACGTGCCGACACTACGGGCGGCACCCATGCGCTCGCTGGACTTGCGCGCGGGGTCGCGAGTGTGCCGTGCCGCACGGTAGGGCGCGCCGTGGACGCGCGCCGACGGCGTCCAGGCGCGCGAGCGCCCGGACGCCGTTCTGGCGTCAGCGGGTCGCGCGTCGACGCAGCGTGAGCGCGCCGCCGGCGATGAGGAGCATCGCGAGCGCGACGATGGCCGCGAGCGGCTCGCCGCCGGTCGTCGGCAGCTGGCCCGCGCCGGTCGCCGTCGGGGATCCCGGCGCCGGTGCGCTCGGAGCCGGCGCGCTCGGGCCGGGCCTGCCCGGCGCGGGGGCGCTGGGCGACGGCGAGGCGGCGGCCTCCACGTCGATGACGACAGCGTCCGTGGCGCCGTCGACGTGCGTCGCCGTGATGGTGTGCGGGCTCGCCGTCGGGAAGGTGACGGTCGCGCCGTCGACGACGTCGGTCGCGACGTCGGAGGTCAGCGTCACGTCCGCCGTCACGTCGCCCAACGACACGCCGCCGGCGTTGAAGCCCTCCGCCGTGAACGTCACGGAGCCGCCCTCGGCGACCTCGGTGCCCGACGGCGTGAGCTCGATCGAGTCGACCGTGGCGTCGAGCTGCCAGGCGGCCTCGAGGACGTGGTCGAACGGCGTCGCGACGATCGTGTCGGCCGTCACGGTCGAGACGGAGCCGTCCTCGAGCGCGAACACCCATCCCTCGAAGTCGTAGCCGGCGCGCGTCGGCACTGGCAACGCGCCGTATGCGGCGTCGAACGTCACGACGCGGGTCGCGGGGTCGACGGTGCCGCCGGCGGCGTCGAGGGACACGAGGTACTGGTTCGCCGTGGAGGTCGGCGCGACGGTGAGGTCGCTCGTGACGACGTCGAACGCGCGGTCCCAGCCGGCGAAGGAGTAGCCGGTGCGCTCCGGCGCAGGCGGCGCCAGGGCGCCGCGCCCGTCCTCGACGACGACCTCGGACAGGGTGGTCCCCTCGAAGTCGACGAAGGTCACGCGGTGCTGCAGGAAGATCTCGAACGACGCGGTCGTCGACGCCGACGACAGCGTCGAGTCCGCGTCGGGCAGGAACGTCGCGTCGAGCTCGTACTCGCCGGGGAGGAGCTCGCCGCCGGGGAAGGTCTCCGAGAAGGTGCCGTCCGTGAGCGGCACCACGCTCGGCAGCACCGACTCCGCGCCCGCCGCGCGGAGCTCGAGCGCCAGCCGGCCGGGCACGGGACGGGCGGCGCTCGTGACCTCGACGGCGTAGGACACGTCCTCCAGCGTGCCGATGCGCGCCGGGATGCGGAAGGTGACGAGCGGCGTCGACGCGATGCGGTCGAGCACGTCGAACGAGATCGCGGTCTCACCGGACTGGCCGTGCACCGTGAACGTGCGGGCGACGGGGTCGACGGCCGTGACGGCGTCGTAGTAGCGGTTCTCGCCGGGCACGAGCTCGAACGACTGGAGGCGCCCGCGGTCGTCGTAGCCCGCGACGTACGCACCCCAGTAGTTGCTCGCATCGGACAGGACGTGGAAGGTCATGCCGCGGTAGGACACCGCGGCGCACTCGTTCGCCACGCCGTAGCAGCCCTTGGTGCCCGGGGGCCGCTCCGAGGGCGGGGTGGGCGCGGCGATCGGCACGGGCACCTCGTCGGCGGCCTGCGCCGCGGGTGCGGCGGGCAGTGTCCACCCGACGAGGACGACGGCCGCGAGGGCGAGGAGACGGAGGAGGTGTCGACGCACGAGAGGCTCCAGGGACCGAGAGGTGACCGCCCGCTGGTGCGTGCGCGGCGAACGCTGCCGGTCGCTGCTGCCGATGCTAGGAGGTGAGGCTTGCTCACGCAAGAGCGAACCCCGATCGAGATCGGTTCAGTCGCCGACCGTCATGACCGTGCCACCCGTGACGCGCACGAGCTCGTCGAACGTGAGGAGGAAGACGGTGTCGGGGGTGCCGGCAGCCGCGGAGATGCGATCGTACGAGGCGAGCGCGACGTCGACGATCGTGCGGATGGGCGACGGGTGCCCCGTGGGCGCGACGCCGCCGATGACCTGGCTCGTCGCCTGCCGCACCTGCTCGGGCGTCGCGCGCTCGATCGGCCCCTCGCCGAGCGCCTCGGCGAGCATCGCCGTGTCGACGCGGTGCGCGCCGCTCGTCATCACGAGCAGCGGCGCATCCGCCATCCAGAAGATCAGCGAGTTCGCGATCTGCCCCACCTCGATGCCGAGCGCGTCGGCCGCGGCCTTCGCGGTGTGCACCCCGCCGTCGAACTGCAGGATCTCGACGTCGACGCCGTGGTCGGCGAGCTGCTGCTGGATGGCGAGGGCCTTCGCGGGGATGGTCACGCAGCCATCCTGCCAAGACCGGAGACACGAGATGACGCCGAGTGGCGCGTCGAGGGCGCATTCCGCTCGAGGCCGCGCTCAGCGTCATCTCGTGCGGGAGTCGCGCATCTCTCCCTTCGCACGCGGCATCCAGCCGCGCACCCCGTCGCGGGCCTACGCTGGCGCCGACCGCCGCGCCGAGGATGCGCGACGGCGACCTCGATGCGCATGAGGAGGTGCCGTGCGGCGGCTCGCCAGCTGGCTCGTGGGGCTCCCCGCCGAGCAACCGGCCGCGTACCGGCGGCTGCGCGCGATGCGCTCCCGCATCTGGCGCCGCATCGTGCCGCTCGAGGCCTCGATCCTCGTGAGCGGCGAACCCACGCCGTTCGGCGACTGGCGCGCGAGCGACTTCACGCCGCTGCGGCCGGGCACCGCGTGGGGCGGCGTGCACGAGTGCGGCTGGATCCACCTGACCGGCGCCGCCTCCCCCGATCCGCGCGCCGAGGTGCTGCTGGGCCTGCGGGGCGAGAGCCTCGTGCACGACGCCGCGGGCGAGGTGCTCGACGCCACGACGACGGTCTACCTGCAGGGCGACCTGCCGCATCCCGGCGGCCGCTTCCGGGCGGTGCGGGGCGTCGACGTCTCGCAGCGCATCGACCTGTACGCCGATGCGACGTACAACGGGTTCCTCATCTACCCCGTCGGCCGTGCCGTCTTCCACGGCGCGCACCTCGCCGTGCGCGACGAGACGGCCTACGGCCTCTACTTCGACGCGCTCACGCTCACGCAGCTCGCCGGCCACACCGACGACGACGCGCTGCGTCGAACGCTGCGCGCCGCGCTCGACGATGCGTGGGCGCGGTTCCGCGCGGGCGACCTCGCCGCCGCGCGCGCCACCCTCGCGCCATCGCTCGCCGGTGGCGCGACCGACCCGCTCGAGTACACCGCCGTGGGCCACGGGCATCTCGACATGGCGTGGCTGTGGCCGCTGCGGGAGACGCGGCGCAAGTCGGCGCGCACCTACACGCGGCAGCTGCACGCCGTCGAGCGGCACCCCGGCTACGTCTACGGCACGAGCCAGCCGCAGCAGCTGCAGTGGCTGCGCGACCGGCATCCGGCGCTCTTCGAACGGCTGCGCGCCGCGATCGCCGCGGGCAGCGTCGAGGCGCAGGGCTCGTTCTGGATCGAGCCCGACACCAACCTGCCCAGCGGCGAGTCGCTCATCCGCCAGGCCGTCGTGGGCCGTCGCTTCTGGCAGCGCGAGCTCGGCCTCACCGACGATCGGATGCGGCTGTGCTGGCTGCCGGACACCTTCGGCTACTCCGGTGCGCTGCCGCAGATCCTGCGCGGCACGGGCATGGAGTGGTTCCAGACGATCAAGCTCGCCTGGAACACGGTGAACGACTTCCCGCACCGCTCGTTCCGCTGGGCGGGCATCGACGGCACCGAGGTGCTCGTGCACATGCCCCCGGAGGGCGACTACAACTCCCGCGCCGCCGCCGACGGGCTGCTGCGCGGGCTGCGGCAGCATCCCGAGCGCTCGACGGGCACGGCGCTGCTCGTGTACGGGGGCGGCGACGGCGGTGGCGGCCCGAGCGAGGTGCACCACGAGGTGCTCGACCGGGAGATCGGGCCGGACGGCGCCGGCATCCCGGGCCTGCCGCGCGTGCGCCGCGGCAGCGCCTCCGAGTTCTTCCGCGACCTCGCGACGCGCGACGTCCCTCACGTGCACCACGGCGAGCTCTACCTCGAGAAGCACCAGGGCACGTACACGACGCAGGCGGCGACGAAGCGCTGGAACCGCACCCTCGAGCGGCTGCTGCACGACGTGGAGGCGCTCGCCGCCGCGCACGGGCCCGCGGTGCGCGAGCGCGTCCGCGAGGAGCTCGAGCCCGTGTGGCAGGAGGCGCTGCTGCAGCAGTTCCACGACATCCTCCCCGGCTCGTCGATCGCGCGCGTGCACCGCGAGTCCGTCGCCGCGTTCGAGCGCCTCGCCGGCGTCGTCGAGCACCGCATCGACGCGCTCGTCGCCGCGCTGCCGACGCACGGCGACGCCCCGGCGGCGCTGAACCTCGCGCCCGTCGCGCGCGACGAGCCGATCCTCGTCGACGGCACGTGGATGCGAGCGCAGGTGCCGCCGTACGCGACGGCCGCGCTCGTGCCCGAGCCCGCGCATCCCGAGCTCGTCGCCGACGCCGCCGGACTCGCGAACGGGCTCGTGACGCTGCGGTTCGACGATGCGACCGGCACGATCGTCTCGATGCTCGACGCCGACGGGTTCGAGCACGCGGGCGAGGGGCTGGGACGCCTGGTGCTGCAGCGCGACCCGCTGCAGATCCCGTGGGACGCATGGGAC
Organism: Agrococcus sp. SGAir0287; assembly: GCF_005484985.1. Classification (NCBI taxonomy): domain Bacteria; kingdom Bacillati; phylum Actinomycetota; class Actinomycetes; order Micrococcales; family Microbacteriaceae; genus Agrococcus; species Agrococcus sp. SGAir0287. Next base: position 2,660,680 of record NZ_CP027942.1, read on the forward strand.
ATCTCGCCGCGAGCCGCGGCCGCGAGCGGCACACCGCTGCGGGTCGTCGAGCGCTCCTGGCACGTCCACGGTCCCCGCGCCGTGCGCCGGCACGTGCTCGAGGGGCCGCGGGTCCGTGTGCGGCAGGACGTCGTGCTCGAGGCCGGCACGATGCTCGTGCGCTTCGAGACGCACGTCGACTGGCACCAGACGCATCGCATGCTTCGCGTCGAGCACCGACCGACGCGGTACGGACCCGAGGCGCTGTGCGAGATCCAGATGGGCCACATCCGACGCGCGACGACCGAGCGCGACAGCGTCGAGCGGGCCCAGTTCGAGGTGTGCGCGCATCGCTGGCTCGCCGTGGAGGACGCGTCGGGCGCGGGCTTCGCGATGCTCAACGACGGCAAGTACGGGCATCGCGCGAAGCACGGTCTGCTGTCGCTGAACCTGCTGCGCTCCCCCACCTTCCCCGATCGCACCGCCGACCGCGGCGAGCACGCCTTCGCGTACGCCATCCGCCCGTACGCCGCCGGCGCACTGCATGAGGTGATCGCCGACGGCTACCGGCTGCAGGCTCCGCCGCGGCTCGTGCCGGGGCGCGCGGATGCGCTGCCGTCGCTCGTGACGTCGACGGACCCCGGGGTCGTGGTCGAGACGATCGCGCCGGCCTACGAGGGCGACGGCGCCGTCGTGCGCGTCTACGAGTCGCTCGGTCGCGCCACGACGACGTCGCTGACCACGGCCATCCCGCACCGCGCCGCGTGGCGCACCGACATGCTCGAGCGCCGCGTCGACGCCGACGGCGGGCTCGACCTCGACGCGGGTCCCGCCGACCTCGGCGCCGTGACCCTGCGACCGTTCGAGATCGCGACGTTCGTGCTGGGGTCGCCGTGACCGACGGGGCCGCCGCCCGCGCTGCCGCAGCCTCACCCTAGGCGATGCGGCTGCCCGGCGCGAGGTGCCGTGCGGGCGCCCTCGTGCGTGCGATCGCGCCGGCGACGAGGCCGCCTGCGAGCAGCAGGTGCACGCCGAGGCCCACGAACCAGCTCGGCACGCTGCTCGCGTACACCTCGTCGGTGGTGTCGGTCGGCGAGTACGGCGCGCCGTACAGCGCCTCCTCGTCCTCGCAGTCGCCCGGCCACGTCGGCGCCTGCTGCGCCTGGCGCACGAGCAGCGAGATGCCCGAGAAGACGTCGTCGGGCTGCCCGTAGGAGCCGAACGAGGGCGGGATCGCATCCGCCATCACGACGAAGGGGTTCGCGGCGAGCGTCCACCAGATGAGGTCGGTGCGCGGTTGCGAGACCTCGTAGGTGCCGTCGACGACGCACGTCGTCGTCGCGCCGTCGTCGGTCGACTCGTAGTACAGGCTCGGCACCTCGCGGGTCTCCTGCACGACGAGCGCGCCGATGCCGAAGGCGATGAGCGAGCCGAGGCCGAGCACGGCGATGGCGAGGTACGTGGTCACGATGGAGAAGACCGGCGTGCGCAGCAGTCCTGACAGGCCGACGCCGATCGCGGCCGTGACGCCGATCTCGAGCACGAGGATGACGACGCCCACCACGACGACCTCGGGGCGCAGCCCGCCGAGCGCCATCGCCACGAGCAGGAACGGCACCGTGACGAGGAGGAAGCCGAGCGAGGCGATCCACGCCGCGAGCAGCTTGCCGAGCACGAGCTGCGTCGCGGTGACCTGCGTGAGCTGCGTGGCGGCGAGCGTGCCCGCCTCGCGCTCGCCGTTGATCGCGGCGCCGCACAGCGCGGGGGTGACGAGCATCGCCACGAGCAGGACGAGGAAGAGCACCGTCGAGAAGACGAGGCCGCCGATGTCCTGCGGCGTCGATCCGAGCCCGAGGAAGAGCACGAGGATGACGGCGCCCGTCACGAGGCCGACGACGCCGAGCAGCACGTACCAGGCGACGCTGCGCACGCGCTGCCGCAGCTCGAGCTGCACGACCACGCCCAGCAGACCCATCCAGGCGCTCATCGGCGCGCTCCCCTCGTCGACGGCCCGCCCGGCGCATCCGGCCCGCCCTGCAGCCCCAGGAACGTGCGCTCGATCGTGCCGACCGTCGGCGCGTAGTGCACGACGGGCACGCCCTGCGCCACGAGCCGGGCGAGCAGGTCGGCGGCATCCTCGTCGCGATCGACGACGACCGTCGTCGCATCGCCCTCGACGCGCACGCGGTCGATCGCGACGCCGATCCTGGCGATCGCGAGCGAGAGCGCGGCGGGATCGAGGGAGCGGATGCGCCACGTCGCCGACGTGCCGCGAGCGCTCGCGACGCGCTCGCCCGACACGACCTCGCCGTGCTCGACGAAGACCGAGGCGTCCGCCACCTCGTCGAGCTCGCCGAGGTCGTGGCTCGACACGAGCACGGTCGCACCCGCGTCGGCGAGGTCGCGCAGCAGGCCGCGCAGCCGCAGCCGCGACGCCGGATCGAGGCCGGCGGCGGGCTCGTCGAGCAGCAGCACGCTCGGGTGGTGCACGAGCGCGCGCGCGAGCCCGAGCCGCTGCTGCTGCCCGCGCGAGAGCACGCGGCTCGGACGGTCGGCGAGCTGCTCGAGGTCGAGCAGCGCCACGAGCTCGTCGGCGCGCTGCCGCGCGAGCCGCACCGGCATGCCGTGCAGCCTGCCGACCATGCGCAGCACGGTGCGCGGCGTGAGCGTGCGCCACGTGCCGAGCACGTCGGGCATCCAGCCGAGCACGCGACGGGCGGCGCGCGGCTCGGCGACGGGGTCGATGCCGCCGACGCGGATGCGGCCGGCGTCCGGCGCGAGGAGCGACGCGAGCATGAGCATGAGGGTCGTCTTGCCGGCGCCGTTCGGCCCGATGAGCGCCGTGACGCTGCCCGGGGCGGCCGAGAACGTCATCGACCGCACGGCGTGCACGGACCCGAACGCGCGACGCACGTCGACCACGTCGATGCCGGCCGGGCGCGGCGACGCGCCGGGCGCTGCGCCGGGCATCTGCGCCGCAGCGGGGTGCGTCGATGCCGGCGCCATGGGCGCCGGCGGCGTGCCGTCGGGCGCGAGCCACCTCGGCTCGGCGGCGACGCCTGCCCCAGCGGCGTGCGGCGGTCGCGCATGCTGGCCGGGTGCGGCGGGGCGCTCGAAGCGGCGGTCGTGGGCGTCGTGCTCGGTCGCGGGCGGTGCCGGCTGCGCGTCGGGGGTCGGCTGCTCGGGTCGGTCTGCGGTCGACTCGTCGGGCGGCATGCGTCCGAGGCTAGGCGGCCCGCCTGGACGCGCGCGTCATCCGCGCGGACGACGTCCGCGGACCCGCCGCCGATCCCCTAGCGTCGAGTGGTGCGGATGGATCGTCGTGGCGGCTCGGGCATCGCCCTCGTGCTCGCGGGCATCTGCTCGGTGCAGGCGGGCGCCTCGGTCGCGAAGCTGCTGTTCGAGCACCTGGACCCCGCCGCGGTCACGTGGCTGCGGCTCGCGTTCGCATCCCTCATCCTCCTCGTCGTCGCGCGGCCGAAGGTGCGCGCGTGGGATCGGCGCACCTGGCGCGCCGTCGTGCTGCTGGGCGTCGCCCTCGCGGGCATGAACCTCATGTTCTACGTCGCGATGGAGCGCATCCCGCTCGCGCTCGCCGTGACGCTCGAGCTGCTTGGTCCGCTCGTGCTCGCGCTCGTGCTCTCGCGCCGATGGGTCGAGGCCGCGTGGGTGCTGCTCGCCGGCTGCGGCGTGGGCATCATCGGCGCGCAGTCGCTCACGGGCGCGCTCGACGCGCTCGGCGTGCTCCTCGCGCTCGCCGCGGGCGCGTGCTGGGCGGGCTACATCCTCGCGTCCCACCGCGTCGGCGAGCTCGTGCCGGGCGTCGGCGGGCTCACGGCCGCCATGTGCATCGCCGCGGTGCTCACGACGCCCTTCGGCGCGGTCGGCGCCGTGACCGGCGTCGCGGCGCAGCCGTGGCTGCTGCTGCCCGCGCTCGGCGTCGCGATCCTCTCGAGCGCGCTCGCGTACGCGTTCGAGCTCGCGGCGCTGCGCCGCATCCCGCCCAGGGTGTTCGGCGTGCTCATGGCGCTCGAGCCCGTCGCGGCGGGGCTCTTCGCGCTCGCCATCGTCGGCGAGGGCATCGGCGGGCTGCAGATGCTCGCGCTCGGCATCGTCGTCGTCGCGGCCGCCGGCGTCGCCCTCACGGCCGCGAAGGAGCCGACGGTCACGCCCGACACGGGCGCCATCGTGCAGCAGTAGTCGCCCCGCGCGGACCCGTCCTCGCGTTCCGAGGTGCGGCTGCTGCACTCGGGTGCTGGTGCAACGGCACCTGAGCGCAGCAGCCGCACCTCGCAACCCTGGGGATGGGCGACGTGCGCGCGGAATGATGGAGGCGTGAGCGACGGCCGGTGGAGCGGGCGCGACGCCGACGAGGTCGAGCGGCTGCGCCGCGGCGAGCTGCCGCCCATCGTGCGCGTGCCGATGCCCGAGCGCATCGATGTCGCCGCGACCTCGGACGCGGCGGACGACGCGGCGGCGGCGCACGCGGCGGCGCTCGCCGATCGGCCGCCGTGGGCGGCCATCGCCGGAGCCGTCGTCCTCGCGGTGCTCGCCTTCATCCCGCACCTCGTGGCGCCGACGATCGCGCTGCTCGTCTCGCTCGTCGCGGCGCCGCTGTCGTGGAGCATGCACCGCATCAGCGCCGGCCGACGGCGACGCGCCTACGTGGCGCTCGCCGGCACGCTCGTGCTCGTCGCGGTGCTCGCGGTCGCGGCGCCCATCGTCTGGGTCGAGCTCGGCGTGCTGTCCTGGCCGACGCTGCCGCGCGGCTGACGCGGCGCCCCTCAGGCGCGCGCGAGCATCCCCAGCACGGCGTCGCGCGCGGCGGGCAGCGTCGTCCAGCCGTCGCGGTCGAGGAAGTGGCCGGCGCTCGCGACCGTCGTCACGGGCACCCCGAGCGACGCGGCGGCTCGCTCAGAGAGCTCCGGCGGCACGATCGGGTCTTCGTCGCTCGCGATCACGACGACGGGCACGTCGCCGAGATCCGGGATCGCCGGCAGGTCGAGGAAGCGGTCGAGCTCGGGCAGCGTCCGCACCGGCTCCCAGAACGGCGCGACGAGCACGAGCCCGCGGATGCGGGAGCGGTCGACGCCGTCGAGCGCGAGCAGCGCGGCGACGGTGCCGAGGGAGTGCCCCACGACCACGAGGTCGTCGTCGCCCGCCATCGCCGCGCGTGCAGCATCGACCCAGGCGTCGCGCTGCGGCGCCTCCGTGTCCGGCAGCGCCGGGATGTCGACGTCGCCGCCGATCGCGTCGCCGAGCCAGGTGAACCAGTGGGAGGTCGGCAGCGCGCCGTAGCCGTGGAGGATGACGAGTCGCATGCCGGATGCAACCGCATCCGTCACGCGCGATTCCCGGCCGTCGCTCCGTTGCGAGGTACGCAACTCGCGTCGAGGGACGCCGAGTGCGGTACCGGACGGCACGATGCGCACCTCGGAACGCGAGATGCGTACCTCGGGACGCAGGGGCGGGTCAGCCCCGACCGCGCAGCAGCCACGGCCGGAACAGGCGCGTGACTGCTGGCAGCACGAACCCGACCATGATCGGCGTGAGCACGAGGCTCGTCGCGAGCAGCCGCAGCACGATCGGCGTCTCGGCGAAGCCCGGGATGAGCCCGAGCAGCAGCGTCACGAGCACGTTGACGGGGAAGAAGCCGAGCCACACGACGACGCCCTGCTTCCAGCGCGGCGGCACGGGCTCGACGGAGCGCACCTCGACGCGGTCGCCCGCCACGCCCTCGCCCGATGCCGAGTCGAACCATCCCTCGATGCCGCTGCGGCGCTCGACGCTCGCCTCGCGCGCGAAGTCCGCGCCGGCGTCGAGCCACAGCCGCCGCTCGTCGCTCGCCTCCCATGCGAGCAGGTTCGCGGCGGTGTCGAAGCGGTAGAGCATGTGCCACGTGTCGCTGCCGGGCCTGGCCTGCACCCATCCCGACCCGAGGAATCCCGGATACGTGTGGGCGAGGTCGATGCCCTGCCGCACCCAGCTGAGCGCGTAGCGCTGCTTCGTCGGGTCGACCTGGCGCTCGATGGCGACGGTGATCGGCTCGGACATGGCGTCCCCTCGGGTCGAAGGCCTTCGACTCCGGACGCGGTCCGCGAGGAGGGTGTGCCGAGCGGATGCGACCGCGTCGTCAGACGGGCCGGGACCGGGTGACGGCCGGAGGCTCCGCTGGAGGGGATGACGGGAATCGAACCCGCGCCGGGTGCTTGGGAAGCACCAGTTCTGCCATTGAACTACATCCCCGGCGCCGCCCCGCGAGGGGCAGCGAGAGCCATCGTACGGCACGTCGGCGCGGCGTGCGGCGACCGAGGCCGGCGCACGAGATGGCGCCCAGGGATGCCGCGAGGGTGCATGCCCCTCGACGGCCCGCTGGGCGCCATCGCATGCGGGCTACCGCTTCGGCGTCGGCTCGGAGGTCGTCGCCTTCGACGAGCGCTGCAGCGCCTGCTGCTCCTCCTCGACCGTGTAGCCGGAGTGCAGGCGCACGGGCTCCGGCGCGGCTGCATCCTTCGCCGCCTCGGCGCGCCGCTTCTTGCGGGCCGCGGAGGCGAGGTTCAGCACCTCGACCAGCACGGCGAAGGCCATCGGCCCGTAGATGAACGCCTTCTCGATGTGGAAGCCGAAGCCCTCGGCGACGAGGAAGACGCCGATGAGCACGAGGAACGCGAGGGCGAGCATCTTCACGGTCGGGTGGCGGTTCACGAACGTGAAGATGTGCTTCGCGGCGATGAGCATGAGCGCGAACGAGAGCACGACGACCGTGATGATGACGACGATGCGGTCGGTCATGCCGACGGCCGTGATGACGGAGTCGAGCGAGAACACGAGGTCGAGGGCGAGGATCTGCGCGATGACCGCGCCGAACGTCGCCTTCGCCGCGCCACCGGTCGACCCGTGGTCGTCGGCGCCCTCGAGCTTGTGGTGGATCTCGGTGACCGCCTTGTACAGCAGGAAGCCGCCTCCGAGGATCAGGATGAGGTCCTTGCCCGAGAACTCGGGATCGAAGGGCGTGGACTCGAGGAAGCCGAGCGTGAAGAGCGGCTCGGTGAGCGTGATGATCCAGCCGGCGAGCAGCACGAGCAGCACGCGCATGACCATCGCGAGGGTCAGGCCGAGGTTGCGGGCCTTCGCCTGCTGGTCCGCGGGCAGCTTCGCGGCGAGGATCGAGATGAAGATGACGTTGTCGACGCCGAGGACGACCTCGAGCACGAAGAGCGTGAGGAACACCGCGACGAGGTCGGGGGTGAACTCCAGGGAGAAGTCGAGCATGGGGCGATCATGGCCGATCCTCGCTGGGAACGCGCGGGTGCGCATGCGACGATGACCCGGTGACCACGCCGCCGCCCTTCCCCGGCACGCCCGCTCCGCAGCCCGGCCCGCCGCAGGGGCCCGAGCGACGGTTCGCGCCGCCGCAGCAGTTCCAGCCCGTGCCGGATGCGATGCTCGCGTCGCAGCGCTCGGATCGCGTCGCGACCCGGGCGCTCGTGTGGGGCATCGTCGCGATCGTGCTCTCCGCCGTGCCGCTGCTCAACTGGTTCACGCTCGTGCCGGCGATCGTCGCCATCCAGTTCGGCATCGCCGCACGCGCGCAGCGGCTCGGGGGCGGCAGCCGCGCCGTCTGGGCGATCGTGCTCGGATCCATCTCGATCGTCGCCTCGATCGGCTGGATCATCCTGCACATCGTGATCCTGCCCGTCCTCCTGCTCGGCGGGCTCGCCAGCACGAGCTGACGCCGCCATCCGCCGACGCCAGCACCCGAGCGCCGCTACGGGACGCGGTGCAGCCAGGCCTGCGTCGAGAACTTCGACGCGACGAGGGCGTCGGCGGCGGCGAGCTCGTCGGCGGTCAGCTCGCCGTCCTGCGCACGCGTGAGCCGGCGGAACGAGTCCTTGAGCGCCTCCTGCACGGCCTCCCTGGCCATGCCCGTCTGCGAGCGCAGCGGATCGACGCGCTTCTTCGCGCTCGTCGTGCCCTTGTCGGAGAGCTTCTCGCGACCGATGCGCAGCACCTGCACCATCTTCTCCGCGTCCATGTCGTACGACATCGTCGCGTGGTGCAGCACGCCGCCCGAGCCGAGCCGCTTCTGCGCGGCCCCGCCGATCTTGCCCTGCGGCGAGGTGATGTCGTTGAGCGGCGCGTACGAGGCATCGATGCCGAGCCCCTGCAGCGCCTCGATGACCCACGCGTCGAGGAAGGCGTAGGAGTCGGCGAAGCTCATGCCCTGCACGAGGTCGGCGGGCACGTACATCGAGTACGTGATGGCGTTGCCCGGCTCGGAGAACATGGCGCCGCCGCCGGAGATGCGGCGGATGATCGGGATGCCGAAGCGCTCGGCGTTCTCGGGGTCGACCTCGTTGCGGTACGACTGGAACGAGCCGATGTAGACGGCGGGTCCGGAGAGGTTCCAGAACCGCAGGGTCGGGCCGCGACGACCCTCGCCGACCTCGTTCGCGAGCACCTCGTCGAGGGCGACGTGGAGGATCGGCAGGCGCGGCTCGTCGTCGATGAGCTGCCAGTCGTAGTCGGCGAACGACGTCGCCTTGGCGAGCGCGCGGCGCACGGCGACGCCCACGGCCTCGGGCGTGAGGCCGAGCATCGTGACGCCCTCGGGCAGACCCTCGCGGATCGCCGCGCCGATCTCGGCGGCGGTCGCCGTCGACGGCAGGCCGAGCACGGCGGCGTCGATCTGCTCCAGCGCGTCGTCGGGCTCGAGGAAGAAGTCGCCGGAGAGGCGGAACGCCGAGATGCGCTCGCCGTCCGTCTCCACGTCGACCACGACGAGCTTGCCGCCGGGGACCTTGTACTCGCCGTGCATCGCGCGCCTCCTCGTCGACGTGGGCCGACGCCCAGCCTACGACCGAGCGCCGGGGCGCGGGCCGGTCAGCGCCCGGCGGCGACGTCGTCGTCGGCGGCGTGCGGATCCGGGTCGACGAGGTCGCGGATGGGGTCGGTCGCGTACGCGGGCGCGTCGCCGCCGGGGAGGTCGCGCTGCGTCGGCTCCTCCTCGCGCCAGTGCACCGCGTGCGACTGGAAGGCGAGGCCGAGCATGACCGCGCCGATCGCGAGGCCGACGACGACGGCGATCGGTCGCGTCGCATCCGGCATGATCGGCGCGAAGAGCGCCGCGAGCACGACGAGCGCGGCGACGACGAGCCCGGCGGCGAGGCCGCGCACGAGCGTGCGCGGCGTGGGTCTGCGTCCGCGCGCGAGCACGAGCGTGCCGCCGCCCAGCAGCCCGCCGACCGCGCCGAGGATCGCGGCGACGGCCACGACGAGGATCGTCAGCGCGAGCGAGTCGGGCGAGAAGGCGGCCGTCCCGCCGCTCGGCGAGAGGAACACGGCCACCACGACGACGGTGCCGCCGACGGCGCCGCCGAGGACGTTCCATCCGAGCAGGGCCGGCGCTGCGATGCGCCATGCCCGCGGGTGTCCGCGCGGGTCCATGCCTCCATGGTGCTCCCGATCGTCGCGGACGCCCAGCACATCCGCCCGCGTGCCGCGGCTCAGCCGGCGGCGGCCGACGCGCGGCCGACGCCGTCGCGGTCGGGAACGAGGTGCGCGTCGAGCCAGGCTGTGACGTCGTCGAGCACCTTCGACTTCGTGATCTCGTTGAAGATCTCGTGCCGCGCCCCCGGGTAGACGCGCAGCGCGACGTCGGTGAGGCCCGAGCGCTCCTCGTAGGCGCGCACGAGCCGGCGGGCCGAGGCCTCGCCGCCGAGCGTGTCGTCGGAGCCGACCGCGACGAGGATGGGGATGTCGGCGCCGAGCGAGCGAGCGGGCACGCCCATGAGCCTCGCCGCCTCGACGGGGCCGAAGAGGCGCAGCACGTCGGCGGGGAAGGTCAGCGGGTCGGCGACGAACGCCTCCTGCACCGCCGGGTCGCGCGAGAGCCACTCGTAGCCGGTGTCGCCCAGGTGCTTGTGGCGCGCGTTGAGATCGCCGGCGTTCATCCATCCCGGCATGCGGTACGCGGTGCCCGTCAGCACCGCGGCGTCGATGAGCGCGGCGTGCCGGTTGAGGAGGCGCTGCATCGTGAGGGAGCCCCACGAGTGGCCGATGACGGCGAGCGGCAGCTGCGGGTGCTCGCCGCGCAGGCGCTTCACGAGCGAGACGACGTCGCCGACGACCGCCATGCCGCCGCCCGGCCCGAGCCGCCCGAGGCGCGAGACGTCGCCGCCGTACTGCTCGAGGCCCGTCGCACCGTGGCCGCGCTGGTCGAGCGCCGCGACGCCGTAGCCGGCGTTCACGAGGTGCTGCGCGACATGGTCGTACCGCAGTGCGTGCTCGCCGACCCCGTGCACGATGAGCACGATGGCCTTCGGCTTGCCGGGCATCCACGTGTACCAGTGGATGGTGACGCCCTGCAGGTCCACGAACGTGTGGTCCTGCCGGATCACGGCGAACTTGGGCACAGGCACCTCCGGATGCTCCGGCGTGCAGCGTACTCCCCGCGCGGCGCACAGGGCCATCCGTCGCCCATCCCTGCGGATGCCGCCCGGGGTCGACGGATGGTCGGGGCTCGCGCGTCAGGTGCGGGAGAGCTCGCGGTCGTCGTCGCGGCGCGCGCCGTCGTCGTCGGAGTGCAGGAGGTCGAGCGGCATCGACGACAGGTCGATGCGCGGGTCGGCGTCCTGCCGCTCGACGACCTCGACGGCCTCCTCGCGGGTCTCGACGGTCGGCACGGAGCCGACGAGCGGGCGGCTGGAGGACTCGCGCATCGACAGCAGCGCGATGCCGCCGAGCGCGGCGAACAGCATGATGTAGAAGGCCGGCATGTACGGGTTGCCGGTGACCTCGATGAGCGCCTGCGCGAAGAGCGGCGTCGTGCCGCCGAAGAGCGAGACCGAGACGTTGAACGCGATGGCCATGGCGCCGAAGCGCGACGCGGTCGGGAACATCGCGGGCAGCGCGGACGCGGACACGGCGATGAAGAGCGCGGCGGGCACGGCGACGATGCACAGCGCGACCATGACGGCCCAGAAGGTGCCGAGCTGCATGATCGCGAAGGCGGGCACCATCGCGACGAGCGTCGAGACGACGGCCGTGACGTAGACGGGCTTGCGGCCCACGCGGTCGCTGATGCGGCCGATGACGGGCAGCAGTGCCGACAGCGCGAGCAGCACGGGCACGGTCGCGATCGCGGCGGTGAGGCTGTGCACGCCGAGCTCGCGCTCGAGGTACGTCGGCATGTAGCTCGTGAGCGCGTAGCCGACCGTGTTGGTCGCGGCCGCGAGCGCGACGACGACGAGCATCGCCTTCCAGTGGTGGCGGATCGTGCCGAGGATGCCGTGGCGCGCCATCGGGTCGTCGGGGCGCTCGGCGCCCTCGGCGTGCACGGCCTCGAAGGCGGGCGTCTCGGGGATGCGCAGGCGGAACCAGATCGCGACGGCGCCGAGCGGGACCGCCATGAGGAAGGGGATGCGCCAGCCGAAGTCGACCATCGCGCCGGGGCCCGCGAGCCACTCGGTGACGACGGTCGTGAGCGCGACGACGGAGGCGCCGGCCGCGAAGCCGACGTACGAGCCGACGTCGAGCCACGAGGCCCAGAACCCGCGGCTGCGGTCGGGCGAGAACTCGGTGACGTACGTCGACGCACCTGCGTACTCGCCGCCGGTCGAGAAGCCCTGCACCATCTTCAGCAGGTAGAGCGGGACGATCGCCCACAGGCCGATCTGCGCCGAGGTCGGCAGCAGGCCGATGAGGGCGGTGGCGGTCGCCATCATCGCCATCGTCAGGAAGAGCACCTTCTGGCGGCCGATGCGGTCGCCGAGCGGGCCCAGCACGAGTCCGCCGAGCGGGCGCACGAGGAACGAGATCGCGAAGCCCAGCAGGGTCACGAGGAGCCCCCAGGGCTCGGGCAGGTCGGCGGTGAAGACGACGGCGAGCGTGACGGCGAGGTAGCCGTAGATGCCGAAGTCGAACCACTCCATGAAGTTGCCGACGACGGTGCCCGAGATGGCCTTCCGCACCCGGGAGGTGGGCACGACGATCACGTCGTCGACCTCGAGCCGATGCGCTCCTGGCGCGGTCTGCGCGGTCGGGGCTGCGGGGGCCGAGGGGTCGTGCGCGTCGCCGTGGGGCATGGCTCTCCTGTGATGCGGGATTCGGGCGGGATGCCCCGGACGGTCATGGGACGATACCGACCTCGCCGTGGTCGGACCAATCGACGACGATCGAGATGCATGTCTGCCCGGGCGTGTCGCCATCCGGCGACTGCCCAGTCGGGACAGGGGCAGTCGGGCCCTCGGAACCGTACGCGACACGCCCGGGATGACATGCATCACGCCGCGATGCCCGCGCGACCGGATGCGGCGCGCTCAGCGTCGGATGCGCGCGAGCACCGCGGGATCGGTGCGATGCCGCGCGCCGAACCCCTCGTCGGCGGCGACCTCGACGCGCGCCGAGAGGTGCACGTCGGCGATGCCGGTGGCTGCGACGAGCTCCTCGATGCGCTCGGGACGGATGCCGCCGCCGGCCATGACCGCGAGGCGCCCGTGCGCAGCCGCGACGGCGCGCGCGATGCGGTCCGCGCCGTCGTGCGCCGACGTGCGACCGCCAGAGGTGAGGATGCGGTCGACGCCGACCTCGATGAGGTCCGCGATCGTCGTCTCGACCTCGGGGTGCACGTCGACGGCGCGATGCGCGGTCAGCTCCGCGCCCGAGGCGACCTCCCGCAGCCGTCGCATGGCGTCGAGCGCGACGCGGCCGTCGGGGCGCAGCGACCCCGCGACGATGCCCGCCGCACCGGCGGCGAGCGCCAGCTCCGCGTCGCGCAGCACGAGCGCGACCTCGTCGGCATCCGCCACGAAGTCGCCGGGCCTCGGGCGCAGCAGCACGTGCACGCCCATGGCCCCTGCCGCGTCGACGGCGCGCTCGACGAGCCCGAGCGAGGGCGTGAGGCCGCCGACGTCGAGCGCGACGCACAGCTCGACGCGATCCGCGCCGGCCGCGCGTGCGACGCGCACCCCGTCGACGTCGGTCACGCACACCTCGACCCGCAGCACGCGCTCCATCGTGCCAGCGCCGCCCGGATGCAGCGACGCCCCGAGCAGTGCGGCTCGGGGCGTCGATGGAGGCGTCGGCTCAGCCTCGCGCGGTGACGACCGGCATCTGCGAGGTGTCGATGAGCGGATCGGTGTCCTGCCGCTCGACGACCGCCTCGGCCTCCTCGCGCGTCTCGACCGCGGGCACCGAGCCGATGAGCGGGCGGTTCGCCGACTCGCGCATCGTGAGCATCGCGATGCCGCCGAGCGCTGCGAAGAACATGATGTAGAAGGCCGGCATGTAGGTGTTGCCCGTCAGCTCGATGAGGCCCTGCGAGAACAGCGGCGTCGTGCCGCCGAAGAGCGACACCGCGAGGTTGTAGGCGATGCCCATCGCACCGAATCGCGTCGCGGTCGGGAAGAGCGCAGGCAGCGCCGATGCCGAGATCGCGACGTAGAACGCGACGGGGATCGCGACCAGCGCGAGCGCGATGAACACGGCCCACTCCTCCCCGATCTGCATGATCGCGAACGCGGGCACCATGAGCACGAGCGTCGACACCACGGCGATGCCGTAGACCGGCTTGCGGCCGATCCGATCCGACAGCCGTCCGATGAGCGGCAGGCAGGCGGACATGAGGATGAGCACCGGCACCGTCGCGACGGCGGCCATGAGGTTCGAGACGCCGACCTCCTCCTCGAGGTACGTCGGCATGTAGCTCGTGAGCGCGTAGCCGGCCGAGTTCGTCGCGGCGACGAGCGCGATCGCGATGAGGATCGCGCGCCAGTGGTGGCGCAGGATGCCGCCGATGCCGTGGCGTGCCAGCGGATCGGAGGGGTCCTTCGAGATCGAGCCGGCATGCTCGGCGACCTCGAACGAGGGAGTCTCGGGGATGCGCAGGCGGAACCAGATCGCGACGGCGCCGAGCGGGATCGCGAGCAGGAAGGGGATGCGCCAGCCGTACTCGAGCATGGCGTCGGGACCGGAGATCGACTCGACGACGAGCGTCGTGATGGCCACGACGGACGCGCCGGCCGCGAAGCCGACGTAGGAGCCGACGTCGAGCCACGACGCCCAGAACCCGCGCTTGCGGTCGGGCGAGAACTCGGTGACGTAGGTGGTGGCGCCGGCGTACTCGCCGCCGGTCGAGAAGCCCTGGACCATCTTCAGCAGGTAGAGCGGCACGATCGCCCACAGGCCGATCTGCGCCGAGGTCGGCAGCAGGCCGATGAGGGCGGTGGCGGTCGCCATCATCGCCATCGTCAGGAAGAGCACCTTCTGGCGGCCGATGCGGTCGCCGAGCGGGCCCAGCACGAGTCCGCCGAGCGGGCGGACCATGAACGAGATCGCGAAGCCCAGCAGCGTCACGAGGATGCCCCACGGGTCCGGCAGGTCGGCGGTGAACACCGCCGTGAGGGTCACGGTGAGGTAGCCGTAGATGCCGAAGTCGAACCACTCCATGAAGTTGCCGACGACGGTGCCCGAGATGGCGGTGCGGACCTTCTTCCGCTCGACGACGATGACGTCGGCCACCTCGAGCCTCGGGTGGGATGCCGTGCCGTCCGGCTCGGTGTGCTGCGTGGTCACGATGCGATCCTTCCGCTGGTGGCGCGCGCCGCGGCTGGCTGCCCGCGAACGCGCACGCAGGGGTACGGTGCACGGACGATACCGCCGACCGCCCGGCCGCGCACGCGCTTGCCACGCGCGCCGGGGCGTGCGTGGCGGCTCGCGTCAGGGCAGCTCGGCGAACTCCGGTGGCAGCACGACGTTCGCGGGTGCACCGGCGAACAAGGGCGCCACCTCCTCCGCCCGGTAGCCGGCGATGCCGGTGCCGATGGGCGTGAGCAGGAAGCGCAGGCGCGGATGCTCGGCGGCGAACCGCAGGAAGGCGGCGACACGATCGGCGAGCACCTCGGGTCCGCTCATCGTGTCGATCGCGTACGACTGTCCGTGCAGCCCGTCGCCCTCGCCCCACACCGCGCCGAAGCGCTCGGCCGCGGTGCGCGCGGCGCCCGCGGCGTGCGCGCCGTCGGCGTTCGACCCGAAGACGAAGACCTCGTCCTCGGCCAGCTCGGTGATGGGCTCCATGCCGCGAGCGTGGCACGAGCGCGAGACGGGCGCGACGGGTGGCGCGGACCAGGCGAGCCGTGCTGCGCGCGACCGGCGCGCCACGCCCGGGATGCGGCGCTCCTGCGCGCAGCGGGAATGGATTCGCGTCGCGCTTGTTGGTTTGCTTCAGATTCGAAATACTTTGGATCGACAGACCAGCAGGAGGCGGCCATGAGCAGCATGCAGTTCGGCATCTTCACGGTGAGCGACATCACGCGCGACCCCACCACCGGGCGGACGCCGACCGAGGCGAAGCGCATCCAGGACGTCCTGGCGATCGCGAGGAAGGCCGAGGAGGTCGGGCTCGACGTCTTCGCGCTCGGCGAGCACCACAACCCGCCGTTCTTCTCGTCGAGCCCCACGACGACGCTCGCGTACATCGCCGCGCAGACGACGACGCTGCAGCTGTCGACCGCGACGACGCTCATCACGACGAACGACCCGGTGAAGATCGCCGAGGACTACGCGATGCTGCAGCACCTCGCCGACGGTCGCGTCGACCTGACGCTCGGGCGAGGCAACACCGGGCCCGTCTACCCCTGGTTCGGGTACGACATCCGCGACGGGCTGTCGCTCGCGATCGAGCACTACGACCTGCTGCGCCGCCTGTGGCGCGAGCCGGTCGTGAACTGGTCCGGCAAGCACCGCACGCCGCTCACGGGCTACACCTCGACGCCCGCGCCGCTCGATGGCGTGCCGCCGTTCGTGTGGCACGGCTCGATCCGTACGCCGCAGATCGCCGAGCAGGCCGCCTACTACGGCGACGGCTTCTTCCACAACAACATCTTCTGGAACAAGGAGCACACCCAGCAGATGGTGGAGCTGTACCGCCGGCGCTTCGAGCACCACGGGCACGGCGCGAAGGAGGAGGCGATCGTCGGCCTCGGCGGCCAGGTCTTCATGGCCGAGACCGAGGCCGAGGCGAAGCGACGCTTCCGCCCCTACTTCGACGAGGCGCCGGTGTACGGCCACGGCCCGAGCCTCGAGGACTTCACGGCGCAGACGCCCCTCACGGTCGGCACGCCCGAGCAGGTCATCGAGAAGACGCTGTCGTTCCGCGACTACGCGGGCGACTACCAGCGCCAGCTGTTCCTCATCGACCACGCGGGCCTGCCCGTGGAGGTCGTGCTCGACCAGCTCGAGATGCTCGGCCGCGAGGTCGTGCCGGTGCTGCGGGCCGAGTTCGACCGTCTGCGCGCCCCCGGCGTCCCCGACGCGCCGACGCACGCATCCCTCGTCGCCCAGCGCGACGCGGAGCTCGTGCAGGAGGCGGAGCACGTCGTGCGCGACGACGTCGACACCGCCGCGGCGATCGCCCCCGAGCGCGCCTGACCCCCACACGGATCTGAGGTCTTCGGCCCTTTCCGACCTCACGAAGGGCCGAAGACCTCAGATCTGGCACGGATCTCAGGGATGGACGCGGAAGCATCCGCGACGCATCCCGGTTGGACCTCCAGGAGGAACCGATGACCGACACCACCCCGACCCGCATCGCCATCGTGAGCGCGGGCCTCGGCGACCCCTCGACGACGACGATGCTCGCCACCCGCCTCGGCGAGGCGACGCAGCGCGCGCTCGCCGACGTCGGCCGCACCGCCACCGTCGACGCGGTCGAGCTGCGTCCGCTCGCTCACGACGTCGCCACGAACCTCGTGACGCGCGTCGCACCCCCGGCGCTCGAGGAGGCGGTGCGTCGCGTGACGACGGCCGACGCGATCGTCGCCGTCACGCCGGTCTTCACGATGTCGTACTCGGGCCTGTTCAAGTCGTTCATCGACGGCATCGCCGAGCGCGAGCTCGCGGGCATCCCGACGCTGCTCGGCGCGACGGGCGGCACCGTGCGGCACTCGATGGTCGTCGACACCGCGCTGCGCCCGCTCTTCGCGTATCTCGGTGCCGTCGTCGCCCCCACCGGCGTGTTCGCCGCGACGGAGGACTGGGGCCAGGACTCCGCGCTGCAGACGCGCATCGATCGTGCCGGCCGCGAGCTCGCCCGCCTCGTGACGCAGATGCCGCGCGCACCGAAGGCGGATCCGTTCGACGCCGACAGCGACGACTTCGAGGACTTCGCGTCGCTGCTGGGACGATGACCGTCGTCGGCGCCGCCGGATCGCAGGCGGTCACCAGCGACGCGCCGTACGCTCGAGCCATGACCGCCGCCTCCGAGGCGTGGCGCACCTACTTCGAGGGCAGCGCGATGCTCGCAGCCGCCCTCGAGCGGCGCCTCAAGGACGCGTGCGGCCTCGATCTCGCCGACTTCAACATCCTCCTGCTGCTGTCGGAGGCCGACGGCGAGCGCATGCGCATGGGCACCCTCGCCCGTCAGCTCGCGTTCGCGCCGGGGCGCCTGACGTATCGCATGCAGCAGCTCGAGGCGAAGGGCTGGGTGCAGCGCGAGGCGTCGCCCGCCGACCGCCGCGGCACCGACGCGGTGCTCACCGAGGACGGTCGTCGCACGCTGCGTCGCGCGCGGCCGATGCACGCGCGCCACGTCGAGGAGCTCTTCCTCTCGCGCATCTCCGACGCCGAGGCGGCGCAGCTCGAGGGCATCTTCGCCCCCGTGCGCTCGACGCTGCTCGGCGAGTGCGAGACGGCGCAGATCCCCGACGACGACTGAGGCGCGCGTCGGCTGACCACGTGGGCTTGGCGTGTCGACAGACCATTCGTTAGGCTAACGAACGGCATGCCTCGTTCCCTCGCGCTCTCCAACGACCTCCGCATCGCGGTCGCGCGTCTGTCGCGCCGGCTGCGCCGCTCGGTCGCGGACGAGACGCTCGGCTTCCCGCACATGTCGGCCCTCGGCACGATGCAGAAGTGCGGCCCCATCACGCTGCAGGAGCTCTCGACGAAGGAGCGCGTGACGCCGCCGAGCATGCTGCGCACCGTGCAGGGGCTCGTCGACCACGGCTACGTCGATCGCACGCCGCACGAGACCGACGGCCGCAAGCAGCTGCTGGTCATCACCGACGAGGGTCAGCAGATGATCGAGGAGACGCGGCGCCGCCGCAACGCGTGGCTCGCCGCCCGCCTCGACGACCTCACCCCCGAGGAGCGCGCGACGCTGCAGCAGGCCGCTCGCATCATGGAGCGCATCGCGGAGGCCGACGCATGACGCGCGGCGGCCCCACCCTCGACTCTCCCATCCCCATCGACGAGCCGGAGGCCCGCGCATGATGTTCCGCAGCCTCCGGATCTTCAACTACCGCACGTGGTTCGTCGGCGCCCTCATCTCGAACGTCGGCGCATGGATGCAGGCGACGGCCCTGTCGTGGATCACGCTGACGCAGCTGACCGACCAGGACGCGACGGCGGTGGGCGTCACGATGGCGCTGCAGTTCGGCCCGCAGCTGCTGCTCGTGCCGCTGTCCGGCCTCGTCGCCGATCGCTTCCCGAAGCGGAACGTGCTCGTCGTCACGCAGTCGACGCTCGGCATCCTCTCGCTCGCGCTCGGCGCGCTGGCCGTCACGGGCGCGCTGCAGCTGTGGATGGTGTGGGTGTTCGCGGCGCTGTTCGGCTCGACGCAGGCGTTCGACAACCCCGCGAGGCAGTCGTTCGTGTCCGAGATCGTCGGGACCGAGCAGATCTCGAACGCCGTCGCGCTGAACTCGGCGTCGTTCCACGGCGCGCGCCTCGTCGGCCCCGCCGTCGCCGGCCTCGCCATCGCGCTCATCGGCGCCGGCCCCGTCTTCCTCGTGAACGCGCTGACGTTCGCCGCGATGCTCATCGCGCTCGCACGATTGCGGCGCGACGAGCTGCAGCCCGCGCCGCGCGGCGCCCGCGGGCTCGGCGACATCGTGCAGGGCATGCGCTACGTCGGCAGGCGCCACGACATCGTCATCGTGATGGTGATGGCGTTCACGCTCGGCACGTTCGGCCTGAACTTCCCGATCTTCATCTCGACCATGACGGTGCAGTTCGGCGCGAACGCCGACACGTTCGGCCTGCTGTCGTCGTCGATGGCGATCGGCTCGGTCTCGGGTGCGCTCCTCGCCGCGCGCTCGGAGCGACCGCGGTGGACGCTCGTGATCGGCGGCCTCGGTGCCTTCGCCGTCGCCTGCGCGATCCTCGCCTGGGTGCCGAACCTCTGGCTCTTCGCCGTCGGGCTCGCGCTCGCGGGCTTCACGGCGCAGCTGTTCATGACGAACGCGAACTCGACGGTGCAGCTGTCGACGGCGCCGGAGATGCGCGGGCGCGTCATGGCGCTGTACTCGGCGGTGTTCCTCGGTGGCACGCCCATCGGCGCGCCCATCGTCGGCTGGGTCGCGGACGAGTTCGGGCCGAGCTGGGCGATCATGGTCGCCTGCTTCACGGCGCTCGTCGCGTTCCTCATCGGCGCCGCGTGGTGGACGCGCCAGCGACGCGCCGACCGCATGACGCGCACGGGCACGCTGCGCCTCGCGACCGTCACCGAGGAGCTGCACACGACGAAGGCGTGAGTCGCTGGCATCGCTCGGCGCCGCAAGACCTCGACTTCTTGCCAGTCGCGCAATCCACCACGCGACTTCTCCACATTCGCCTACTACGGCCGGCGGAAGCGCGCGTAGCGTCGACCGCGGCACGAGGACGTGCCGGTGCTGCTCGCCCATCGTCGCCGCGCCGCTCGGATGCGGTCGACACGGCGACCCGCCGCACCCCGCCGTCCGCGCCGCACGCGTCGTCGGCGGCCGTCGACCCCAGGAGAGACCGTGTCCCAGACGTCAAGAACCGCGATCCTCGACGCCGAGCAGGCCAGCCCGCCGCCGTTCGAGACCGCGGGCCACGCCATCGTGCGCGTGCTCGAGGAGCACGGCATCCCGCGCGCGTACGTCGTGCCGGGCGAGAGCTACCTCGAGGTGCTCGACGGCCTGCACGACTCGGCGATCGAGACGATCGTCTGCCGCCACGAGGGCGGCGCCGCGTACATGGCCGAGGCCGAGGGAAAGCTCGGCGCGCTGCCGGGCGTCGCGATGGTCACGCGCGGGCCCGGCGCCGCCAACGCGCTCGTCGGCGTCCACACCGCATGGCAGGACTCGACCCCCATGCTGCTCTTCGTCGGCCTCATCCCGAGCGGACATCGCGAGAAGGAGGCCTTCCAGGAGTTCGACGTGCGCGGCTGGTTCGACACCGGCGCGAAGCGCGTCATGATCCTCGACGTCGCCGAGCGCGCCGCGGAGACCGTCGCGGAGGCGATCTTCACCGCCCGCAGCGGCCGCCCCGGCCCCGTCGTCATCGGCCTGCCGGAGGACGTCATCCGCCAGCCGGTGCCTCGCGTGCAGCAGCCCGTGCTGCCCGTCGCCGACGGCGGCATGACGCGCGCCGACCGCGACCTGCTGCGCGACGCGCTGCTCGCATCGCGCAAGCCGCTCGTCGTCACGGGCGGCAACGACTGGGATGCCGAGTCGGCCGCAGCGCTCACCGCCTGGCTCGAGCGGCACCGGATCCCTGCCGCCGCCGAGTGGCGCACGGAGGGCATCGTCGGCTTCGACTCGCCCTCATACGTCGGCCCCATCGGCTACGGGCGGCCGAAGCCGACGTACGACGTGCTCGAGGAGTGCGACCTGCTGCTCTTCGTCGGCACGCTGCCCGGCGACGTCGTCACCGACGGCTTCCAGGCGAGGCAGGGGCTGACGCGCCGCAACGTGCTCGTCTCGATCGACTCCGGCCTGCGTGGTCGCTCCGGCGCCGTGAGCCACCACATCCTCGCCAGGCCGAAGGCGTTCGTGCGCGACCTCGTCGAGCTCGACCTGCCCCACGACGGCTGGGGAGCCTGGACGCGCACGCTGCGCCGCCAGCAGGAGTCGTTCGCGGGGCTGCCGTCGCCGACGCCCCGGGCCGGCCGCGCCTCGATGGACACCGTCATGGCCCATCTCGTGCCCGCGCTCGACGACGACGCGATGGTGACGTTCGGCGCCGGCGAGCACACGAACTGGGCGCACCGGTACTTCCCCACCCGCACGTACGCCTCGATGCTCAGCTGCGGCAACGGCTCGATGGGCTACTCGATCCCCTCGGCGGTCACGGCGACCCTGCGCTTCCCCGGGCGCCAGGTCGTCTCGATCGCCGGCGACGGCGAGCTCCTCATGAACGGGCAGGAGCTCGCGACGGCGGCGCAGATCGGCGCGCGTCTCCTCGTGATCGTCGTCGACAACGGCGAGTACGGCACGATCCGCACGCACCAGGAGCGCCACCACCCCGGGCGCGTATCGGGCACGCAGCTGCAGAACCCCGACTTCGCGCTGCTCGCGCAGGCGTACGGCGGGCACGGCATCCGCGTCGAGACGGATGCCGAGGTGCCGGACGCCGTCGCCCGCGCGCTCGAGCTCGCGCGCACCGGCGACCGGTTCGTGCTGCTGCACGTCGTCGTGGAGCAGCGCTCGCAGGCGTACTGACGCGGCGCTCGGCGACGCGCGCCCCTCCGCGCGGCGACGTCGCGGCCACCGGTCCTTCACATTCGAACGAATCGGGAATGGACGAGGGCGACGGATGCGTTGCAGTCGTCGGGTCAACGGCGACCGCATCCATCCGTCACGCGACCGAAGGAGCCGACATGACCATCGTCGACCGCACCGCACCCACCGACCACGACATCCTCGAGGTCCTCCAGGAGCGCTGGAGCCCGCGCGCCTACGAGCCCGTCGAGATCGACGAGGCGCTGCTCGCGAAGGCCCTCGAGGCCGCCCGCTGGAGCCCGTCCGCCTACAACGCCCAGCCGTGGCGCTTCGTCGTCGCGCGCCGCGGCACCGAGGCGTTCGACCGCATCGTCGCATCGCTCGCCGAGTTCAACCGCATGTGGGCGCCGAACGCCTCCGTGCTCATCCTCGCGATCGCCGAGACGGCGAACGAGGAGGGCCGCGCGAACCCCACCGCCGTCTACGACCTCGGCCAGGCCGTCGCGCACCTGACGATCCAGGCGCACGCCGACGGCCTCGTCGTGCACCAGATGTCGGGCTTCGACGCCGCGGCGGCTGCGACGGCCTTCGACCTCGACGAGCGCCTCCAGCCCGTCACGGTCGTCGCGCTCGGCTCGCTCGGCGACGCGGAGGAGCTCGACGCGATGCTGCGCGAGCGCGAGCACGCGCCCCGCGCGCGCAAGCCGATCGCTCAGATCGTCCTCGCCTCCTGACCGATCGATCACGGTCGGCGCGCGATCGGGCGGCGGTGGCTCGCGACACGAGCGAGCCACTACCGCCCGATCGCCGTCTCCGCATCCCATCGGCACCGCAGGGGATGCGCACGTAGCGTTGGCACCATGCCCTCCGACTACGTGAGCCCCGGCCAGGAGTACACCCGCGACACCGACTACATCGAGTCGCGCATCACCGCGGACGGCGCCGACGGCTGGCCCGTCGAGCCCGGCCGCTACCGGCTGATCGCCGCGCGGGCGTGCCCCTGGGCGAACCGCATGCTCATCGTGCGGCGGCTGCTCGGCCTCGAGGACGTGCTGTCGCTCGGCCTGTGCGGCCCGACGCACGACGCACGCTCGTGGACCTTCGACCTCGACCCCGGCGGCGTCGACCCCGTGCTCGGCATCGAGCGCCTGCAGGAGGCCTACCTCCGCCGCATCCCCGACTACCCCAAGGGCATCACCGTGCCGGCGATCGTCGACGTGCCCTCGGGCGCCGTCGTGACGAACGACTTCGCGCAGATGAGCCTCGACCTGTCCACCGAGTGGCGCGCGCACCACCGCGAGGGCGCGCCCGACCTGCTGCCCGCGCATCTGCGCGAGGAGATGGATGCGGTCATGCGACGCGTCTACACCGAGGTCAACAACGGCGTGTACCGGTGCGGCTTCGCGGGCAGCCAGGCCGCGTACGACGACGCCTACGACCGACTCTGGACGGCGCTCGACTGGCTTGAGGAGCGCCTGTCGACCCGCCGATTCCTCATGGGCGACACGATCACCGAGGCCGACGTGCGCCTCTTCACGACCCTCGCGCGCTTCGACCCCGTGTACCACGGGCACTTCAAGGCGAATCGGCAGAAGCTGGTGGAGCTGCCGGCGCTGTGGGGCTACGCGCGCGACCTCTTCCAGACGCCGGGGTTCGGCGACACCATCGACTTCGCCCAGATCAAGGAGCACTACTACGTCGTGCACGAGGACGTGAACCCGTCGGGCATCGTGCCGAAGGGGCCGGCGCTCGAGGGCTGGCTCGAGCCGCACGACCGCGCCTCGCTGTCGACGGGCGGCTCGCCGTTCGGCGAGGGCACCCCGCCCCCGCCGCCGCGCGGGGCCGAGCGCGTGCCGCAGCACGCGACGCCGCTGCCGGGCGGCATCGCGCCCGTCGGCTGAGCGCGCGGCGCGGGGGCCTGCGGATCAGCCGCGCAGCAGCGTCCGGGCCTCGGCGACGATCGCGACGGACTCGAGGATGCGGTCATCGCCGATCGGCGCGCCGCCGGGCTCGTCGGCGTGGAACACCGCGACGCTCGTCGCCCCGACGGCGGCCAGCGACCGGATCCGCTCCGCGAGCGAGCGGGCGTCCGAGCCCCAGCGGTCGCCGAGGAACACGACGGCGGCCGGGGCGCCCGGGCGCCCCGCCGCATCGCGGGCCGCTCGCACGTGCCGCATCCGCTCGGCGACGACGTCGACGTCGTGGCCGTCGGTGAGGATGACCCCGTCGCCGAGCTCGCCGGCGAGCGCGAGCGAGCGGGCACCCGTCGCGCCGACGAGGAGCGGCAGCGGCTCGCGCGGCGGCCAGCGCAGCCACACGTCGTCGAGCACGACCTCGTCGCCGATCGTCGTCACGGACTCGCCCGCGAGCAGCGGCCGCAGCGCCTCGAGATGCTCGCGCAGCAGCGTCATCGGCGAGCGGGCGCGCACGCCGGCCTGCGCCATCCACGACTGCACGCCGTGCCCGAATCCCGGCAGCAGCCGGCCGGGGAACAGGCGGGCGAGCGTCGCGACCTCCATCGCCTCGAGCGCGACGGCCCGCAGCGGCGCGGGCATGAGGCCGATGCCCACGCGGATCCGCGGCGTCCAGGCGAGGATCGCGGCAGCGGCGGCCACGCCGGACTGCGCGAAGCAGTCCTCCCACACCCAGAGCTCGTCGAGCCCTGCGGCGTCGGCGGCGACCGCGACGCGGCAGAAGGACTCGGGCGGCTGATCGGGCGGGAGGATGAGGGCGACGTCGACCATGCCCCGACGCTAGCGACGGCCACCGACGTCGTGGGCGACGTGGCACACCGACGCCGCGCATGCAACACCAGCACCCGCCCAGCGCGGGCTGGGAGGATCGTGGGCATGGAGTCGTCGTCGGCCGAGCAGGCGCTGCTCGAGGAGGCCATCGGCCGCCGCGGGCGGCTCATCTCGCGCGACCCGTACGGCCGTGGCGTGATCGCCGGGTTCGAGGTCGATGACGACGGCGCGTCCCAGACCTGGTTCGTCGACACCTCCGGCGAGTCCGTGCCCGAGGAGACCGGGTTCGTCGTGCGCTCGGGAGACGCCGTGCGCGCACGCGTGTGGATGCACCCCGCCGACCCGCGGCTGCCGACCCTGCCCGTCGCGGCGACCGGCGAGTCGGCCGCGCGGCTGCTCGAGCTGCTGGGCGTCGAGGGCACGGTGGAGTCGGAGATCGTCGCGTACCGACCCGGCAAGCGCGCCGTCCTGCGGCTGCGCGGCGACGACGGCGAGCGCTTCCTGAAGATCGTCACGCCCGACGCGACCGAGCGCATCGCGCAGCTGCACACCGCCCTCGCGAAGGCGGGCGTGCCCGTGCCCCGCGTCGCCGGCAGGGCCGCGCAGGGCTGTCTGCTCATCGAGGGCGCCGAGGGCGTCGCGGGACCGAAGGCGGCGACGGAGCTCGCCCCCGACGTGCTGCTGCAGGCGGTCGACGTCGTGCGCGTCGGGCTCGAGCGCGCCGAGGTCTCGGGCGCCGCCCGACCCGCCCTCGCGTCCCGGATCGACTGGTACGCCGCCAGGCTCGCTGCTGCCTCGCCGGCGCGCGCGGGCGTCGCGATGGCTGTGCGCGCGGGCGTGCACCGGCGCCGCCGCGACGTCACGCTGCCGGTCGTCGTCCACGGCGACCTGCACCTGGGGCAGCTGTTCTTCACGGGCGACGCCGTCACGGGGCTCATCGACGTCGACACCGCGGGCGTCGGCGACCGCGACGAGGACTCCGCGGCGTTCATCGGCCACGCGCGCACGAGCGCGCTGCTCACCGAGGCGGCCGGACGCTCGGAGGCTGCCGTCGCGCTGCACGTGCTCGCCGACGTCGCATCCGACCGCTGGCTCGACGGCCCCCACTCGCGGGCGCTCACCGCAGCCCATCTGCTGGCGCACGCGCTGTCGGCGGTGCAGCAGGGCGCCGAGGATCGCGCCGACCGCATGCTCGACGAGGCGGCATCCCTCGTCGGCGTCGCCCCGACCGCCGAGCGCGCCGGCTGACGACACGCGACCGCGTCAGCGCTCGGCGGCCGCTCCCCTCGCCTCGAGCGCACCCGGCGCCGTCTCGGGTGCGAGGAGCGCCGCGACGGCCGACACCACGGCGGTGAGCGCCACGAAGGCGCCGATCGCCGCCGTGGTGCCGAACGCGGTGAGCAGCGCGATGCACACGACCGGGACGAGGCCGCCGAGGGCGCTCGTGAGCTGGAAGGCGAGCGACGAGCCCGTGTAGCGCAGCTGCTGCGGGAAGAGCTCGGGCAGGAACGCGCCCTGCACGCCGTACATGATCGCCCACGTGAGGATGCCGACGGAGACGGCGAGCACGATGAGGGGCGCGGAGCCCGTGTCGAGCAGCGGGAAGAAGACGAAGCCCCACACGGCCGTCGCGGCGGCGCCGACCCAGTAGAGCGGGCGACGGCCGATGCGATCGGAGAGCCGTCCCGTGCAGAGGATGACGGGGATCGACAGCGCGCTGCCGACCACGAGCCCCGTGAGCACGATCGACGTGTCCGCGCCGATCCTCCCGAGGTAGGTCACGGAGATGATCGTGAAGACGTAGTAGCCCGAGAACACGACGGCGGTCGCGCCCATGCCGAGCAGCAGCGCGCGCCATTGGTGGCGGAAGACGTCGGCGACAGGGACCTTGGCGACCGCGCCCGCCTCCTCGAGCTGCTTGAAGACCGGCGTCTCCTCGAGCCGCAGCCGAATGTAGATGCCGACCACGAGCAGCAGCGCGGAGGCCACGAACGGCAGGCGCCAGCCCCAGTCGAGGAACTGCTCGTCGGTCGTGGCGGTGACGGTGAGCAGCACGGCGCCGTTCGCGAGCAGCAGGCCGAAGGGAGAGCCGAGCTGCACGAAGCTCGTGCCGCGGCCGGCGTTCCTCGGGTGCCCCGACTCGGAGATCATGAGCACGGCGCCGCCCCACTCGCCGCCGACGGCGAAGCCCTGCACGAGGCGCAGGAGGACGAGCAGGATGGGCGCGACGATGCCGACCTGGCCGAAGACCGGGAGGCAGCCGATGAGGATCGTCGCGACGCCCATGATGATCAGCGTCGCCATGAGCGCGCGTCGGCGCCCGATGCGGTCGCCGAGGTGCCCGAAGACCGCCGCGCCGACGGGCCGGGCGAAGAAGCCGACCGCGAACGTCGACAGCGACAGCAGGACGCCGATCGCCGGATCCCCGCCCTGCGGGAAGAACAGCACGGGGAAGACGAGCGCGGCGATCGTGCCGTAGACGAGGAAGTCGTAGAACTCGAGGGTGTTGCCGACGACGCTCGCGACCATGACGCCGCGTGGCGAGAGACCTGGGCGGGCGGGATCGTCGGGCAGCGTGCTGGGATCGGTCGTCGCGCTCATGGCGGCCTCTCGCGTCGTTGCGGGTGTCCGTCGGACGGCGAGGCACGATGCGACGCGAATGTCCGATTGTCGGGCAATCGTACATATGAGACGCCTTGCGAACAAGGCCGAGCCCGCGAATGCCCCGTATGCTGAGCCTCGAGGGGACGCGACCTGGTGCCCGACTTGTGCTTTGTCAGACAATCAGGCATGGTTGCCCCGCACGCTCGTGGAGGGCGTCGCAGTACAAGGAGGTACTCGTGAGCACGAGCACGTCGACGGCCGGTGCGCCGTCCAAGGCGAAGGTGGCGGTCGCGGTCGCGGTCGGCAACTTCATGGAGTGGTTCGACTTCGCGGTCTACGGCTTCTTCGCCGTGATCATCGGCCAGCTGTTCTTCCCGGCGGACACGTCGGAGTTCGTCGCGATCCTGTCGTCGCTCGCGGTCTTCGCGGTCGGCTTCTTCATGCGACCGCTCGGCGGCTTCATCCTCGGCCCGATCGGCGACAAGTTCGGCCGCCGCACGGCGCTCGCCGTCTCGATCCTCGCGATGGGCATCGCCACGACGATCATCGGCCTGCTGCCGATCTACGCGACCGTCGGCATCCTCGCCCCGATCCTGCTCGTCGTGTGCCGCTGCATCCAGGGCCTCTCCGCCGGCGGCGAGTGGACCGGCTCGGCCGCGTACCTCATCGAGTCGACGCCGACCGCGCACCGCGGCAAGTTCGGCTCGGTCATCTCGGCGACCGCCGCCCTCGCGATCATCGCCGGCAGCCTCTTCGCGCTGCTGCTCAACACGATCCTCAGCACCGAGGACCTGCTCGCGTGGGGCTGGCGCGTGCCGTTCCTCATGGCGGCGCCGCTCGCGCTCATCGGCCTCTACATCCGCATGCGACTCGGCGAGACGCCCGTCTACAAGACGGTCGAGGCGAAGGACGAGAAGGAGCAGGCGCCCGTGCTGCGCGCGTTCAAGGAGAACTGGCGCCCCATCCTGCTCACCGTCGCGATCGCGGCCGTGCAGGGCACCGGCTTCTACTACCTCGCGACGTTCATCGTGAACTACCTCATGACGGTCGTCGGCGTCGAGCGGCCCGTCGCCCTCGCGATGAGCGCCGTCGGCCTCACGGTCTACATGATCCTGTGCCCGGTCGCGGGCGCCCTCTCCGACCGCTTCGGTCGACGTCGCCTCAACATCATCGGCACCATCGGCTACGTGCTGCTGCCGATCCCGGTCTTCATGATCATGTCGAGCACGGGCGGCGGGTTCGCGCCCGTCGTGCTGGCGATGATCCTGCTGACGATGACGCAGGCGCTCGTCTCGGTCACGACGGTCGTGATGCTCGTCGAGCTCTTCCCGGCCTCGAACCGCTCGAGCGCGAGCGCCATCGGCTTCAACTTCGCCCTCGCGTTCATCGCCGGCCCCGCCTCGTACGTCGGCGTGTGGCTCGCGGGCGTCACCGGCGACCCGGTCTCGCCCGCCTGGTACCTCGTGGTCCTCGCGCTCATCGCGCTGCCGTTCATCTGGCGCTGGCTGCCCGAGACGGCCGGCCGCGACATCACCGCCGACCACCAGGCGGAGCGGGGCGAGGCGCTCGGGCTCGACCTCGCGCACCTCGAGGAACACGTGCCCGGCACGACCCCGGCCGCGCCCGCGGCCACGACGACCGAGCAGCGGTAGGAGCACGCATGACGAACCCGGTGTCGACGAGCGGTGCGAACCGCGTGACGATCGTGCAGTACGGCACGCGTCAGGGTCGCAAGTCGGAGGTGTACCTCAACTGGGGCATCTACGGCCGACCCGACGAGCCCATCGGCATGGACTACTTCCTCTGGCTCGTCGAGACGCCGAGCGGTCCGATCGTCGTCGACACCGGGTTCTCCGCCGCGGGCGGCGCGAACCGCTCCCGCACCTTCCTCGCCCAGCCGATCGAGGCGCTCGCCGCCCTCGGCGTCGACGCCGCGACGGCGCCCGAGGTGCTCGTCACGCATGCGCACTACGACCACATCGGCAACGTCGACGCGTTCGCGTCGGCGCGCGTGACGATCTCGGCCGCCGAGCGCGACTTCTGGTCGAGCGGCATGGAGCAGCGCGCGCAGTTCCATCACTCGATCGAGGATGCGGAGCTCGAGACGCTGCGCCGCGTCGAGGCCGAGGGCCGCCTGCGCACATTCGACGACGAGCTCGAGATCGCTCCCGGCGTGCGGATGCTGCGCGTCGGCGGGCACACGCCCGGCCAGTCGATCGTGCTCGTCGACACCGCCGACGGCGTCGTCGCGCTCGCCTCCGACGCCATCCACTACTACGAGGAGCACGACGACGACGTGCCGTTCGCATTCGTCGCCGACCTCCCGGCGATGTACGCGGGGTTCGACCTGCTGCACGCCATGGTCGCCGACGGGCGCGTGCAGCACCTCGTCTCGGGCCACGACCCCTCCACGCTCGACCGGTTCGGCCGCATCGCCGACGGCCCGCTGCCCGGCCTCACGGCCCGCATCGGCTGAGCCGACCATCCATGACAGACGCCACGCAGACAGGAGCGCGCACACCATGACCGCATCGCAGAGGTTCGCAGGGCTCGTCGCCCTCGTGACGGGCGCGGCAGGCGGCCTCGGCGCCGCATCCGCCCAGCGGCTCGCCGCCGAGGGCGCCCGCGTCGTCGCCGTCGACCGCGACGAGCGCATCGTCGAGGCGGCGAAGGCGCTGCCCGGCGAGGCGATCGGCGTCGTCGCGGACATCGCCGACGAGGCATCGGTCGACGCATCGATGGCGGCGGGCATCGACGCGTTCGGCCGCATCGACCGCTTCCACCTCAACGCCGGGATCTTCGGCTCGTTCGCCTCGATCCCCGACCTCGAGGTCGACGACTTCGAGCAGGTCATGCGCGTCAACGTCACGGGGCAGTTCCTCGGCCTGCGCGCCGCCTTCCGGCACTACCGCGACCAGGTGGCCGACGGCTCCTTCGCCGGCGGCGCCATCGCGGTGACCGCCTCGATCGCCGGCCATCGCGGCTCGGCCGACCTGCTGCCGTACCAGACCTCGAAGCACGCCGTCGTCGGGCTCGTGCACGGCGCCGCCGTCTACGGCGGCCCGCTCGGCATCCGCGTCAACGGCGTCGCGCCCGGCATCGTGCCGACGCAGCTGTTCGCCGCCGCGGCGACGCAGACGGGCGGCGGGAACGACATGGTGCGGCGCGCCTCGACGACGCCGCTGCGTCGCGCGGGCGCCGCGGAGGAGATCGCCGGCGTCGTCGCCTTCCTGCTCTCCGACGACAGCTCGTACACGACGGGCGAGATCGTCGCGGCCGACGGCGGCGCATCCATCGTCAACACCGTGCGCCCCGCCGGCGGCGCGGGCGCGTGGGACACGGCGCCCGTCGACGCGCCCCTGCTCGCCGAGTGGCCCGGCTTCGACCCGGAGGCCGCACGATGAGCGACGAGACGATGCGCATCGGCTTCGTCGGCCTCGGCAACATGGGCGGGCGCATGGCCCGCTGCATCACGGGCGCCGGGGATGCGCTGCTCGGCTTCGACCCGCGCGAGGCCGCGATCGGCGAGGCTGGCGCGGCGCCCGCCGCGAGCGCCGCCGACGTCGTGGCCGGCAGCGACGTCGTGCTGCTGTCGCTGCCGGACTCGACGGTCGTCGAGGCGGTCGTGTACGGCGACCCCGCCTTCCTCGCATCCGTGCGCGTGGGGCAGGTGATCGTCGACCTGTCGACCGCGGCACCCGAGTCCACCCGGCGCATCGCCGCGGACCTCGCCGAGCGCGGCGCCGTCTACCTCGACGCCGGCATCTCCGGCGGGGCCGCCGCCGCCGAGGTCGGCGCGCTCACGCTCATGGTCGGCGGCGACGCCGACGCGCTCGAGCGCGTGCGGCCCGTGCTCGGGCGCTTCTCGAAGCAGGTCTTCCACTGCGGCGCCTCCGGCGCCGGGCACACCGTGAAGCTGCTCAACAACTTCCTCAACGCCATCGCGCTGTCCGCGACCGCCGAGGTGATGGTCGCGGCGAGGAAGGCGGATCTCGACCTCGCGACGGTGCTCGACGTGCTCAACGCCTCGTCGGGCGTCAACTTCGCGACGATCAACCGCTTCCCGCGCATCATCCAGGGCGACTACCTCGAGGGCGGGCTCACGAACACGCTCATGCTCAAGGACGTCACGCTCTACCTCGAGCTGCTCGGATCGCTCGGCGTGCCGAGCCTCAACGGCGCCGGCCCCGTCGCATCCTTCGGGCTCGCGCGGCAGCTCGGCTACGCCGACCGCATCTCGAACACCGTCGTCGATGCGATCGGCGACATCGCAGGCGGCGTCCGCCTGCACGCATCCACCGAGGAGGCCCAGGCATGAGGATCACGCATCCGCGCGACTACGACGGCACCGCCGGCAAGCCCGGCTCGCAGTTCACCGGCGACGTCCACCCGTACGTGACGATGGCGCAGACCGACGGCGTGACGATCAACACCGTCGACTTCACGCCCGGCGCCCGCACCTACTGGCACCACCACGAGCACGGGCAGATCCTGCAGGTGCTCGCTGGTCGCGGGCTCGTGTGCGCGAACGGCGAGGTGCACGTGCTGCGCGTCGGCGACACCGTGTGGTGCCCGCCGGGCGAGCGGCACTGGCACGGCGCCGCCCCCGACTCGTTCATGGTCCACACCGCGATCTCCCTCGGGCAGACCGTGTGGGCGGAGCCCGTGGGCGACGACGAGTACGCGCAGCAGCCGATCGATGGAGAGGACCGGGCCGATGTTCGCTGAGGGAAGCCACCTGGAGACCTACGAGGAGGGCCTCGCCATCCGCAAGGAGGTGCTCGGCGCCGAGCACGTCGAGCGGTCGATGGCGAAGGTCAGCCCCTTCTCGCGCCCCGTCCAGGACTACGTCACGGAGTTCTGCTGGGGCGGCATCTGGTCGCGCGACGGCCTCGACCGCGCCGAGCGGAGCCTCGTGAACCTCGGCATCCTCGTCGCGCTGAATCGCAGCCACGAGCTCGCGGTGCACGTGCGCGGCGCCGTGCGCAACGGCATCTCGATGCGGCAGATCCAGGAGGTGCTGCTGCAGGCGGGCATGTACGCGGGCGCCCCCGCCGCGCTCGAGGCGTTCCGCATCGCCGAGCGCGTGCTGCGCGAGGAGCTCGGCGACGAGGCCGTCGACGCCTACGACGCTCGGGCGGCGCAGCCGTGAGCCACGTCGCGCTCGTCGGCCTCGGCAACATGGGCACGCCCATGTCGCGGCGCCTCGTCGGCGCCGGCAGCCGCGTTCGCGGCTTCGACCTCGCCGAGGCGGCGCGCGAGCGGCTGCGCGACGTCGGCGGCGAGCCCGCCGCGACCGCCGCCGAGGCCGCTGCCGGAGCGACCGCCATCATCCTCATGCTGCCGAGCTCGGCCGTCGTCGAGTCGGTCTTCGACGAGCTGCTCGCGGCGGATGCGATCGGCGCGCAGACCCTCGTGGTCGACATGTCGTCGTCCGAGCCGACGCGCACGCAGGCGCTCGCCGAGCGGCTCGCGGACCGCGGCATCGCGTTCGCGGATGCCCCCGTCTCCGGCGGCGTCCGCGGGGCCGAGCGGGGCACGCTCACGATCATGCTCGGCGCACGGGATGCGGATCGCGAGCGCGCGCACGCGCTGCTCGCACCGCTCGGCCGCGTCGTCGACTGCGGCCCCGTCGGCGCCGGCCACGCGCTCAAGGCCCTCAACAACCTGCTCTCCGCGACGCACCTGTGGGCCACGAGCGAGGCCATGCACGCCGGCATGCGCTTCGGCCTCGACCCCGAGGTCATGCTGGCGGTCTTCAACGGCTCGAGCGGCCGATCGGGCTCCACCGAGGGCAAGTGGCCAAGCTTCGTGCTGCCCGGCACGTACGACTCGGGCTTCGGGCTGCGCCTCATGCTGAAGGACATGCGCATCGCGACGGGGCTGGCCGAGCAGGTCGGTCTGCCGTCCCGCCTCGGCGCGGATGCCGTCGAGCTGTGGGCGGAGGCCGCCGATGCCCTGCCGGCCGACGCCGACCACACGCGCGTGGCGGAGTGGGTCGCGAGCCGTCGCGAGGCGCTGGCGGAGGTGCGCGATGAGTAGCATCCCTGGTGTGACCGAGACGGCAGCGCAGCGCTGGGCGGCAGCCCCGGTGGGGCGCGTCGCGGCACCCGTCAAGGAACAGGTCGTGACCGCCATCCGCGACGCGATCCTCGACTTCCAGCTGCGGCCGGGCGACCGCCTCGTCGAGCGCGAGATCATCGAGTCGATGGAGGTCTCCCGCGCCACCGTGCGCGAGGCGATCAGCGTGCTCGCCTCCGAGGGGCTCGTCACGATCGTGCCGCAGAAGGGCGCGCACGTGACGTCGCCCTCGCTCGAGGACGCCGAGGACCTCTACGAGGTGCGCGCGTCGCTCGAGTCGCTCGTCGTGCGCCGCTTCATCGACCGCGCGAACGACGTCGAGGTCGCGCAGCTCGTCGCGACCGTCGACCGCATGGCGGAGCGGCTCGACGAGCCGCCGACGATCGTCGACTTCCTGAAGGCGAAGGACGCGTTCTACGACGTGCTGCTCGCCGGCGCCCGCTCGGCGTCGCTCACGCAGCTGCTCGGCTCCATCCAGGCGCGCGTGCGCCTGCTGCGGGTCACGTCGCTCTCGACGGCCGACCGCCTCCCGCACGTCGTGCACGAGATGCGCGAGATCGTCGAGGCCATCGAGGCCCGCAACCCCGACCGTGCCGCGCGCCTCATGGCCGAGCACATCCACATGGCGTCGCGGCTCGCGCTGCGCGCCCTGCGCGACCAGGCCTGACCGAGCGCTCGCGCCGCGCGCGACTCGGCCACCTCGCCCCGACCCCGCACGCCCCGTCCGCACTCGTGGGCGGCGGCGGCATCCATCCGCATCCGCATCCGCATCCGCATCCGCATCCGCTCGCGAAGGAGCAGCACATGACCCTCACCCCCCGTCAGCAGCAGTCGAAGGACGCGTTCGTCGAGCAGCGCGGCGAGGGCGCCTGGAGCCCCCTGTGGGAGTCGATCGCGAGGATC
This sequence comes from Agrococcus sp. SGAir0287, assembly GCF_005484985.1. Taxonomy (NCBI): domain Bacteria; kingdom Bacillati; phylum Actinomycetota; class Actinomycetes; order Micrococcales; family Microbacteriaceae; genus Agrococcus; species Agrococcus sp. SGAir0287. Next base: position 2,694,455 of record NZ_CP027942.1, read on the forward strand.
GATCCCGAGTTCCTCGACGCCTACCGCGAGCTGTCCATGGTGCCGTGGCGCAAGACCCACCTCGACGCGAAGACGAAGGAGCTCATCTACATCGCCGTCGACGCGAACGCGACGCACATGTACCTGCCCGGCGTGCGCCAGCACATCCAGGCCGCCTTCCGCCATGGCGCGACGGTGCAGGAGATCATGGAGGTCATCGAGTGCGCCTCGACCCTCGGCATCCACGCCATGAACATCGGCGTGCCGATCCTCGTCGAGGTGCTCGAGGAGCAGGGCCTGCGCACCGGTCCCGCCCCGCTCGACGAGCGGCAGCAGGCGATGAAGGACGACTTCACCGCGACGCGCGGCTACTGGCACGCGTTCTGGGACGAGATCCTCGAGCTCGACCCCGAGCTGTTCGAGGCGTACACCGCCTTCTCGTCGGTCCCGTGGCGCACGGGCACGCTCGAGCCGAAGGTCAAGGAGTTCGTCTACATCGCGTTCGACACGGCCGCGACGCACCTCTACAAGCCCGGCCTCAAGCTGCACATCGAGAACGCGATCGGCTACGGCGCGACCGTCGGCGAGATCCTCGAGGTCATGGAGATCGCGAGCGTCATCGGCATCCACGCCGCGACAACCGCCGTGCCGATCCTCGTCGAGGAGGCCGAGCGCGCCGGCGTGCCGCTGCCGTGACGACGCTGACGGCGTCGGGCGCGCGCACGCTCGCGGTGCGCGCGCTCGTCGGCCTCGGCTACCCGAGCGCCGACGCCGCGACCATCGCGGCGCACCTCATGGACTGCGAGCTGCGCGGGCTGGGGATGAGCGGGCTCGCGCGCATCGTGAGCATCGCCGACCGGCTCGGCGCGGCAGGACCGGCCCCCGAGCCCTCCTCGATCGTCCGGACGTCGCCGACGTCGTCGCGCATCGACGGGCGCGATCGCATCGGCTACCTCGTCGCCGACGAGGCCACGACCGCGGCGATCGACCACGCGCGCTCGGCGGGCATCGGGCTCGTCGGAGCGCACGGCACCTGGTACACCGGCATGCTGAGCGTCTACGCCGAGCGCATCGTCGCGGAGGGGCTCGTGACGATGCTCGCCTCGAGCGCGACGCCGTGGGTCGCGCCCCACGGCGGCACGCAGGCGCGCGTCGGCACGAACCCGATCTGCTTCGCCTTCCCCTCCCACGGCGATCCGTTCGTGTGGGACATCGGCACATCGGCGATCATCCACGCCGAGGTCGTGCTCGCGCAGCGGCTCGGCCTGCCGCTGCCGGACGGCGTCGCGTTCGACGCCTCCGGCCGCCCGACGACGTCGCCCGTCGAGGCGCTCGCGGGCGCGTTCGCCTCGTGGGGCGGGCATCGTGGCAGCGGGCTCGCCATGTCCGTGCAGCTGCTCGGGGCGCTCGCGGGCGCGCCGGTCGCGCCGGGCGAGCTGCGCGACTTCGGCATGCTGGTGCTCGCGATCGATCCCGAGCTGCTCGGCGGTCGCGACGCGCTGCGCGCGAGCGTCGCCGAGCTGCAGGCGTCGCTGCAGACGACGGCGCCGCTCGACTCGGCGCATCCCGTGCGCGCTCCCTTCGCGCGGTCGGTCGCCGAGCGCCGTCGCCGCCTCGCCGAGGATGCGATCGAGGTGCCGGATGCGGTCGTGGCCGCGGTGCGGGCGATCGCCGACCGCTGACCGGCGACCTCGCCGCCGCGAGGCGACGGACTGGCCACGAAGGGTCCGGACTGGCCACGAAGGGTCCGCACTGGCCACGGAGGGTCCGCACTGGCCACGAAGGGTCCGCACTGGCCACGAAGGGTCCGCGCTGGCCACGAAGGGTCCGCGCTGGCCACGAAGGGTCCGCACTGGCCACGAAGGGTCCGGACTGGCCACGAAGGGCAGGACGATGGCCACGAAGGGTCGCCCTTCGTGGCCGATCCTCACCACAGGCGGCCACCGTCCGACCCTTCCTGGCCACCGTGCGAGGCCCCGCGGACCGCTGACCGCTGCCCCGTCGCTGCGCAGCGGCCGACTGGCCACGAAGGGTGCGGACTGGCCACGAAGGGTGCGGACTGGCCACGAACGGTCCGGACTGGCCGCGGAGGGTGCGGACTGGCCACGAACGGCGGAGCAGTGGCCACGAAGGGTCGCCCTTCGTGGCCACTGCTCACCACACGTGGCCAGCGTTCGACCGTTCGTGGCCGATCAAGACCGTTCGTGGCCAGTCTCGACCGACGATGGCCGGTACTGCCGAGCCTCAGCCCTCGAACGTCTCCTGCGCGTCCGCCACCACCGCCGGATCGCGGAAGGCCGCGAGCGCCGTCGCCGCGAGCACGAGCGCACCGTCGGCGATCGCCGGCGTCGCCAGCGCCGTGTCGCCCGCCGCCGCCGCGAACTCGCGGGTGTGCGCCGCGACGCCCGGGGCGAGGCAGATCATGGGGTGGATCGACGGCACGACGTGGCTGACGTTGCCCATGTCGGTCGAGCCCGCGAGCGTCGGGTTCGGCTCGAGCTCGCGCCCGAGCACCGCGTACGCCGACTCGGCGACGTCGACGAGCGTGGCGTTCGAGCGCAGCGAGAAGTACGGCGGCGTGTTCTCGGCGATCTCGACCGTCGTGCCGGTCGCGAGCGCCGCCCCGTCGAAGCACGCCCGCACGCGCGGCACGACGTCCGAGAGCAGGTGGTCGCGATCCCCCGCCCGCACGAAGATCCGCAGGGAGGCGCGCTCGGGGATGATGTTCGGCGCCTGGCCGCCGTTCGTGATGATGGCGTGGATGCGCACGTCGTCGGTCATCTGCTGCCGCAGGAGGCCGATGGCGGTGAGCGAGAGCGTCGCGCCGTCGAGCGCGTTGCGGCCGAGCTCGGGCGCGCCGGCCGCATGCGCGGCCTTGCCGTGGAAGTCGACGTCGAGCGCGACGCGCGAGAGCGACGAGCCACGCACGGCGTCCGAGCCCGACGGGTGCACCATGATCGCGAGGTCGACGCCCTCGAGCACGCCGCCGTCGATCATCGGCACCTTGCCCGCCGCGCCCTCCTCGCCCGGGCTGCCGATCACGACGAGGTGCGCGGGCACGGGCGAGGCCTCGAGCGCGTCCTTCACGAGGATGCCGGCGCCGAGGCCGGCGGCGGCGATGACGTTGTGGCCGCACGCGTGCCCGATCTCCTCGAGCGCGTCGTACTCGCAGAAGATCGCGATCGTCGGGGCGTCGTCGCCGGCGCCGGGCGTCGACCAGCGGCCGACGAACGCGGTGTCGAGGCCCGCGAAGCCGCGGTCGACGGCGAAGCCCGCCAGCTCGAGCTCCGCGGTGAGGCGCGCAGCAGCGTGCACCTCGGTGAAGCGGATCTCGGGATGCGCGTGCAGGTCGGCGGCGACGTCGACGAGCGTCGCGAGCCGCGGCTCGAGCAGCGCGCGCAGCTCGGCGATCGTCGCGGGCATCGCGGCGACGCTCGCCTCGGTGGCGGGACGCACGGCCTCGGGCGCGGTAGTGATGGACACGGGATGGACCTCCTCGGGGTCGGCGGGGACGATGGTGGGGGTGCGGGGCGTCACGGCAGCTCGAGGCCGTGGCCAGGACCGACGGGCAGGCCGAGCAAGCCCCATACGAGGAACTGCAGCAGCCACACGCCCCAGATGACGAGCGTGAACGGGATGACGAGGCTGAAGAGGGTGCCGAGTCCCGCCTTCGGCTCCCAGCGCTGCAGCAGGCCGAGCACGACCGGCAGCATCGGGTTCATCGGCACGAGCGGGTTCGTCGCGGAGTCGGTGATGCGGAACGCCGCCTGCACGTAGGCGGGGTCGATGCCGGCGAGCATGAACATCGGCACGAAGATCGGCGCGAGCAGCGTCCACAGCGCCGAGCCCGACGCGAGCAGCAGGGCCGGCAGGGTGCAGAAGAGGCTGAAGAGCAGCAGGCCGCCGATGCCGCCGAGGCCCGTCGCCTCCATGGCGTGGGCGCCGGAGGTCGCGATGAGGAGGCCGAGCTGCGACCAGTTGAACCAGGCGATCGCCTGCGCCGCCGTGAAGATCACGACGATGAACGGCACGAGGTCCTTCACCGCGGCCGCCATGTGCTCGGGCACGTCGGTCGCCCTCCTGAGCGTCCTCGCGCCGAGGCCGTAGGCGACGCCGGCGATGAGGAAGAGGAAGAGGATGAAGATCGGCAGCGCCGTCATGAACGGCGAGCGCAGGATCTGGCCGCCCTCGCCCTGCAGCGGCGAGCCGGGCAGCAGCACGACGGTCGCGACGAGCGCGAGGTAGACGACGACCGCGATGGCGGCGACGCGCAGGCCGCGGCGCTCGACGGGCTCGAGCGGCTTCGACGCGTCCTCGTCGGCGAGCCCGCCCTCGTAGGGCGTGAGGCGCGGCTCGACGTAGCGCTGGCAGACGATCGTGATGACGATCGCGAGCAGGATCGTCGACGTCGCCATGAAGAAGTAGTTGGCCACGGGCGAGACGGATGCCTCGGGGTCGACGATCTGCGCCGCCGAGGTCGTGATGCCCGACAGCAGCACGTCGGTGCCCGCGGGCACGATGTTCGCGCTGAAGCCGGCGACGACCGCAGCGTAGGACGCGGCGAAGCCCGCGAGGGGATGGCGCCCTGCGGCGAGGAACGCGGCGGCGGCGAGCGGCGGCAGGATGACCATCGCCGAGTCGGAGGCGAGGTTGCCCATGAGGCTCACGAGCACGACGACGAACGTCACGGCCCAGCCCGGGGCTGCGAGCACGGCGCCGCGCATCGCGGCCTTGAGGAGGCCGAGCCGCTCGGCGACGCCGATGCCGAGCATGACGGTGACGATGAGCCCGAGCGGCGGGAAGGTGACGAAGTTCTCGATCGCCGACGTCAGCGCGTAGACGGCGCCCTCGCCCGAGAGGATGCTGCGGATCGCGACGGGCTCGCCCGTGGCGGGGTCGGTCGTCTCGGCTCCCAGCAGCGCAGCGATCGCCGAGGCGACGGCGACGAGGCCCGCGATGATGAGGAAGAGGTAGAAGGGGTGCGGCAGCCTGTTGCCGACGCGCTCGATGCCGCGCAGGATGCGGCCGCCGACGCCCTTCGCGTCGGCGAGCGTGAGCGTCGTGGTGGTGTCGGTGGACATGTGCGTGCTCCGTGCTGTGTGCGTGTCGGGACGGAAGTTGGTGGCGATCCTGCCGTTCCCATGTCACGAACCGTGTGTCATGTTCGATTCGCACCTGGGATGCTGGGTTCGTGCATGCTTCGCGATCGAACGCCCCGGCGCATCCGCACGACCTGCCGGATTCGGACCTCGCGCTCGTGACCGCCCTGCAGGACGCGCCGCGTGCGTCCTGGGCGGCGATCGGGCGGGCGATCGGCGTGAGCGCGCCGACGGCCAGGCGCCGCTGGGAGGCGATCGCCGAGTCGGGTGCGGCGTGGGCGACGACGTATGCCGGCTTCGCCGCGGGGCTGCTGTTCGGGCTCGCCGAGGTGCGTTGCCGACCGGGCACCGTCGACGCCGTCGCGGCCGCGCTGCGCGCGCATCCGAAGATCATCTCGGTCACGGGCATGACGGGCGAGCGCGACCTCGTGCTCACGATCCTGGCCGACGACATGGCGCAGTTCCGCCAGCTCATCCAGTCGTGGCTCGGCACGCACGAGGCCGTCACGGCGGTGCGCTCGACGATCGTGACGCGGATGTTCTCCGACGGCTCGCGGTGGCGCGCCGTGGGGCCGCCGCACGACGGGCTCCTGCCGACGGTGCACGAGAGCCGTGCCGACGGCGAGGCGGCGAGCCGCGAGCAGTGGCTCGCAGCGCTCGAGGTGCTCGAGCGCGACGGCCGCGCGTCGGCGCGCGAGCTCGCCGAGCGGCTCGGCACCTCGGAGGCGCACGCGCGGCGGGTCGTGCGCAGGCTCGTGGCGCACGGCTGGATCCAGCAGCGCATCGACGTGTCGCTCGAGCAGCGGATGTGGCCGCACGCGCTCGCGCTCTGGCTCGTCGTGCCGGCGGCGCGGCTCGAGGCGACGGCGCTGCAGATCGCGGGATTGCCGATGACGCGCATGTGCGCGGCGCTCGCCGGCGGCGCGTCGAACCTCTACGTCATCGTGTGGCTGCGCGAGCTCGAGGACGCGGCGCCGATGGAGGCGGAGCTCGCGCGCAGCCTCGAGCTGCGCGTGCTCGACCGGGCGATCCTGCTGCACTACTACAAGCGCGTCGGGCACCTCTTCGACGAGGAGAACCGCCGCGAGGGGCAGGTGTCCTGGCTGGCGCCGCTGCCGTAGCGGGTCCTCCGGGCGGAGGCGCAGCGCGCCTGCGCGCTCCCTCAGGCGCGAGCGCAGCGAGCCCACCCGCTCCCCGAGGTGCGCGCGCAGCGAGCCTCGAGGGGCGCCGAGCCGCGTCACGCAGCCCCTTTCGAGGCTCGCTCCGCTCGCACCTCAAGGGGCGGGCATGACGGTGCGAGCGCAGCGAGCCCACCCGCTCCCCGAGGTGCGAGCGCAGCGAACCCACCCGCTCCCCGAGGTGCGAGCGCAGCGAGCCTCGAGGGGCGCCGAGCCGCGTCACGCAGCCCCTTTCGAGGCTCGCTCCGCTCGCACCTCAAGGGGCGGGCATGGCGTCGCGAGCGCAGCGAGCCCACCCACTCCCGGAGGTGCGAGCGCAGCGAACCCAACCGCTCCCCGAGGTGCGAGCGCAGCGAACCCAACCGCTCCCCGAGGTGCGAGCGCAGCGAGCCTCGAGGGGCGCCGAGTCGCGCCACGCAGCCCCCTTCGAGGCTCGCTCCGCTCGCACCTCAAGGAGCAGTCATGACGGCGCGAGCGCAGCGAGCCTCGAGGGGTGCCGATCCGCGACGCCCGGTGGCAGGATGCCGTCAGCAGCCGCATCGGTCGAAGGGGATCCCATGTCGTTCCAGGCCTACCTCGACGCCGTCGAGACGAAGACCGGCAAGACGCCGCGCGCGCTCGTCGCCGAGGCGACGGAGCTCGGCTTCGGCCCGGACACGAAGGCCGGCCCGATCCTCGCGTGGCTGCAGGAGTCCTACGGGCTCGGCCGCGGCCACGGCATGGCCATGGTGCACGTCATCACGAAGGGCCCAGGCATCGGATCGAAGCACGTCGGCACGACGGGCACGCATCGCGACGAGTCGGACACGCTGTGGCTCGACGGCAAGGACACGAAGCCCGCCGACTGGGGCGCCTGACCCCGAGCCGCTCGCGCTCGGCAGCCCCCTCCCCCGCATCCACCCGTTGCGAGCTACGCATCTCGCCGGCAGGTACCGCAACCGCAGTACCTGACGACGAGATGCGTACCTCGGAACGAGGAGGTCGGGCGGTCACTCCGCGTCGGGCTGCTCGCCGCCCGTCGTCGCCGCCGCGGCGCGCGTCGCGCTCGTCGCGCGCGAGCCCGAGCGGTCCTGCGCGTTCGCGACCGCGTTGCCGGCCGCATTGCCCTGCGCCGTCGCGTTGATGACCTGCTGCAGGTCGATGCCCGTCGCGTCCTTCATCATCGTCGTCATCGAGGCGATGTTGCCGACCATGTCGGAGGTGAGCTTGTTCGTGCCGTCGGCCGAGACGACCGTGATGCTCGACGACGCGTACGCCTTCGCGAACGCCTCCGCGACCTCCGGCAGGCGCTCGAGCAGCTCCTGCGCGAGCACGAACTGGCTGTTCTCCGCGAGCGCCGCGGCACGGGCGGCGATCGCGTCACCCTCGGCGCGACCGCGGGCCGAGATCGCCTCGGCCTCGGCCCGACCTTTCGCGGCGACGGCGACGGCCTCCGCCTCGCCCTCCGCCTTCGCGGCCTCGGCAGCGGCGATGCGCGACGTGCGCTGCGCGTTGCCTCGCGCCTCCGTCACGCTCGCCTCCGCGACGCCCTCCGCCTTCTGCGCCTCGGCGCGGGCCTCGCGCGCGGCTCGCTCGGCGTTGGCCTCCGTCGACCGCGCGACGGCGTTCGCCTCGGCGGTGATGCGGATGCGGTACGCCTCGGCGTCGGCGACCTTGCGCACCTCCGCGTTCAGCGTCTGCTCCTTGAGCTCGGCCTCGCGCTGCGCCGTGATCTCCTCCTGCGCGACGATCGCCTGCCGCTGCACCGCGTCCTCGAGGGGCTTCGCGGCGTTCGCCTGCGCGAGCGCCTTGTCGGTCTCGGCCTGCACGGCCGCCTCCTGCAGCTGCAGCACGCGGTTCGCCTCGAGGATCTGCTTCTTCGCCTCGATCGACGCCTGCTCGGCGGCCTTCTGCGCCTCGGTGTTCGCGATCGCCGCCGCGCGCTGCACGGCGGCCGACTCGGGCACGCCGAGGTTCGCGATGTAGTTCTGCGTGTCGTTGATCTCCTGGATCTGCAGGGTGTCGACGACGAGGCCCTGCTTCGACAGCGCATCCTCGGCCGCCTGCAGCACCGCGTCGGCGAGCGCCTTGCGGTCGTGGATGATCTCGAGCACCGTGAGCGAGCCGATGATGCCGCGCAGCGAGCCCGAGAGCACCTCCTGCGTCGACGACTCGATCTCCTCCTGCTGCGAGAGGAAGCGCTGAGCCGCGTGGCGGATCATCTCCTCCGAGCCGCCGACCTTGATGACGGCGACGGCCTGCGCGTGGATCGTGATGCCGTTGCGCGTCTGCGCCGTCGTGTTGAACAGGAGCCGCCGCGAGCGCAGCGACATGCGGAAGTGCTTCTGCACGAACGGCATGACGAAGATGCCGCCGCCGGTGACGACCTTCTGGCCGGAGAGGTCGGTGACCTCGTTGCCCTGCGCGTCGACGTACGTGCGGCCCTTGCGGCCGGTGACGATGATCGCCTCGTCGGGCTCCGCGATGCGGTAGCGCCGCACGGCGCCGAAGACGAGCAGCAGGAGGACGATGACCGCGAGCGCGATGAGCACGACGAGGCCGAGGTCGAGACCGAACACGGTGGTCCTTCCGTAGGTGCGGGGATGCGGCCAACCTACGGATGCCGGCTGGACGGTGCCTGCGCCGAGGCTCCGGGTGCGCTGGCGACGCGACGTGCGAGCGAGGGCGCCGGCCGCGGCTAGGCTCGCGAGCATGTCGCAGCGGGACGCGGGCGGGGCGCGTCCCGTGAGGCCGGGCGACCTGCCGCGCGAGCGCGTGCTCGCGGCGCTCGACGATGCGTACGGATTGCGCGTCGGCGACCTCCGGCCCGTCGCGGGCGGCTGGGACGGCGATGCGATCGTGTGGGTCGCGGACGACGCGGACGGCGGCTACTGGAGCGTCAAGGCGACGGTGCGCGACGTGCGCTTCGGGCTCGAGGTCGCCGCGCGGCTCGCAGACGAGGGCGCCGAGGGCGTCGTGCCGCCGCGTCGCACGCGCGATGGCCGGCTGTGGCACGACCTCGACGGCGTCGCGCTCGTCGTCTCGGCGTGGGTGGCGGGCGCCGACGCGGTCACGGTGCCGGTCGACGTCGTCGACTTCGCGATGCTCGGTCGCACGCTGCGGCGCGTGCACGACCTCGAGCCGCCGCGCACGGTGCGCGCCCGCCGTCGCGGCATCCGCCGCGTCGACCGCTCACCGCAGGCGCTGCTCGACGAGGTCGACGCGCAGCTGACCGCCGCGGGCGACGACACGCGTCTCGCGCCCCTGCGGCAACGATGGCCGGATGCGCTGCCGCGACTGCGCAGGCTCGCACGGGCGGAGCGCGCGCTCAAGCGCACGCGACAGCCCGCCGGTCGCGTCACGCTCCACGGCGATCCGCACCTCGGCAACGTCGTGGTCGACCTCGAGGGCCGACCGTGGCTCATCGACTTCGACGAGGCTGCGGTCGCACCGCGCGAGGTCGACCTCATGCTCGTCGAGCTCGGCGTGCTGTTCTCGATGCCGCTCGACGAGTCGCATCGCGAGCGGTTCCGCGCCGGCTACGGCCTCGACGCGCCGATCGACGAGGAGCGGATCGCGCGCTTCGGCTGCGTGCGCGCGATCGAGGACGTCGCCGCCGTCGTGCGGCACGCGCTCGCGGACACGGCACCGGTCGGCGTCGATCGCGCCGCCGCCCTCGACGGCATGCTCGGCCCGCACGGGCTCGTGACGCTCGCCGAGCGGGCGCTCGACAGGCTCGGCGTGGACGGGTCGCGCGGCTAGCGTCGACCGCCGGGCCGGAACCGCTCGGCCCACCACCGCGTGCCGTCGCCCTCCCTGCCGAGCCCCGGCGGCTGCGAGCGCTGCACGACGATGCGCCCGATGGTGCGGCCGTCGGGTGCGTGCACGTGGACCCACCCCTGGTCGAAGCGCCAGGCGTCCTCGCGCTCGAGCGCGTACGGTGGCCAGCCGAGCGGGATGTCGCCGCGCTCGGGCGCCTCGGGCATGCCGTCGAGGAAGGACGCGGCGAGCGGGCCGGGCGCCTGGATCTCGACGGCGTCGACGACGCCCGCCTCCAGCCGCACCCGCACGCCGTCGCGCTGTTGCAGCGCCGCGACGAGCGGCTCGGATGCGGGTCGGCCGAGCGCGTCGAGGAACCGCGTGAGGTCGCCCGAGCGCCATCGGTGCATGGTCGGCGAGATCGAGACGCCGACCTGCACCGCCGTCATCGACGTCGCGATCGCATCGTCGCCGTCCCCGTCGAGCTCGAACAGCAGGTCGCAGCGTCCGAAGCGGCGCAGCTCGACGCGGCCGCGCGCGTCGAGCGGTGCCCCGAGCATCCGGTGCACGTCGGCGCGCGTCGCGAGGCCGTCGGTCGCGCCGAGCGCCGCGAGCACGGGATCCGCCGCCCGTCCCGGCCCCTCTGCGATCTCGGCCCGGGCGACGAGGTCGGCGCGGACGCCGAGCACCCGGAGGTCCTCGACGTGCACCTCGATGCCGGCGTCGAAGGCGATCAGGCGCCTGGCGTGTCCGGATGACGGCACCCAGCGCCGGCTCGTCGCGCCGTCGAGCCGTGCGACCGCGCGATACGCGTCGCCCTCCTCGGGCTCGCCGACCGCCGCGAGGAGCACGCCGATCGCGCCGGCCGGCGGCTCGGGCGTCGGTCGGCGTTCGACCGCGAGCGCGACGAGCCCGCCCGCGTCGTCGTACCGAGCGCGAACGAGCACGCCCTCGACCGCGTGGGCATCGCGCTCCCCAGGGGTCGGCGCACCGAGGATGCGCTCGACGTCGTCGCGCGCCGCACCGGGGCCGAGCCCGCCGCCGACGAGCGCCGACGGCCGCGGGTACGCGACGTCGCCGACGAGCGGCACCACGATCGCCCGCGGCCGATCGCCGCGACCCTCCACGTGCAGCGCCCCCCGCGCGAGGTCGCCCGCGATCGCCATGCGCTCGCCGTCCGGGTCGCCGGCATCGACGGCGTCGACGATCCGCCACAGCTCGCCCTCGAACGCCTGCGGCAGCATCCGCGCTCGCCGCGGCAACCAGCCCTCGGGCCGCCAGTGCGCGCCACCCGGCCCGAAGCGCTCGAGGTCCGGATGCTCGCCGCGCCAGCATTCGGCCTCGAACCCGTCGAGCGCCGTCCAGGAGTCGACGAGCGCACCCGAGTACTGCGCGTCGGTGAGCGCGAAGAGGGCGTCGGCGGAGCCGTGGCCCACCTGCCGGTCGACGCCGACCCACGGCGTGCCCGAGGGCAGCTCGACGCCGAGGCTCGGCCGCTCGGCGATCTGCACGAACCGTCGCTCGTCGCGCTCCTCGCGTCTCGTCGCCATGCATCCCCCTCGCTCGAGCACGAGCCTAGGAGCAGCGCCCGAGCGCTCGCCCCGCGTCAGCGGATGCCGCTGCGCGCGAAGCCCTGCACGAAGTAGCGCTGGAAGAAGAGGAACAGCAGCACCATCGGCAGCACCGAGATGAGCGCCATCGCCATGATCGCGTTGTAGTCGGGCGTCGTCTGGCCCTTGAGGTAGAGCAGGCCGACGGGCAGCGTGAACAGCTCGTTCTCCTTGAGCGCGATGAGCGGCCACGCGAAGTCGTTCCACGAGCCGAGGAACGTGAGCAGCAGCAGCACGGCGATGAGCGGGCGCGACAGCGGCAGCACGATCTGCAGGAAGATGCGCAGGTGCCCGGCGCCGTCGAGCCGCGCGGCCTCGACGAGCTCGTCGGGGATGGAGAGGAAGAACTGCCGCGCGAGGAAGATGCCGAACGCCGCCGCGGCGCCCGGCAGAATGACGCCCCAGTAGGTGCCGTAGACGCCGAGGTCGACGACGAGGCGGAACTGGGCGACCATGATCGCCTGGACCGGGATCATCATCGTCGACAGCGCCAGCAGGAAGATCGCGGTGCGCCCGCGGAAGCGGAGGCGGGCGAAGGCGTAGCCGGCGAGCAGGTTGAGCGCCGTCGTGAGCACCATGACGAAGACGCCGATGACGAGCGAGTTGCCGAACCAGCCGAGCACGGGATAGCGGTCGAGGATCTTCTCGAAGTTCTCGAGGGTGAAGGTGGACGGCCACAGGCGCAGCCCCGGCTCGAAGATCTCGCCGCGCGGGGAGAACGCGACGACGAGCATCCAGTAGAGCGGGAAGACGACGACGATCGTGACGACGACGGCGACGATCGTGCGCCACACGATGCCGCGGCGCGACTCGTCGCGCCGTCGACGCCGCCGGGGCTGCTGCGGCGCGGCGACGGTCGCCGCCTGCGCGGGCAGCTGGTGCGCGGGAGCGGTCACGATGCCTCCTAGCCCGCCAGGTCGCGGGTGCGGCTCGTGCGCCACTGCACGAACGTGAACACGAGGGTGATGAGCAAGATGACGATGCCGAGCGCTGCGCCGTAGCCCTGCTCGCGGATCTGGAATCCGTTGCGGTACGCGTAGGTGACGAGCACGCTCGTCGCGCCCGACGGACCGCCGCCCGTCATGACGAAGATGACGTCGAACACCTGGAACGACGCGATGACGTTCATGATGAGCAGGAAGAAGGTGGAGGGCCCGAGGAGCGGCACGGTGATGGAGCGCAGCTGCTGCCAGCGCGAGGCGCCGTCGATGCGCGCGGCCTCGTAGAGCTCCGGCTCGATCGACTGCAGGCCCGCCAGGTAGATGACCATGTTGAAGCCGAGCCGCAGCCAGATGGCGACGAGGATGACGGAGACCATGGCGGGCGCGCCCTCGGACTGCCAGCCGACGCGGTCGAGGCCGAGCGTCTCGAGCACCTTGTTCACGAGCCCGTTCGACTCGTAGAAGAGGATGACGGCGATCATCGCCGACGCGACGCCCGAGACGACCATCGGCAGCACGAGCAGGGTGCGCAGCAGCCCGCGGGCCGGCAGCGCGGAGTTCATGAGCACGGCGAGGCCGAGACCGGCGGCGAGCTCGATCGGCACCGTGACGGCGGTGAAGAGGATGGTGTTGGCGAGGCTGCGCCAGAAGTCCGGATCCTCGACCATCGTCCGGTAGTTCGCGAGCCCCACCCACTGGGGGTCGCCGAAGCCGCGGGTCTCCTGGAACGACAGCTGCACCGCCAGCACGATCGGCACGAACAGGAAGCCGATCATGAGCACGAGGTTCGGAGCGAGGAAGGCCCAGCCGACCATCCCCTCCCGCCGCCTGGCCCGACGCGCGCCGGCGCGCGGCCGGGTGGGTGGTGCGCCCCTCCGGCCGGCGCGCACGGCGGCGCTCGTCACTGGCCCGTCGCGTCCGAGATCGCGGCGGACAGGTTGGCGAGCGTGTCCTCGGTCGACTGCCCCTGCACGAACGCCGCCTCGAGCTCCGTGCTCATCGCGACGCCGATCTCGGCGATCGCGGGCGACGTGAGCTGCCGCACGTCGTCGGGCTCGATCGTCGTGGCCTGGTCGACGAAGACGGGCATGAGGTCGGGGCGGATGGCGAACTCGACCGCGTCGCCCTCGAGGGCCGTGAGCGTCGGCAGCTCGTTGGTGGCGCCGCAGAACGACGACATCGCATCCTCCGACGCCATGAAGCGCAGGAACTCGGCCGCGAGGTCCGGGTTCGCGGCGTCGGCGGTCGCGACGAGCGCGTTGCCGCCGAGGTCGGTCGCGCCCCGCTCGTCGCGCGGCATCGGCAGCGCCGTCCACTCGAACTCGTTGAAGTAGTCGAGGTCGGGCACGAGGAAGGAGCCGACGAAGGCCATCGCGGTCGTCTGCTCGGAGAAGAGCGAGTCGGCGTAGACGGTGCCGGTGGGCGTGGATGCCGGCGGCACCCACTGCTGGTCGTAGAACGAGCGCGTGAAGTCCAGCGCCGCGGCCCCCTCGGCCGAGTCGATCTGCGGCGCGCCGTCCTCGTCCATGAGCGTGCCGCCCGCCTGGAACAGCCACGAGAGCCAGCGCAGCACGCCGCCCTGCTGCCAGTTCACGACGAACGGGTACTGCTCGGCGGGCAGCGACGACCGCAGCTGCGTCGCGACCTCGGCGAACTCGTCCCACGTCCACGCGTCGTCCTGCGTCGTCGGCAGCGTCGACGTGTCGATGCCGGCGGCCTCGAGCATGTCGAGGTTCACCAGCAGCGCCGACACGTCGGTCTGGTGCGGCACGCCGTAGGGCGCGCCATCGTACGAGACGGCCTCCCACATCGCGGGCGTGAACGCGTCGACCTCGTCCTGGGAGAAGTACGACGAGAGGTCGAGCAGCTGCTCCTGGCTCGAGTAGACGCCGAGGTTGCCGTAGTCGACGCGGAAGACGTCGGGGGCGTCGCCCGAGCCGAGCTGCGCGTCGATGTTCGTGAACATCTGCTCGTAGGGCACGACGTTCAGCTCGACGGTGGCACCGGACTCCTCCTCGAACTGCGCGACGAGGTCCTCGAAGGCGGCCTGCTCCGACTCGCTCGCCCAGGTCGTGAACGTGAGCGTGTCGTCGGATGCGTCACCGCCACCTCCCCCGCCTCCCGTGAAGCCGGCGCAGCCGGCGACGGCGGTCGTGAGTGCGGCGACGGCGGCGACGCCCGCGATGCGACGAGTGCTGACCACGTCGTGCTCCTGTCCTCGGACGGGTCGGCGACGCCGCCGACCCGGGATGCCCAGCATGCACCGCGCCGCCGAAGAACCGGGGCCCTTGACGGATCGCACTCGGGCATGACGGGGCGCTCGGCGAGGTCAGTCGGAGCGGGTCGGCTCGGGCCGCATGAGCCCGTCGAACGGCGCGGTGCCGTCGGCGTACGCCTGCGCGTCGTCCTCGGACACGACGGTGCCGCCGACGAAGAGGCTCACGCCCGCGTCGGTCTCGCTCCAGGCGCCCTCCGGCGTCGAGCCGCGGCGCGTGTCCCAGATCGACACCCACACCCACATCGACCCGCGCTCGGCCGTCCCCGCCCACATCCACATGGCGCCCGGGTCGAGGGATCCGAACTGCGCGACGATCTGCGCGTCGCGGTCGGCCTCGGTCTCGTGGTCGTAGGGCTCGCGCTCGTGGTCCCAGGCGATCGGTCCGTAGCCGAGAGCCGCGAGCTCGGCGTCGAGCGCGTCGGCGATCGCGCGCCAGTCGGCGTCGGCGGCGAGCGCGTCGCCCAGGCTCGTCGGCGAGTTGTAGACCTGGTGCAGCGTCGGCCCGCCGTAGCCGTTGCCACCGCCCGTCGGGATGACGTCCTCGGCGTTGCCGGTCGGCTCGAGCGTCCAGGTCAGTCCGGGCGCGACCGCGCCGATCGCTGCGGCGAGCGCGGCGAGCTCGGCGTCGCCCACCTCCTCGACGTCCTCGGCGCGCGGCGCCGCGAGCACCTCCTCGGGGTCGACCCAAGGATCGGCCGGGTAGTCCGCCCAGTCGAGCACGACCTCGGTGCCGTCCTCGGCGACGACGGTGGTCGTGGGGCTCGGCGGGTGGACGATTTGCTCGAGCAGCAGCGCGCCGGTCGCGATGCCCGCGACGACGATGAGGACGACGCCGCCGGCGGCGAGGACGAGGGGGGACGGGCGACGCATCGAGACACGACGCTAGCCGCGCGGCGCGACCGGCCGCGTCGTCCGAGCGGATGAGGCCGTCAGCGCCGCGCGCCCACGACGTCGGCCTCGATCGCCTCGAGCGTGCGACCGCGCGACTCGGGCAGGCGCCACAGCACGAACAGCAGCGCGCAGGCGCCGAGGGCCGCGAAGCCGAAGAACGTGCCCGAGATGCCGACGGATGCGACGAGCGTCGGGAAGGCGAGCGCGAGCGTCGCGTTGGCGATCCAGTTCGCGAAGGCGCCCGCGCCAACGCCGAGCCCGCGCATCCGCATGGGGAAGATCTCGGAGAGGGTGACCCAGAACGCGACGTTGAGGAACGTCTGCATCGCGCCGACGAATGCCACGACGAGCGCGAGGATCACGATGGGCCGCGCGGGGTCGCCCGGCTCGAGCACGAGCGAGGCGACGCCGATGAGCAGCTGGCAGAAGGTCGTGAGCGCGAAGCCGAGCACGAACGTCGTGCGCCGGTCGACGCGATCCATCATCCACAGCGCGACGAGGCCGCCGACGACCGCGATGACGCCGGGCGCGACGTTCGCGACGAGCGCCGCCTGCCGCTCGAAGCCCGACTCCACGAGCACCGTCTGGCCGTAGTACATGATCGCGTTGATGCCGGTCACCTGCTGGCCGATGCCGAGGCCGATGCCCGTGAGCAGCACCGCGAGCAGGCGGCGGTCGCGCAGCACGTCGCCGATCGTGACGCGGTCGGCGCGGCGCAGGCGCACGAGCGCCTCGATCTCGGCGAGCTCGGCGGCGGCGCGCTCGGGCGTGCGGATGCGCCCCAGCACCGCGAGCGCCTCGTCGCGCCGGCCGTGGTCGACGAGCCAGCGCGGCGACTCCGGCATGCGCAGCATCCCGACGAAGAGGGCGGCGGCGGGCAGCGCGCAGACGGCGAACATGATGCGCCACACGCCCTCGACGTGCCCCAGCTGCGCGCCGAGGATCGCGTTGACGACGAACGCGGCGAGCTGGCCGGAGACGATCGCGAGCTCGTTGCGACCGGAGAGCGAGCCGCGGATCTCGTACGGCGCGAGCTCGGAGAGGTAGACGGGCACGACCGTCGACGCCCCGCCGACGGCGAGGCCCAGCAGCACGCGGCCGAGCACGAGCACGGGCAGGCTCGGCGCGGCGACGACGACGAGCGCGCCGACGAAGAAGAGCACCGCGAGCGCGACGATCGTGGCGCGGCGGCCCCGCGCATCCGAGACCCGGCCGCCGACGAGCGCGCCGATGGCGGCGGCGAAGACGAGCGACGAGGTGGCGACGCCCTGCGTGAAGGGCGTGAGGCCCAGCTCCTGCGTCATCGGCAGCAGCGCCCCGTTGATGACGCCGGTGTCGTAGCCGAAGAGCAGCCCGCCGAGGCACGCGACGATCGAGACGAGGCCGAGACGTCGGCGGTGCGAGCCCTCGCCGAGCGGCGGCAGCGTGGCGGGTGCGCTCGGCGCGGTCATGGTCCTCCTCGATCCGAGGATCCATCCTGGCAGGCGCGGGATGCTCGCGCTGCCGCATCGGGCTACGCGCGGCGGCGCAGGCGGCGGCGCACGCGGCGGGCGGCGCGGCCCGCGGCGTCGCGCATGCGCCCCTCGGGCCACCGGCGGCGCAGCGCGACGTGGCCGGCGTCGTCCTGCTCGAGCCGCACGGCGCGGCCGGCGAGCAGCGGCGAGGCGGGCACGGCGGCGAGGAGCGCGGCGGACGCGCCGAGCGTCGCCTCGAGCGGCCAGCCGGCGCGCTGCGCGCGCACCACGAGCGCCACGCGGCGCGCCTCGTCGTCGGCGGCGAAGGCGCGCAACGGATCGATCGCGACCTGGGCGACGCCGGCGCCGTCGATCCGGCCGGATGCGATCCGCACGTCGGTCGCCGGGTCGTCGTCGTGCCTCGCGAGGATCTCGAGGCGGTCGTCGACCGGCTCGGAGGTGACGCGGGCGTGCAGCGCGTCGAGCCATGCCGGGCCGGTCCACGTCTCCTCGCCGTCGAGCCGCAGCCGCAGCCGCAGCGCGAGGCCGCCGCCGCGCGACCACGTCGCCCGCTCGATCGTCGCGGCCGCGCCGATCGACTGCTCGAACCGCGCGAGGGTCAGGAGATCGTCGCGACGCCCCTCGCGCAGCAGCGCGACGCGGAGCCGGTGCGGGTAGGCGAGCCCGGCGTCGACGCCCGGGCCGAAGCGCCGCTCGACGAGCGGCGTCACGACGTCGAGCAGCCGCTCGCGGTACTCGTCCGGGTAGCGCGTCATCTGCCGCCCCGAGAGCCGCTGCAGGATCTTGCCGCGCAACCAGTGCCGCAGCAGTCCGTCGCGCAGCTCGCCCGGCTCCGTGTTCGCCTCGACGACGTCGAGCACGGTCTCGAGGTGCGGGAAGTACGACTCCGGGTCGATGCGCGACGAGCTCGCGCTGCCCGGCTGTCGCAGCCACGCGTAGCAGGGCGTGCTCGCGAGGATCGAGATGCGGCGCGCGGCGAAGTAGGCCTGCATGACGAAGAGGTGATCCTCGAGGCGCACCTTGCCGTCGGGGAACCGGATGCCGTGCTCGCGCAGGAACGCGGTGCGGAACATCTTGTGCGGCGTGAGCATCTGCAGCAGCGGATCCCGGCCCAGCCGAGCGTCGGGCACGTCGCGCCGGAAGATGCGGCCGGGGATGTCGCGGCCGACGCCCACCTCCTTGCCGACGACGACGTCGGCGCCGTGCTCGTCGGCGTAGTCGACGAGGCGCTCGAGCGCCTCGGGGAAGAGGTGGTCGTCCTGATCGACGAACTGCACGTACCGCCCGCGGGCCTCCTCGACGCCGCGGTTGCGGGGCGTGCCGGGCCAGCCGGAGTGCGGCAGCGCGAGCACGCGCACGTTCGGGCGCGCGTCGGCGATGGCGCGCAGCCGCTCCTCGGTCTCCGTGCCCGAGCCGTCGTCGCACAGCAGCAGCTCGAAGCGGTCCGCGCTGAGCGTCTGGGCGTCGAGGGAGGCGATGAGCGGATCGATCGCCTCACCAGGACGCCAGACGGGGACGACGACCGTCACCCGCACGTCGGCGTCGTCGCTGCCGCGAGCTGCTGCCTCGGTGGCGTGCGCCTCGCGTACGCGGTGATCGGTCGCCATCGAGCGATGGTCGCAGAGCGCGACGGCGGTGGCATGCCCCATGCGCGCAGCGCTCGGAGGTGCTACGGGCGGCCGTGGGGGACCTGCAGATCGGCGAGCGCGATGCCGCGGACCTCGCGCCGCCACGGATGCTCGGCCACGGTCCACAGCGTCCCCGACTCCGCATCGATGGCGAGGTCCTCGCATCCGACCGGCAGCGCGATGCCGCTCGGCTCGAGACGATCCCGCGGACCCCGCCAGAGGCGCCCGGGGCGCATGCCGCGCGACTGCGACACGAGCACCGTGCCGCCCCACCGCACGGCGCCCTGCATGCTGACGATGCCCGGGGTCGTGGGGACGTAGGGCGCCGGCAGCGCCTCCCCCGCTGCGGGGACGGCGATCTCGGCCATGCGCCCCGTCTCGTCGGTGCGGTACTCGCCGACGAGCACGCTCGGTAGCGCCGCGCCATCGGCGTCGTAGGCGCGGCCGACGAACGAGCAGCGCAGCGGCACCTCGTGCACGCGGGTGCGCACGACGGCGCGGACGCGGGCGCCGAGGGCCGGCAGGCGCGATCCCGTGAGCCGGCGGGCGGCCGCGCCGCGCACCGTGCGCACGTCGCCGAGGTCGAACTCCCAGAGGCCCTTGCCCGTCGCCGCGACGAGCAGCCGGTCCCCCATCCATGCGAGACCGCCGGCGTGCACCGGCGCGGGCTCGAGGGCGCCGTCGTCGGCCGGGATCGCGAGCGCGACGTCGATGCTGGTGCCCCGCTCCAGGTCGACGAACGCGATCCGCGAGGCGAGGTGCCGCCGGGCGCGATCCTGTCGGAACCAGCTCACCGCCAGGCAACGGCGTCCCTGCCACGTGCCCACGTCGATGCCCTGCGGATACCACCGCTGGGTGAGGGAGCGGCGGCTGAGCCACCGCAGGCGCGTGACGGAGCCGCGCGTGCGCAGCAGCGGACGCCAGGAGCGCAGGAGCGAGGGCATGCCCCATGGTCGCACCGGCTGGCGCGGCGCTCGCGCGGTGGCGTCGGGCCCGACCTGCGTCGCAGGTCCGCTCGCGGTGCGACCCTCCCCGACCCCTCGCGAGCGCCGGGCGCCCGTCGGACTCGACCGCCGTGGCGCCTGCATCGCCGCCCGCGGCACGTGGAGCAACCCTGCGGCTACCCGTTGCGCGCGGGGTCCGCGGGCGCGTTCGCTGGGGCGCACCATCGAAGGACGGGAGATGCGCACCATGGACGCACGACAGGATCCGCCCCGCGACGATCGCGACCCGATCGACCCGCGGTACGAGGCAGCACCGCTCGACGACCGCGATCGACGCGTCGCCCCCGGGGGCGTCGTCGACCCGCGTGTCGACGATCGGCGCATCGACGAGCCGCGCGCGGACGATCGGCGCATCGACGAGCCGCGCGTGGACGACCCGCGCATCGACGAACCGCGCACCGTGCCGGTCGCCGACGCACGCGACCGCGACGTCCACCGCGACGAGGTGGTCGACGACCACCGCGGCCCGATCGACCGGCGCACGACCGCCGACGCCGACCACGACGCGCGCGTCGCCGCCGCCGCGCGCGAGGCGGTTCCCGTGCGCGAGGAGGTCGTCGCGCGAGAGAAGCAGGAGTTCGGCGGCATGCAGCTCGGCACCGCCTTCTTCGGATGGCTCACCGCGACGGGCACGGCCGTGCTGCTCACGGCGCTCGTCGCCGGCGCCGGTGCCGCGCTGGGGCTCGGCTCGCAGGTGGACCCGGAGCAGGTGGCCGACGAGGCCGCGCAGAACGCCGGCACGATCGGCCTCGTCGGCGCGATCGCGGTGCTCGTCATCCTGCTCGTGGCGTACTTCGCGGGCGGCTACGTCGCCGGGCGCATGGCGCGCTTCAGCGGTGCGAAGCAGGGCATCGCCGTGTGGCTGTGGGCGCTCGTCGTCGCCATCGTGCTCGCGATCGTCAGCGCGATCGCGGGCAGCCAGTGGAACGTCCTCGCGAACCTCAACAGCTTCCCGAGGCTGCCGTTCGGCGAGGGCGAGCTGACGACGGCCGGCATCGTGACGGCCGTCGCTGCGCTGCTCGTGAGCCTGCTGGGCGCCGTGCTGGGCGGGCTCGCCGGCATGCGCTTCCACCGCAAGGTCGACCGCGTCGGCCTGGGCCGCTGATCGCTCCGCGGCCCCCTCGATCCGGCGAGGCCGGTCGAGGGGGCCGTCGCACGCCCGGCTAGCCTGGATCGATGCGCGTCGCGACGGAGCCCTCGTGAGGTGCGTGCGCGGTCGCATGCACCTCGCCGTCGGCGGGCCGATCGATCCCGCGCTCGCCTGGGAGCGCTACGCCCGCACCGACCGGTGGACGTGGTGGGCGGGGCATCTGCGCGCCGTGGAGGTCGACGGCGGCGAGCCGGATGCGCGCATCCGACCCGGCCTCACCGGCCGCGTGGTCGCCGTCGGCGGCATCGCGGCGCGCTTCCGCGTCGACGCCGTCGACGAGGCCGCGCGCACGTGGTCGTGGACGGTGCGCATCGGCCCGGTGCGCCTTCGGCTCGCCCACTCGGTCGTCGCCGCGACGCAGGTCGGCACGCAGCGCGAGGGCACGCTGACGCGGCTCGTCATCCGCGGGCCGCTGCCCGTGACGGCCGCGTACGCGCCCGTCGCGGCATGGGCGCTCGCGAGGCTCGTGCGGCGCTGAGCCGCGTTGCTCGGGCGCCGTGCGGCGCACGGCTAGCCGCGCGCGGCCTCGTCGTCGCCAAGGTCCGCGAGCGCCACGGCGACGGCATCCGTCGCCTCGTCGATGCGCGCGTCGAACTGCAGGCGCGTGATGGGGCGCAGGATGGGCAGGCGACGGTGGCTCTCCGCAGCCTCGCGCGCCTCGTCGGCCGCCTGGCAGGCCGCGAGGATGCACATGGCGACCGAGCGGTCGAGGTCGGTGTCGCCGAGGTGCTCGCTGGCGGAGGCGGCGCAGGCGTCGACGCGGTCGAGCTCGGCGACGTCGCGGATGCCGATCGTCTCGTCGTCGAAGGCGCGCAGCACGCTCTGCATCTCGAGGAGGTCGGTGGTGACGTCGTTCGGCACGGAGACGATCATGCACCCATCCGCCGTCACCGTGCGAGGCGAGCGCTGCGTGTCCCCTGAGCGGCTGCGCAGCGGGCGGCTCTGCACCTGCTGGTCGAGGAGCGCGCGAGCGCGAGCGAGCACGCGTCACGAGACCACGCGACCCGCGCCTCCCGCCCAGCCCCGAGCGTGGTCGCGTCGGGAAGGCTCGTCACGTGGTCTCGTGACGGCTCCTCGCTCGCGCTCGGGGCCTCCTCGACCAGCTGCTGGGGGGCGGCGGCACCCTTCGAGGCTCGCTGCGCTCGCACCTCAGGGAGCGGTCGTGACCGATCGCGCGTCGCGAGGGGGCGCTCCCCAGCTGCTGGGGAGGGGCGGCACCCTTCGAGGCTCGCTGCGCTCGCACCTCAGGGAGCGGTCGTGACCGATCGCGCGGCGCGAGCGAGGAGCGCTCGCGACGGAGCCAGGCTGCCGAGGGGAGCGGGCGCCGATCCTGCTGGTCGAGGAGCGCGCGAGCGCGAGCGAGCACGCGTCACGAGACCACGCGACCCGCGCCTCCCGCCCAGCCCCGAGCGTGGTCGCGCCGGGAAGGCTCGTCACGCGGTCTCGTGACGGCTCCTCGCTGCGCTCGGGGCCTCCTCGACCAGCTGATGGGTGGCACACGCCGACGGGTTCGGCATCCTTCGAGGCTCGCTGCGCTCGCACCTCAGGGAGCGACTGCAGGCACCGCCGCTTCCGCCGCCTCCGCCGCGAGCACGCCGTCCGCCCACTCGCGCGCGACGTCGCCGGCGTCGAGCGGTCCGGAGGCGTCGTGCCGCCCGTACTCGCCGATGCGCGTCGCGCCGCGGGCGGCGAGCGCCTCGTCGACGATCTCGGAGCCGCGCGAGTACGTCCTCGCGTACGACCGGTCGCCCATGCCCAGCACGGCGTAGCGCAGCCCGGCGAGCGACGCATCGCCCTCCTCGAGCGCCCGCACGAACGGCCGCGCCGTCGTGGGCACCTCGCCGTCGCCGTACGTCGCGCACACCACGAGATGCAGACGGGCTGCGTCCAGCCCGTGCGGATCGGCGTCGGCGAGGTCGACGACCTCGACGTCGGCGCGATCCGCGAGGTGCCGGGCGAGCTCGTCGGCGACGAGCTCGGCCCCGCCGGACTCCGAGCCGAACAGGATGGTCACGGGCACTCGCTCGCCCCCGCCCGACCCGCCGCTCTCCGACGCCTCCGGCAGCACGATCGACGCATCCGCGGCGGCTGCGCGCATCGCCGCGACCGAGCGCAGCTTCGCGCGACGTCGCCCGGGCGCCGCGGCGGCCGTCTCGACCGCGTCGATGCGCCGCCAGCCGTCGAAGTCGACGGCATCGTCGAACGCGAGCCCAGCGTGGCCGATCGGCGCCGCGCCGGCCGCGAGGTCGTCGAGCACGAGACCCGCGAGCCCCCTTCGCGTCGGCGCGCTGGTCGGGGATCGTGCCCCGCGGTCCGCGCCGCAGCCAGCCCGCGACGTACAGCCCGGGCTCGACGCGGCCGTCGGGATGCGCGCCCGGCTCGACGAGGCGGTCGGCCCCCGCCGCGAAGCCGATCGCGGTGACGACCGCATCGGCGTCGAGCACGCGCTCCCCCGCCGGCGTCGCCACGCGGACGCCGGTCACGGCATCCTCGCCCTCGATGGCGACCGGCGTCGCCGAGAACCACCAGTGCACGCGAACCCGCACGTCGCCGACCGCGTCGGCCGAGCGGGCCGCGAGCGCGCGGACCGCATCGAGTCGCGCATCCTTGCCCGGTGCCGCCGCGTCGAGGTCGGCGTCGTGCACGACGTGCGCGACGCCGGCGAGCGCGGCGAGCTCGCGGACCATGACCGGATCGAAGCGCGCCGCCGACGGCGACGAGCGGCCCACGAGGTGCAGCTGGCGCACCTCGCCTGCGAGCGCGTCGCGCACGGCGTCGTCGACGTCGGTGCCGTCGAGGTCGGCCGCGTCGCGCACGACGAGCCGCGCGACGTCGACGGCGACGTTGCCGTGGCCGACGACGACCACGCGGCGTCCGAGCCGCGGCACCGCCTCCTCGTCGGGATGCCCGTTCAGCACCCGCGTCACGACGCCCGCGCCGACGACGCCCGGCAGGTCGGCCCCGGGGATCGCGAGCGCCGCGTCCACCGGCAGCCCGGTCGCGAGCACGACGGCGTCGTACGTCTCGCGCAGCCGCGCGAGCAGCGCCGCGTCGACGTGCACGCCGCCGACGAACCGCACGCCCTCGTGCAGGAAGAGCCGGTCGAACTGGCGGCTCACGGCCTTCGTGCCCTGATGGTCGGCGGCCACGCCATGGCGGACGAGCCCGTACGGCACGGGCAGGCGGTCGAGCACGTCGATGCGCGCCGCCGGCATCGCGCGCCGCAGCGCCTGCGCCGAGAAGCATCCTGCGGGACCCGATCCGACGACGGCGACGCTCGGCGCGAGGTCGGCGGATGCCGCCTGCCGCGTCGCGTCGACCGCGACCGGCGCGCTCGCCAGGGTGGCCGCATCCCATGCCACGGGCAGCGTCAGCATGCCGCGGAAGACCCAGCCGCCGATCTCGGCGGGCCGCTCGGCCACGAGGTCGAGCCCGCGGAGCCGCTCGAAGAGCATCGGCAGCGCGACGTCGGCGACGGCCGAGCGCGCCGCCCAGTTGCCCAGGCACACGTGCACGCCCTTCGAGAACGCGAGGTGCGGCTTGACCTCGCGGCGCACGTCGAACGCCTCCGGGCGATCCCACACGCGCTCGTCGCGATTCGCCGAGAGGATGCAGATGCCCAGCCGCGCGCCCTGCGGCAGCGTGACGCCGGCGAGCTCGACCTCGCGCGTCGTCTGCCGCGAGTAGAGGCCGATGGGCGAGATCCAGCGGATCGTCTCCTCGAACACCGTCGGCCAGAGCGTCGCGTCGGCCTCGACGATGCGGCGCTGCTCGGGGTGCTCGAACAGCGCCCACGCCGCGACGCCGAGCGCGTCGCGCGGCTCGTTGAGGCCGCCGCCGATCGTCATCTTGACGTTCGCGCGGATGCGCTCGATCGGCATCCGATAGTCGGGGATGCGCAGCAGCTGCGAGATGAGGGAGTGGTCGGGATGCTGCGCGTGCCACGCGAGCATCTCGTCGAGCGCGGCGTCGACCTCGTCGAACGACCGCCTCCCCTTGGCCCACACCTCGGGGTCGTCGGCGTAGTTGCCCGTCGCGTCGATGAGGGTCTGCGACCAGCGCTGCAGGTCGGTCTGGTGCACGTTGTGGAAGCCGAGCATCTCGCGAAGGTTCTCGGCCGCGAAGGGGGCGGCGAAGTCCCAGATGAGGTCGGCCTCGCCGGGGCCCTTCGCGACGAGCTCGTCGAGGTAGCGTGCGGCGTTGCGCTCGAAGACCCCGCGCCAGACGCGCCGCACGACGCCGGGCCGCAGCGTCGGCTGCCACGCCTGCCGCTCGAGCCGATGCTCGGGGTCGTCGCGCCGCAGCATCGAGTGCCCCATGGCGCGGATCTGCAGCGACCCCTCCTCGTTCGCCGAGAACGTCTCCTGGTCGAGCTCGGTCGCGTGCACCGCCTCGTAGGAGGTGATGAGGTAGCGCCCGACCGCCGGCACCCAGTGCACGCCACCCTCGTCGCGCAGGCGCTCGTAGATGGGGAACGGGTCGCGATGCAGGTCGGGGATGCGCACCCAGTCGGCGACGGGAGGGGTCGGCATGGTCTCGCTCCGCTTCCGCGCGCGGCGTCGTCGCTGCGCGCACCTCCAGCATCCGCGTCTCGCTTCCTCGTGAAAAACGGAGAGATGCGAGATGCTTCCGCGATGGAACCGTGGAATCACCTTCGCCCCGGTGATCGGTCATTCGATTCCGCTGCGTGGTCGACAGGTGCTGCGATCTGCCTCCGAACGCAGCATCGAGTGACCGATGAGAGGAAGGAGATCGGATGAGCCGCGACGCACAGGTACCCGACCTCACGCTGCGGCAGCTCGCATACCTCGTCGCGGCTGCCGACGCCGGCACCATCGCTGCGGCGTCCGCGCGGCTGCACGTGTCGGCGTCGGCGATGTCGGATGGGATCGCCGAGCTCGAGCGCGCGCTCGGCGCGCACCTCGCGATCCGCCGCCGCGCGCACGGACTCACCCTCACGAGCGCCGGCGCCCACGTGGTCGCGCAGGCGCGACCCATCCTCGCCGCCGCGCTGGAGCTCGAGCGGAGCGTCGCCGCGGGCGACGCCCTCGTCGGCCCCATCACGATCGCGTGCTTCCCGACGCTCGTGCCGACGATCCTCCCGCCGCTGCTCGCCGGCTTCGCCGCCGCGCATCCCGGCGTCGACCTGCGCGTCGTCGAGACGACGCAGGACGGGCTCGCGGGCCGCATCGAGTCGGGCGAGATCGACGTCGCGGTGGTCTACGAGACGCTCGTGCCCGGCAACCCGCGTCGGCGACGCCTCTACGCCCTGCCGGCGCACGTCGTGCTCGCCGCCGACGATCCGCTCGCGGCGCAGCCGACCGTGCGGCTCGAGACGCTCGTCGACCGCGACCTCATCCTGCTCGACGCGCCGCCGTCGAGCGAGCACACGCTGTCGCTCTTCGCCGCCCGCGGGCTGACGCCGCGCATCCGCCAGCGCGTGCGCGGCTACGAGGCGGTGCGCACGCTCGTCGCGCGCGGGCTCGGCTACGGCATCCTCGTGCAGCGCCCGGCGAACCCCGCGAGCTACGAGGGGCTGCCGCTCGCGGTGCGGGAGATCGAGCCGGCGGTGGATCCGGTCGGCGTGGACGTCATCTGGTCGGCGGAGGCGGAGCCGCCCGCGCGCGTCGCGGCGCTCATCGACTTCGCGACCTCGCTGGAGTGGCCGACGCCCGTCTGAGGCGCAGGGCATCTGCGACTCGGGCGCGTCGAGGCCCGGGGCGGAGATCGGATGCCGCGAGCCCGACCCTGCGGGGGACGATGCGCGGGTGCTCCATTCGAGGCTCGCTGCGCTCGCACCTCAGGGAGCGGAGCGTTGGACGGCTGGCCCGTGGTCTGGACGGCCACCCTTCCAGGCTCGCTCCGCTCGCACCTCAGGGAGCGGAGCATAGGACGGCTGACCCGGCGTCTGGACGGCCACCCCTCGAGGCTCGCTGCGCTCGCACCTAGGGGACGGAACGGTGGGCGGCCGTGGCGTCGAGCGCCTCGCATGGCGGACGACGAGCGGACCGTCCACATCCCTCACTGCTCGCGCTCGCCGGCATCCTCGCGGCCGGCCCCGGCTACGCTGTGGCGATGCCCGACCCCGTGCCGACGCCGGCCGACGACGCCACCGCATTCGGCCCCTCCGCGCCGCCCGGGAGCCTCGTGTGGCGCATCAAGGAGTCGCTCATCGCCTACGTGCGCGGCATGTCCGACGGCGAGGTGCTGCTCGACGACGGCGTGGTCGAGACGGCCGAGGGCTTCGCCTTCCCGCCGCGCGGCCTCGACGGCGACACCCTCCGGTTCGGCGGCGTCGTGACGTTCGAGGGCCACAACGGCATGATGCACGTCGAGCTGTCGGAGCCTTCGCTCACGCCCGTCGGCGACGGCTGGCGCGTCGAGTTCTCGGATCCGGATGCGCCGACCGTGCGCCTGCACTTCGCCGACGTCGCAGCGATCGAGGAGGCGGATGCCGGCGGCCGCCGAGGCTTGGGCACGACCCTGACCGCCGACGGCGCCGACCTGTTCTTCGGCCCCTACGAGGCCGGCACGCCCCTCGACGACCCGCGCGTCGTCGGCTGAGCGCCGGACGCGGTCGAGACGCCCGCCTCCGCGCGGCCGTCGCTCCTCGGCTGTCCGACGCGGACGGGATGGCGCGCGCCCGGCCATCGGCGCGCGGCGACCGTCGACCAGCGCCGATCCCGCTGACCGCGCGCCGCGACGATCAGGCGACCACGACGCCCGCGCCGATGGCCATCACCAGCAGGATGAACCCGATGGCGCCCCCGACGACCGCGGCGACCGTGAGCGCGCGCGGGATCGTCTCGCGCCGCCGCAGCCGCGCGAATCGGACGGCGAGCACGACGAGCGCGAGGACCACCACGACGGCGCCGACCACGCCGAGCGTCTGGAAGACGGGCGTGAGGTCGGCGGTGAGCGGGTCGGAGGGTCCGGCGTCGTCGCCTGCGAGGAAGAGCATGCGGCAAGGCTTCCCGCGATGCGCCGCGCCGCCCACCGCCTGGACAGGCGACCGTCGAGGCGGCTATGCCCGGAGACCGTCATCGCGTGTCGCACGGCAGGCGATCGCGGCTCCGGAGGCAGCGGACGCACGACGGGCGGATGCCTGCGTGGCCCGACCGTCACCGCCGACCCTCGTGTCGCCGTGCGTTTCGCAGGCGATCCGCATGTGCCGAGGGAAGATCCCCCTCCGCCACCCCTGATCGCCTGCAGAACGTGCACGGCCCGATCCCGGACCGCGACGTCTCGCAGGCGATCCCGGCCCACGAGGGAGCATTCCCCTCCAGAGGCGGAATCGCCTGCAGAACGGAAGACCCCGCACGACCCCCCGGGACACGCCAACGGGGCGGCGACCGAAGGCCGCCGCCCCGCCCGCCGTCGAGGATCCGACTACTCGACGACGATCGTGTCGTACGCGTCGGGGTTCGCCTCGAGCCAGGCCTCGATGGCCTCGGCCTCGCGACCCTCGCCGTACTCGTTGACGACCATGTCCTCGAGCGACGCGTACTGCTCGTCGGTCAGCTGGATGCCGGCGATGTACTCCGCCGCCTCGGGGAACTCCTCCGCGAAGCCCGCGGTCGCGAGGAAGTGCAGGCCCTCGGTGCCGCCCATGAGGCCGTTCGGGTCCTCGAGCGCGCGCAGGTCGTACGACGCATTCGCCCAGTACGGCGCCCACGACGTCACGACGATGTCGCGCTCGGCGGCGATGGCGGTGTCGAGCTCGGCGAGCATCGCCGCGGTCGACGAGGTGACGAGCTCGTAGTCGTCGAGGCCCGCCTCGGGCATCATCGACTGCGTCTGCGCCGTGAGGCCCGCGCCGGGCTCGATGCCGACGATCCGGCCGCCGAAGCGGTCCGCCTGGCCGACGAGGTCGTCGATCGACGTGACGTCCTCGACGTACGAGGGCACCGAGAGGTTGAGGCTCGCACCCTCGTAGTAGGTGCCGAGGTCCTCGATCGAGTCGCCGTACTCCTCCATGTAGGAGGCGTGGGTCAGCTCGGGCCATGCCGAGGGGTAGATGTCGACGTCGCCCTGCGCGAGGCCGGTGTACAGGGGTCCGGCCTCGGTGAGCTCCTGCATCTCGACCGTGTAGCCGAGCTGCTCGAGCTGGTGCTCGAGGAGATAGGCGGTCGAGAGGCCGTCGGTCCACGAGGGGAGGAAGCCGAGGGTGATGGTGCCCAAGCTGTCGCCCGAGCCCTCGCCGGAGCCGCCCTCGGCCTGGTCGCCGGTCGCGCAGCCCGTGAGGGCGATGGCGGCGGCTGCGCCGATGGCGGCGATGCTGGTGATGCGGTTGCGCTGCATGCGTGGTGCCTTTCGTATGTCGTTCGTGCGTTGCGTATCGGGATGGGTTCGGAAGGGGCGAGGAGCCTCAGGCGACCTGCGCGAGGCCGCGCTGCGCGTCGCTCACCTCGGCGCGCTTCGCCGCGACGCGGCGGCGCTGCAGGATGCCGAGCAGCGACCAGCGATGCTCGCGGGCCGCGCCGAGCGCGGCGGTGAGGCGGTCGAGGTAGACGGCGAGGATGACGACGCACAGGCCCGCCTCGACGCCCGTGGCGATGTCCACCGTCGACATGGCCTGCACGATCTGCGCGCCGAGGCCGGGGGCGCCGGCGATGCCGGCGATCACGGCCATCGACAGCGCGAGCATGATGACCTGGTTGACGCCCGTCATGATCGTGGGCATCGCGAGCGGCAGCTGCACCCCGCGCAGGATCTGGCCGGGCTTCGCGCCGAACGCGTAGCCCGCCTCGACGGTCTCCGAGTCGACGCCGCGGATGCCGAGCTCGGTGAGCCGCACGCCGGGCGGCAGCGAGAAGATGATCGTCGCGACCAGGCCGGGCACGACGCCGATCGAGAAGAACACGATCGCCGGAATGAGGTAGACGAAGCCGGGCATCGCCTGCATGAGGTCGAGGATCGGCTTCAGCACCGCGCTGCACCGGTCGCTGCGCGCGGCGAGGATGCCGAGCGGCACCGCGAGCGCGACGGCGATGAGCGTCGCCACCACGACGAGCGCGAGCGTCTGCATGGCGCTGACCCACTGCCCCATCGCGAGGACGAGCGCGAACGAGACGGCGGTGCCGATCGCGAACTGCCACGACCGCAGCAGCCAGCCCAGCAGCGCGGCGACGAGCACGACGACCACGATCGGCGACGACACGAGCAGGTCGGTGAGCGAGCGCACGAGCGTGCCCATGACGGTCGAGATCGTGCCGAGCAGCCAGTCGAGGTTGTCGCGCATCCAGCGCACGCCATCCTCGGCCCACATGCCGACGGGGATGCGGAAGCCATCCATCAGCGCACCTCCTCGGGGGTCGCGGTCGTGTCCACGTGGTCGGCGTCGGGGTCGGGCTCGTCGCCGAGCACCTCGTCGATGACGTCGTGGGCGACGGGCTGCGGCAGCACCATGAGCTCGCCCGTGGCGTTCGCGCCCGGGCCGAGCGCTGCGAGCAGCGTGACGCGCGGGATGACCCCGACGAGGCGGTCGTCGTCGTCGACGACGGCGAGGGGCAGCGGCGACTCGGCGGCGGGCACGAACAGGTTCATGAGCACCTCGTCGTGCCGCACGCTCACGGGCACGGGCCGCAGCACCTCGGTCAGCGCGGTCATGCCCTGCTGCACGAGGCGCATGGCGTCGCGGTCGGTGACGATGCCGAGCAGGCGGCGCTCCTTCGTCACGACGTAGGCGGCGGATGCCCCGGCGTCGCGCATGGTGCGCAGCGCCGTGCGCGGGCCGGCGGTGTCGGCGACGACCGAGCGCGAGCGCTCCATGACGTTGGACGCCGTGAGCACGCGGGCGCGGTCGACGTCCTGCACGAACTGCTCGACGTAGTCGTTGGCCGGGTCGGTGAGGATGTCCTCGGGCGTGCCGATCTGCACGATGCGTCCGTCGCGCATGACGGCGATGCGGTCGCCGAGGAACATCGCCTCGTTGAGGTCGTGCGTGATGAAGACGATGGTCTTCTCGAGCGTCGCCTGCAGCTCGAGCAGCTGCTCCTGCATCTCGCGGCGGATGAGGGGGTCGAGGGCGCTGAACGCCTCGTCCATGAGCAGGATGTCGGTGTCGGCGGCGAGCGCGCGGGCGATGCCGACGCGCTGCTGCATGCCGCCGGAGAGCTCGGAGGGCAGCTTCTCGCCCCAGCCGTCGAGCCCGACGAGCGCGAGCACCTCCTGCGCCTTCGCGAGCCGTTCGGCCTTCGCGATGCCGCGCAGCTCGAGCGGGTAGGCGACGTTCGCGGCGACGGTGCGGTGCGGCAGCAGCGCGAAGTGCTGGAAGACCATGGCGATGCGGTCGCGGCGGATGCTGCGCAGCCGCGCGTCGGAGACGCCGGTGATGGCGTCGCCGTTCACGGTGACGGTGCCGCCCGAGGCGTCGTGCAGGCCGTTGAGCATGCGGATGAGTGTCGACTTGCCCGAGCCGGAGAGCCCCATGATGACGAAGATCTCGCCCGGCTCGACGGAGAACGACGCGTCGATGACGGCCGCCGTGCCCGGCAGCTCGTCGCGGCTCGCGCCTGCGCGCAGGCGCTCGACGAGCGATCTGGGGTTCTTGCCGAAGACCTTGTACAGGCCGGTTGCCTCGATGGCTGGGACGGTCACGCACGCACCTCTCGCCGCCGCGCGGGCACGGCGGCGTCATCGCGTCCGGGTGGGGACCGGTCGGCGCCGAGCTGCACGGCGGCGCGCGGCGCGGATGTCGGATCTGCGCCAGGGCCCCCGACCGTACGTCCGCCGGTCTGATGCGTCGGCGCTCGCGCGCACTCGGATCTGCATCACCAGCGATCGCGGACTGGTCGGATCGCGGCCCCGAAGGACCTCGTCCACCGTGCCGCGAGGATTGCTCGAGTGCAAGTCGGTCAGGGGCTTGCGACGGCGCCGCTCGCCGACTATCGCGTGCGTGCGTAGCAGGAGGCGCTGACCGTTCGTTCGCCGTCGAGGTGCGCGGAACGTTGCCGTTTCGTGACCTGCGAGCGCGGCCCTGCGCGCGTGCAGCGGTGCGTGCTAAGCGGTGCGCGCGCCGAGACCGCCGCTCTCCTATCCGACCTCCTCCACGAGGCTCAGCTGCGAGCCGTCGAGGTCGATGAGGTGCCCGATCCGCAGGCCGCTCGGCGCACGGCGCACGGGATGGAGGCGCGGGAAGCCCTCGCTCCCCTCCTCGACGCCCGCGCGACGGATGGCGCGCTCGAGCGCATCCACGTCGGCGACGCGCAGCACGCACAGCGCGTCGCTCGTCAGCGGATCGGTGCCGGGCGCGAGCACGAACTCCAGCTGCACCTCGCCCCAGCGCAGGATGAGCCACTCGTCGTCGCGGTACGCCTCCTCGAAGCCGAGCGCGGCGTAGAAGGCGACCGTCGCGTCGAACGAGCGCGACGGCAGCACCGGCACGGCGCGGTCGGTCATCCCGGGTCCACGCCGAAGTCGCCGCCGCGCGCGTCGGCGACCCGGCGCTCCGCCTCGGCGACGTGCGGCGTCGCGTCCTCGTACGTCGCGGGCGCGTCCCCGCCGGCCGACGGATCGGGGGCCGGCCGGTAGATCGTGCGCAGCATGCCCGTGGGCAGCGCGTCGGCGCTGACGAGCGAGAGGTGCTGCGTCGGCACACCCTCGGCGAAGAGCCGCTCGCCCGTGCCCGCGGCGACGGGATGGATGAGCAGGCGCAGCTCGTCGAGCTGGCCGGCCGCGAGCAGCTGCCGCACGATCGAGATCGACCCGGCGACGAGCACCTTGCCCACGCCCTCGTCGCGCAGCGCCTTCGCCGCCGCGACGACGTCGTTGGAGCGCTCCGCGTTGCGCCAGCCGAGATCCTGCAGGCCGCGCGTCGCGACGATCTTGCGCAGGTCGCCGAGCTCCTTGGCGAATCCGGCGTCGTCGCCGCCGGCCGCCTCGCGATCCGGCCACGCGCCCGCGAACGAGTCGTACGTGACCCGGCCGAGGATGAGAGCGTCGACGCCTGCGTAGTCCTCGCCGACCGCGGCGCCGACGGCGTCGTCGAAGTACGGGAAGTGCCACGCGGGATCGATCTCGGCGACGCCGTCGAGCGCGATGAACAGGGTCGAGACGATCGTCGTCACCGGGGCCTCCGTGAGTCGGGTGCAGCCGAGCCTAGGAGCCGCCGCCGACGCGCGCGACCCCGGCATCCCCGCCCCTGGCTGCGTCTCGCAGGCGATCCCGCCTCACGAGGGAGCATTCCCCTCGAGAGCCGGGATCGCCTGCGAAACGCGAACACCCGGCAGACCCCGCTCGGCCATCGGCAGCGAGCGGCGTCGCGCGCAGTCGCCAGCGGACGGTTTCGCTTCGCAGGCGATCCCGCCCCTCGAGGGAGCATCGCCCTCGAGAGCCGGGATCGCCTGCGAAGCGCGAACACCAGACGGCCGCACGCGCGGATGAGCCACGCATCCCCCGCTCCCTATGCGTTCGCCCTCCATGGGCGCTGATCGCGTCGATATCGCCATCCCGCGCCGCGTCCGCTCCGTACGATGAGGAGAACCATTCCCTGACCCACGAGAGAGAACCCCGTGAGCCATCGAATCCCCGCCCCCGACTCGGAGGGCCACAGTCCCAGCGCCGACTCGGAGGGGCGAAGTCCCGACTCCGACGCGGACGGCCACAGGCCGAGCCTGACGCGCACGCGTCGCCCCCGAGGGGGTGAGGACGAGTGATCGAGGCGGTGCTCACGCTGCTGGTGGGCGTGCTGCTGACGTTGGCGATCATCGCCGCGTGCGGCTTCTTCGTGGCGCAGGAGTTCGCCTACATGTCCGTCGACCGGTCGCGCATCGCGGCCGGCGTCGCCGCGGGCGACGCGCAGGCGAAGCGCGTGCAGGCGATCACGAAGCGCACGTCGTTCATGCTGTCGGGCGCGCAGCTCGGCATCACGGTGACGGGCCTGCTCATCGGCTACGTCGCCGAGCCGCTCATCGGCCAGTCGCTCGGCACGCTGCTCGGCGGCGTCGGCATCGACCCGGCCGTCAGCGTGCTCGTCGGCACGACCCTCGCGCTCATCGTCGCGACGGTCGTGACGATGATCTTCGGCGAGCTGTTCCCGAAGAACTACGCGATCGCGAACCCCGAGCCGCTCGCCCGCGCGCTCGCCGTGCCGACCCGCATCTACCTGCTGGCGTTCGGCTGGCTCATCACGATCTTCGACCACGCCGCGAACGCGCTCCTGCGCCTCGTGCGCATCGAGCCGCTGGAGGACGTGGATGCGTCCGCGACCGCCCGCGACCTCGAGGCGATCGTCGAGGAGTCGCGCGAGAGCGGGCACCTGCCCGCCGACGTGTCGCTCATGATCGACCGCATCCTCGACTTCCCCGAGCGCGACGTCGAGCACGCGATGGTGCCGCGCAGTCGCGTGGACGCCGTCGCGCCGGAGTCGACGATCGGCGAGGTGCGCGCGCTCATGGCCGTCGCGCATACGCGGTACCCGATCGTCGATGAGCACGACTCCCCCGTGGGCGTCGTGCACCTCGTCGACGTGCTGCGCTCCCAGGCGCCGGACACGGCGCCCGTGACGGAGATCATGCGGGAGGCCGTCGTGCTGCCCGCGACGATGCTGCTGCCGCTCGCCCTCGACCGCATGCAGCGGTCGCGCAACGAGCTCGCGTGCGTCGTCGACGAGCACGGCTCGTTCGACGGCATCCTCACGATCGAGGACCTGACCGAGGAGGTCGTGGGCGAGCTGGCCGACGAGCACGACGTCGACGAGGCCGAGGTCGTCGCCGAGGGCGACCACGCGTGGGTCGTGCCGGGCGACGTGCACGTCGACGAGGTCGAGCGCCTCATCGGCCACGACCTGCCCGAGGGCGACGAGGAGACGATCGCCGGCGTCGCGATCCGCGTGCACGGCGACCTGCCCGCGGCCGGCGAGGTCGTGCGCGTGGACCTGCCGGAGGATGCGGGCGAGCGGGTCGAGGGCATCCTCATCGACCGCTGGCTCGAGGTCGAGGTCGTCGCCGTCGAGCGGCACGTGCCGTCGCAGGTCGTGCTGCGGCTCGTCGAGCTCGATCGCGAGGCGACCGCCGCGGAGGCGGATGCCGACGACGCGTCGACCACGGACGAGGAGGTGGTCCGATGAGCTGGTGGCTCGTCACGATCA
Organism: Agrococcus sp. SGAir0287; assembly: GCF_005484985.1. Lineage (NCBI taxonomy): Bacteria > Bacillati > Actinomycetota > Actinomycetes > Micrococcales > Microbacteriaceae > Agrococcus > Agrococcus sp. SGAir0287. The sequence goes on from NZ_CP027942.1 coordinate 2,729,515, forward strand.
TCACGACGCTGCTCATCGTCGCGAGCGCGTTCTTCGTCATCGTCGAGTTCGCGCTGCTCGCCGTGCGCAGGCACCGCCTCGAGGCGGACGCCCCGCGCAGCGCGTCGGCCCGCGCCGCCCTCCGCGGCGTCAACGAGCTCACGATCATGATGGCGTTCGCCCAGCTGGGCATCACGGCGTGCACCTTCCTGCTCGGCGCGATCACGAAGCCGGCGATCGACTACGCGCTCGCGCCCGTGCTCGAGGACTGGGGGCTGCCGACGTGGCTCGCCGGCGTCGTCGCGTTCATGGTCGCGCTCATCGTCGTCACGTTCCTCCACCTCGTGGTGGGCGAGATGGCGCCGAAGTCGTGGGCGATCGCGCACCCCGAGACCGCGGCGAAGGCCACGGGCATCCCGGCGCGCGCGCTCGCCTGGCTGCTGCGGCCGTTCCTCGTCTGGATCAACCAGATCGCGAACCGCCTCGTCGCGGCGTCGGGCGTCGAGCCGGTCGAGAAGGCCGCGGCCGGCGGGCAGGACGTCGACACGATCCGCGAGCTCGTCGCGCACTCGAAGGCGGCCGGCACGCTCGAGTCGCAGTACTCCGAGCCGATCGCGAAGGCGCTCGACCTCGTGACGCTCACAATCGGCGACGTCGTGCGCACCGGCGGGGTGCCGACAGCCGTGCCAGCGACGGCGACCGCCGCCGACGTGCAGGCGGCCACCGCCGCGACCGGGCACATGCGCGTGCTCGTCGGCGCGGGTGCGGCGGCGCAGGTCGTGCACGTGCGCGACACGCTGCTCGTCGACGGCGCGACCCCGGTCGCGACGCTCGCGCGCGACGCGTTCGCGGTGACGGCGAATGCGTCGGTCGCCGACGTGCTCGGCCGGATGCGGCGCGAGCACGTGCAGCTCGCGACGGTCGTCGCGGGCGACGAGCTCGTGGGCGTCGTGACGCTCGACGACCTGCTGCGCGAGGTGCTCCCCGGTCCGGCGTAGCCCGTCCCCGCATGACCCACGCCCCACGAGAGGGAGGTTCTCGGCCGGATGTGACCTCACATCCGGCCGAGAACCTCACTTCTGTGGCCGCGGGTGCAGGGTCGAGGCCCGCCCGCCACCGCTGACCCGGTGGCGGGCGGGCCTCGCCGCGCCGGCCTCAGACGGCGGCGGCCTCCGCCTCCAGGCCGCGGGCGACGGCGGCCTGCCGGCGCTCTCGGCTCCAGGCGGATGCGGGATCCGCGGGCGGCACGGCCGCGATGAGCGCGCGCGTGTAGTCGTGCTGCGGATCGCGCAGCACGCCCGCGACGGGTCCGTGCTCGACGACGACGCCGCGCCGCATGACGGCGACGTCGTCGGCCACCTCGGCGACGACCGACAGGTCGTGCGTGATGAAGAGGTACGTGAGCCCGAGCCGCTCCTGCAGGTCGCGCATGAGCTCGAGCACCTGCGCCTGCACCGACACGTCGAGCGCCGACACGGGCTCGTCGGCGACGACGAGCCGCGGCCGCAGCACGAGCGCGCGGGCGATGCCCACGCGCTGTCGCTGGCCGCCCGAGAACTCGTGCGGGAACCGCTCGGCGTGCGCGGCCGTCAGCCCCACGAGCTCGAGGGACTCGACGACGCGATCGCGCCGCTCGGATGCGGTGAGCGGCGTGTGCGTGGCGAGCGGCTCGGCGAGCGAGGCGCCGACCTTCCAGCGCGGGTCGAGCGAGGCGTAGGTGTCCTGGAAGACGATCTGCGCCTCGCGCCGCCATGCGCGCAGCTCGGCGGGCGGCAGCGCGAGCACGTCGCGGCCGTCGAAGCGCACGGATCCGCTCGTCGGCTCGACGAGGCGCAGGGCGGCGCGCCCCATGGTCGTCTTGCCCGAGCCGGACTCGCCGACGATCGCCATCGTCGAGCCCGCGCGCACCGACAGGTCGACGCCGTCGACCGCCGCGACGGTGCGGCGCCGCGCGCCGCGACCCGTGCGGAACTCGACCCGCAGGTCCGAGACCTCCAGCAGCGGGGTCGCCGCCGGCTCGTCCGCGGCCACCGCGAGCCGCTCCCGCAGCCGTGCGGCGCCGATCGCCTGGGGTCGCACCTCCAGCAGCTGCCGCGTGTACGGGTGCTGCGGATCGGCGAACAGCCGCTCGACGCCCGCGGTCTCGACGACGGCGCCGTGCCGCATGACGGCGACGCGGTCGCACGTCTGCGCGACGACGCCGAGGTCGTGGGTGATGAGCAGCACGGCGGTGCCGTGGCTGCGCTGCAGCTCGACCATGAGGTCGAGGATCTGCGCCTGCGTCGTGACGTCGAGCGCCGTCGTCGGCTCGTCGGCGATGAGCAGCCGCGGCTCGCACGACATCGCCATCGCGATCATCGCCCGCTGCCGCATGCCGCCGGAGAGCTGGAAGGGATGGCTCGCCATGATGCGCTCGGGCTCGCGGATGCCGACGGTCTCGAGCAGCTCGAGCCCGCGCCGCCACGCGTCGCCGCGCCGCATGCGGCGGTGCGTGCGCAGCGGCTCCGTGATCTGGTCGCCGATCGTCGTGACGGGGTTCAGCGCCGTCATCGGCTCCTGGAAGATCGTGCCGATCCGCCCGCCGCGCACGCGCCGCAGCTGCCTGGAAGTCATGGCGGTGACGTCGTCGCCGTCGAAGAGGATGCGGCCGGAGGCGAGCCGCGCCGCCGGCGTCGGCAGCATGCGCAGGATCGACATCGCCGTCATGCTCTTGCCGCTGCCGGACTCGCCGACGAGGCCGAGCATCTCGCCCTCGCCGATCGCGAGGTCGACGCCGGCCACGGGCACGGCGACGCCGTCGCTCGTGGGGATCTCGACCCGCAGGTCCTCGATCGACAGCAGCGAGGTCACGGCGTCGTCACGACCTCGCGGCCGAGCGTCTGGAAGCGCTCGTTGCCGCCGTAGAGGGCGGTCATGCGCTCGAACTCGTCCTCGTCGTGGAAGGCGATGCGGCCCGCGCCGAAGCCCTTCGCGACCTCGAGCGCGAAGCGCGCCGCCGCCGCGATGTCGGTCTCATGGCTCGCGCCCGTCGCGCATCCCGCGACCGGCGTCACCGTCGTGAGCGCGAGGCCGACGACGGGCGCGTGCGTCGCGACGGCCGGCTGCAGGATCGAGTTGAGGTGGTGCAGGCCGTTGCCGTAGGGCGTGATGTCCTGCTGCGCGAGCGGCAGCACGCGCGCCGGCTCGCCCGTCACCGTCTCGACGACCTCGACGAGGTCGGGCGCGGGGCGCAGGATGTAGCCCTGGCGGACGGTCGGCGACAGGGCGATGCCGCGGTGGTTGAGGATGCGGTTGCCCTTCGTGGTGTCGATCGAGACGATCGCATCCATCGTGCTCGACACCTCCATCGCGTTCATCGTCGCGATGTCGACCGCCGACGACATGAACGGCACGGGGTCGTGCGGCTCGGTGGGCGCGTCGGGGTCGACGTGCGTCGAGACGACGACGTCGCCGGGCAGCCGGTCGCCGAGCGACGCCATGTGGAGCAGCTTCGCCGCCGCCGCGAGCGCCGCGACGGCCCCGTCGGCGTCGCTCACCATGCCGATGAGCTCGGGCCGCGCGCCCACGCCGCCGAGGCGACCGACGATGCCGAGGGTGGGGGCGGATCCGCCCGACGAGCGCCCGTCGGTGCCGGGGATCGTGACGCGCACGAAGTCGGTGGCGAGCGCGCCCTCCTCGGCGACCTCGACCTCGATCGACGCATCTGCGGGGGCGAGCGCGCGGAGGTGCTCGGCGATGCGCTCGCCGGATGCGGCGGGCGAGTCGATGAGCTCGATGAGCTGGAGCACGTGGTGCAGCATGGGGTCCTCTTCTTCAGACGTGTCAGCCCTCGGCGACGCCGAGGTACCGCAGGGTGGTGAGCGCGTAGACCTGCGCGGCGAGCACGACGTCGTCGACGGGTGCGCGCTCGTCGAAGCCGTGGATGGTGGAGAGCTCGGCGGGGCCGTACTGCAGCACGGGGATGCCGTGGCTGCGGAAGGTGCGGGCGTCGGACGACGCCCACTGCAGCACGCCGTCGGCCTCGGGCTCGCCGAGGTCGCGCAGCGCCTCGACGAGGGTGGCGACGATGGGGTCGGTCGGCAGCGTCCAGTTGGGCTCGCTGCGGAATCCGAGGGGCTCGATCGTGCCCTCGATGCCCTCCTCGGCGAGGATCGCGCGGATGGCCGCGTCGACCTCCGCCGCCGACAGGCCGATGGGGATGCGGGTGTCGATCTCGACGACGGCGCGGTCGGCGACGACGTTCGTCGACGTGCCGCCGTGGATGGTGCCGACGTTGATGGTGACGTGCTCGAAGACCGCGCCGATGCCGGGGCCGTAGCCCTCGCGCTCGGCGGCGAAGACCTTCGAGCGCTCGATGAGCCCCTGCACCTCGGCGGGCGCGTGGGGCTCGAGGTCCCACAGCCGCTGCAGCGCGACGACCGCGCGGGCGGCGAGCAGGTTGGCGCTCGTGCCGTGCAGCGGCTGCAGGCTGCCGTGGCCGGGCACGCCGTCGATCGTCAGGCGGAACCAGTGGCTGCCCTTCTGCCCGATCGTGGGGTGCGCGCGGTGGGCGGGCTCGGCGATGACGGCGCCCGTGACGCCGGCGAGGGCGCCCTGCTCGAGCATGAGGTCCGCGCCGCGCCTCCCGCCGGTCTCCTCGTCGCAGACGGCGAGGAAGGTGACGGGGCCGCCGAGCGGCACGCCCAGCTCGGCCATGAGGCAGAAGACGAACAGCGCGCCGGCGAGGCCGGCCTTCATGTCGCTCGCCCCGCGACCGCGGAGGTAGCCGTCGACGACGTCGCCCGCGAAGGGCGGGAACGACCAGCGGGCCGGGTCGCCCACGGGCACGACGTCGTAGTGGCCGGAGAGCGCCAGGTGGCGCTCGCCGGGTGCATCGATCCGCGAGAGCACGTTGACGCGTCCGTCGCCCGCGTCGTGCACCTCGGCCGGCAGGCCGCGGTCGCGCAGGTAGGCGGCGGTCACCTCCGCGACGGCGGTGCAGTCGCCGTCGGGGTTCTCGCTGGGCGTGCGGATGAGCAGGCCTGCCAGCTCGAGGAGCTCGTCGGCGCGCTCGGCGATGCGCTCGCGCAGCACGGCGTCCCAGTCGGATCGATGCACCCGGGTCATGCGCCTACGCCTCCACGCTCAGCTGCGCGAAGCGCACGATGCCGTCCGGGTACGAGGTGTAGCCCTCGGTGCCCTCGGAGAGGCCGACGACGATGTTGTACTCGTAGAGGTACGCCCAGGGCGCGTCGGCGGTGATGAGCGCCTGCATCTGGCCGTAGAGCTCCTCGCGCACCGACTCGTCGGTCTCCTGCGACGCCTGCTGCCAGAGCGCGTCGACCTCGGGGTTCGAGTAGTTCATGTAGTTCGACGAGGTGTCGGTCGTCATGAGCAGGCCCAGGTGGTACTGCGGGTCGTTCACGAACGACGTCCAGCGCGAGATGTACGCCTGCACCTGGCGGGTGTCGAGCGCCTCGAGGAACTGCGGGCGGGCCATGTTCTGGATGTTCATGGTCACGCCGATCTGGGCGAGCTCGGCCTGGATGAGCACGGCGTCGTCGGCCCAGTCCTGGAAGCCGCCGCCGAGCGTGAAGTCGAACGTGAAGCCGTCCGGGTAGCCGGCCTCGGCGAGCAGCTCGCGGGCGCGGTCGAGGTCGTGCTCGTAGGCGTAGGTGCTGTCGTCGAAGCCCGCCATCGAGCTCGGCACGGCCGACGTGAGGGGGCTGGCCTGCCCCTCCATGACGTCGTCGACGAGCTGCTCGTAGGGGATGGCGTACGAGATCGCCTGGCGCACGAGCGGGTCGTCGAACGGTGCGATCTCGTTGTTCATCGCGAAGAAGAGGATCTTGTTGCTCGCGCGGGAGTCGATGACGACGCCGTCGGTCTCGGCGAGGCCCTCGACGTCGTTCGCGGGGATCTCGGTGGCGAGGTCGACGTCGCCGCCCGAGAGCAGCTGCACGCGGTTCGCGGGCTCGGCGATGAAGCGCACCGTCACGTCGTCGACGGCGGGCGCTTCGCCCCAGTAGTCCTCGTTGCGCGTCAGCGTCGCCTCGGTCGCGGGGTCCCACGCCTCGATGACGTACGGGCCGCTGCCCGCCGTGCTCGTGCTGAGCCACTCGGCGCCGCCCGACTCCTCCACGAGCGCCGTGTCGACGATCGAGAACGAGTACATGGGGAGGATCTGCAGGAAGAGGTGGTTCGGGCCGGTGAGCGAGATGCGCACCGTGTGCTCGTCGAGCGCCTCGTAGGAGGCGATGCCGGCCATGCCGTAGAGGAAGCTCGCGCTCGCGGAGGCCTCGATGAGCTCGAGGCTGCCGACGACGTCGGCGGAGGTCAGCGGGTTGCCGCTCTGGAACTCGACGTCGTCGCGCAGCGTGAACGTGTACTCGGTCGCGTCGTCGTTCACCTCCCACGACTCGGCGAGCATGGGCTCGATCTCCTGCGTGCGGGCGGTCGCCTCGCCGTCGACGACGTCGACGGCATACGTGACGAGCTGGTCGTACGCGGCGAGCACGAATGTGTCGCTCGTGACGTCGTTCGCCTCGTACGGGTTCAGCGTCTGGCCACCCTCGGAGTAGGCGGCGACGAGGGACGTGCGCTCGTCGCCCGCGCCCGGGGCGTTGGCGCTCTGGGCGCAGCCGCCCACGAGCAGGACGGTCATCGCGCTCGCGGCGACCAGGGGGATGGAACGGTGCATGGTGCTCCTCGGTGGGAAGGGAGGGGAAGGGGTCGAGGGGTCGGTCAGGCCGTGGTGCGCAGCCGCGGGTCGAGCACGTCGCGCAGGGCGTCGCCGACGAGGTTGAAGGCGAGGATCGACGAGGCGATGGCGATGCCGGGGAAGACGGTGAGCCACCAGTCGCCGCTGACGATGTAGCCGCGGCCGTCGGAGATCATGACGCCCCACTCGGCGGTCGGCGGCTGCGCGCCGAGGCCGATGAAGCTGAGGGCGGCCGCGGTGAGGATGGCGGCGCCCATGCCGAGCGCGGCGCGCACGACGATCGGCGCCATGGCGTTCGGCACGATGTGGCGCAGCAGGATCGTCGCCGGCGCGAGGCCGAGCGCGCGGCCGGCCTCGACGAACTCGCGCTGCTTGAGCGCCATCGTCTGCCCGTACACGATGCGGGCGAACTCGGGGATGCCGACGATGCCCACCGCGATCATCGCGCTGCCGACGCCGGGGCCGAGGGAGGCGGCGATCGCCATGGCGAGCACGAGCGAGGGGAACGCGAGCAGCACGTCCATGACGCGCATGATCGTCGAGCCGACCCATCCGCCGACGTAGCCGGCGATGCCGCCGAGGGGCACGCCGACGAGCATCGACAGGCCGACGGCGATGAGGCCCGTCCACAGCGACAGCTGCGCGCCGGCGAGCACTCGGGTCAGCACGTCGCGGCCGAAGTTGTCGGTGCCGAACAGATGCTCCGGGCTCGGCGGCTGCAGCCGCTCCCCCGCGCCCGTCTCGGCGACGCCGTACGGGCTGAGGACGCCGACGAGCAGGGCACCGAGCGACCAGAGCAGGATGACGGCGATGCCGACGAGCGCGAGGCGGTTCGCGAGCAGCAGACGCAGGGCGCCCTTCGCCGAGCGGCGGGCGGTCGTGGGGGCGAGGTCGGGCGCGGGTGCGGCGCCGACGGCCGTCGCGGACGCGGTGGCCGTGGAGCGCGTGGCGGTCTCGGCGCTCGTGGTGCTGTCAGGCTGCATGGCGGATCCTGGGGTCGATGGCGGCGTGGCCGAGGTCCACGAGCAGGTTGACGACGAGGAAGATCGCGGCCGCGAGCAGCGTGAACGCCTGCACGGGCGCGTAGTCGGTGGCGAGGATCGACTGCGTCACGTACGAGCCGACGCCGGGCCAGCTGTAGATCGTCTCGGTGAGCACGGCGCCGCCGAGCAGCTGCCCGAGCTCGAGGCCGACGACCGTGAGGACAGCGGGCGAGGCGTTGCGGAAGGCGTGCTTCACGACGACCGTCGCAGGCGGCAGCCCCTTCGCGTCGGCGGTGCGGATGTAGTCCTGGCCGAGCACCTCGAGCATCGCCGAGCGCGTCATCCGCGCGATCATCGCCGTCGCGCCGGTCGCGAGCACCATGGCCGGCCAGATGAGGTGCTGCAGCGACGAGCCGAGCGCGACCGTGTCGCCCGAGAGCAGCGAGTCGAGCACGTAGAGGCCCGTGATGCGCGTCGGCGGCAGCACGTCGTCGCCGATGCGGCCGATCGGGGCGGGCGCGACGCCGAGCTGGAAGGCGAAGACGGCGATGACGAGCAGGCCCAGCCAGAACAGCGGCATGGATGCGCCGGCGAGCGAGACGATGCGCGTGACGTGGTCGATGATCCGGCCGCGGCGCACGGCGCCGGCGATGCCGAGCGGCACGCCCACGGCGATCGCGATGAGCAGGGCGGCGAGGCCGAGCTCGATCGTCGCGGGCAGGCGGGTGGCGATGTCCTCCACGACGGGGCGGCCCGTGTGCCACGCGAAGCCGAGGTCGCCGCGCAGCAGGGCGCCGACGTAGGAGACGAACTGCTCGGGCAGCGGCCGGTCGAGGCCCATCTGCTCGCGGATGCGCTCGACGGTCGCCGCATCCGCCTGCTCGCCGGCGAGCGTGCGCGCCGGGTCGCCGGGCAGCACGCGCGTCAGGAGGAAGACGGCGACGAGCACGCCCAGCAGGGCGGGGATCATCGCCATCACGCGGCGGACGACGGTGCGCATCGCACTCCTCTCGGTCGACGTTCAGGGTGTCGACCGGTGCGCACCATTCGCAAGCGGATCCCGCTATATGGGATCACAATTGGGATACCGGCATGCTTCACTGGTGTTACATCCGAGACAGGAGGTCTCGTGGCACCCTCCACGACCCCGCCGCTGCAGACCGTCGACCGCGCGCTGCAGGTGCTGCAGTCGTTCTCCGAGACCCGCACGAGCTGGGGCGTCTCCGAGCTCGCGACGGCGTTCGACCTCAACACGTCGACGAGCCAGCGGCTGCTCGCGTCGCTCGCGAGTCGCGGCTTCCTCATCGCCGACCCGCAGACGCGCCGCTACTCGCTGGGGCCGGCGATGTGGCGCATGGCGACGCTGTGGGAGCGCACCGGCGGGCTCGCGCGGCTCGCCGAGCCCGTGCTCGCCGACCTCGCCGCGACGACCGATCGCACCGCCACGTTCACGACCCCCGACGGCATGCACGTGCGCTGCATCGCCGCCGTCGACGGCGCCGCAGGCCCGGTGCGCAGCCATCCGCTCGTCGGCGACCTCTACCCGGCGCATACGGGTGCGACGTCCCGTGCCTACTTCGCGTTCCTCGACCCGCTCGAGCGTCGCAACATGTTCGCGGGCCGACCGTTCGCGCGCTACACCGAGCTGACGGAGGTCGACGAGGCCGTCATCGAGCAGCGCTTCGACGAGACGTACCGCGACGGATGGGCGTACTCGGAGGGCGAGTACGACCAGCGCACGCGTGCGATCGCGGCGCCCGTGCTGCTCGGCACCCGACCGGTCGGCTCCATCTCGCTCGTCGAGCCGAAGCGCGTCGTGTCCGACGACGACGTGCGCGACCACGTGTCCGCGCTCCTCGAGGCGGCGCAGGCACTGGCGGACCGCCTGGTGAGCCGCCGGCCGGCCCGCCCGCCGGCGTCGCGCGCCTCGTAGCTCCGCACGCGCTCCGCCTGCGGCCCCGCCGCGCACCGCCGCCGACGCTCGCCCTGCGCCGCCCTGCCCGCCAGCCGCCCCAGCCGCAGCGTCGAGGTCCTCGGCCGGATGCGACCTCGCATCCGGCCGAGAGCCCTCTCATGCGCAGCGGGTCCGCGTTCGACGCGTGCAGGCCCGCCGTGCTCCTCGAACGTGGTCGGCGAGGTCGTGTCGCCGCGCACCCGCTCGTCTGCCGCACGTCGCACCGCCGCTGGTCGTCGCAGCCACAGCGATGCCGCTGGCCGTCGAATTGGTCCTGACCCATCTGCGACGCCACCTCTCCATGAGCATCGCTCGGAACCCCGGATGCGGAAGAATCACCGGTCAGACGCCCGTCCTCGGCGAGACCAAACCGTGACCAACCCGCGGGATTGGTCTCTTCTGCACCGAACCAATCGGGCGCTTCACTGAGACCACTCGAGGAGGAGCACATGGACGACGACGTCACGGAGCGGCTGCAGCTGGATGCGGGCAGCAGCGTCCCGCTCTGGATGCAGCTGTTCCGAGCGATCGAGCAGGCCATCGTCGAGGGCGCCTTCGTCCCTGGCGATCGCCTGCCGACGGAGCGGGAGCTCAGCGCGTCGCTCGGGCTGTCCCGCACCAGCGTGCGCACCGCGCTCGATCGGCTGGAGCGCTCCGGCATCGTCAGCCGCAGGCAGGGCAGCGGCGCCTACGTCGAGCAGCTGCCGACGCCGTGGGCCTGGACGATGCCCGCCGCCGCGAGCATCTTCGATCCCGACGACCGGCAGGGCGCGAGCCCGCTGACGTCGCTCGTGATCCGCGCGGGCATCGAGCCGCTGCCGCCCATGGTCGCTGCGGCCTTCGGCGGACGGGCGAGCGTCGGCACCGTCATCGAGCGCGTGCGCTCGGTCGGCAGGCTCCCCGCGCTGCACGTCCTCAACTACCTGCCGCAGCATCTGCACGGCGTCGTCCCCGAGCTGCGAGACCCCCACGCCTCCCTGTACGGCACCCTGCGCAGCGTCGCCGGCGTGCGCATCGCACGCGTCCACCGGACCATCGAGGGCGCGCTCGCCGACAAGCACGTCTCGCGGCTCCTCGAGCTCGAGGAGGGGCACCCCGTGGTCGTCGTCGAGCTCGTCGCGTACGACACCGACGAGCAGGTCGTCGACGTGTCACGCGCGACGGTGCGGACCGACCGCCTGCGCATCACGGTCGACAGCGGCCACATCGATCTCACCGGCGTCGCGACGCCGCACCACGTGCGCCTCGGCGCCACGGAAGGAACCCCCGAATGAGCATCAGGATCCTCGTCATCGGCGACAGCTACATGGACGGCCGCTGGTTCGCCGAGGCGCTCGCGGCGCTCGGCGACGACGTCACCGTCGACGTGCACCAGATCGCGGTGGCCGACCCGACCTGGCCGACGGACCGGATCCGGGAGTTCGAGGGCGACCCGGCGCAGGTCGCGGCGCTGCTCGACGACCACGAGGTGCTCGTGATCCACGGCGCGCCCGTCACGCGCGAGGTCCTGGAGGCCGCCCCGTCGCTGCGCCTCATCGGATGCGCGCGCGGCGGCCCGGTCAACGTCGACATCGAGGCCGCTGCCGAGCGCGGCGTCGCCGTGACCACGTCGCCCGGCAAGAACGCAGAGGCCGTCGCCGAGCTCACGATCGGCTGCGTCATCACCCTCCTGCGCAACGTCCCCGCGTCCGCGCACGACCTCGCGCACGACGCCGCGACCGGCGGCCCGGGCGTCGTGTCGACCTTCGACGGCGCGCGCTGGTTCGGTCGCGAGCTCGCCTCGACGACGCTCGGCCTCGTCGGCTACGGCAACGTCGCGCGCCGGGTCGCTGCCCGCGCGACCGCCCTCGGGATGCGGGTGGTCGCGTTCGACCCCTTCGCGCCGGCCGGTGCCTTCGAGCACGCCGAGCGCGTCGACGAGCTCGCCGACCTACTGCCGCAGGCTGACGTCCTGAGCGTCCACGCGCGTGCGACGAACGACAACCGTCACCTCATCGGCGCCGCCGAGCTCGCCGCGCTGCCGGTGGGCGCATCGCTCGTGAACTCGGCGCGCGAGTCGCTGGTCGACGAGGAGGCGCTGCTCGCGGCGCTCGAGTCGGGTGCGCTCTCCGGTGCGGCCCTCGACGTGTTCGAGCACGACGGCGCATGGCGGGCCCTCGCGATGCATCCCTCGGTCCTCGTGCTGCCGCACATCGGCGGTGCGACCGTCGAGACGCTGCGCCGCGGCGCCGAGATGATCGCCGCCGAGGTCGACCGGCTCGTGCGCGACGAGCCGCTGGAGTGGGCGCGATGACGAGTCCGGTCTTCCTCGCCGTCGACGCCGGCACGGGATCCGCGCGCGCCATCGCCTTCGACGCGTCGGGGGCGCAGGTCGCGCGCGGCAGCCGCGAATGGTCGCATCGGCCGTTGCCCGGGCACCCCGGCGGCACGACGTTCGACGTCGACGGCGGCTGGGCAGCGATCGCCGGCGCCATCCGCGACGTCGTCGAGCAGCTGCAGGGTCGCGCCGTCGCCGCCGTCGCGGCGTCGAGCATGCGCGAGGGATTCGTGCTCTTCGACGCCGACGACCGCCCGATCTTCGCCTGCCCCAACACCGACGGGCGGGCGCGGGCGCAAGCCGGTCGTCTCGCGGCCGACGGCCGCGCCGACCGCATCTACGCCGTCGGCGGCGACTGGGTGTCGATCACGGCGCCCGCCCGCCTGCTGTGGCTGGCCGAGCACGAGCCCGAGACTCTCGCCGCTGCGCGCACGCTCGGCATGCTCAGCGACTGGGCGGGATGGTGCCTCACGGGAGTCCACGCGACCGATCCCACGTGCGGCTCGTCGACCGCGCTCTTCGACCTCGCCACGCGGACGTGGTCGGCGGAGCTCGTCGACGCGATCGACGTGGATGCGCGCATCCTGCCGGAGGTCCGAGAGTGCGGCACGCCGCTCGGCGTCGTGACGCCGGAGGCGTCGGCGGCCACGGGCCTGGCGATCGGGACGCCCGTCGCGGTCGGCGGCGCCGACACGCAGCTCGCGCTCCACGGTCTCGGCGCCGACGTGCGCGTGCCGACCCTCGTGAGCGGCACGTTCTGGCAGACGACGCTCGTGACGCGCGAGCCGCGCATCGATCCCGAGCGCCGCCTGCGCACCCTGTGCCACGTCGATCCCGGCACGTGGATGACGGAGGGCATCGGCTTCCTCAATGGGCTCGCGTTCCGGTGGCTGCGCGACGTCGCGTACTCGGAGGTGCCCGCCGGCGAGGGCTTCGCCACGATGGATGCCGACGCCGCATCGGTCCCCGCCGGCTCCGGCGGCCTCGTCGCCGTGCTCGCGAACGTCATGCAGGCGGATGCGTGGCATCACGCGCCGCCGTCGTTCGTCGGGCTCGACGTCTCCGACGCGCACGGCCATGGCCGAGCAGCGCTCGTGCGCGCCGTCGAGGAGGCGGCCGCCTACGTCGCTCGCGGGCACCTCGGCATCCTCGCCGAGCTCGAGCCGCGCATCGACCTCGAGCAGCTGCTGCTGACGGGTGGCGCGAGCTCGGGCGTCGCGTGGCCCCGCATCATCGCCGAGGCGACGGGCCGCGCGGTCTCCCGGTCGCCCGTCCCCGACGCGACGTCGCTCGGTGCCGCTCGGCTCGCCGCGCGATCCGTCGGTGCCGAGGTCGCAGCCGCCGAGCCGCTGGCCCAGCGCATCGTGCCCGAGCCGGACGCGATCGCCGCCTACGACCGGCACGCCGAGACCTGGTTCGCCGCCACCGACGCGCAGGTGAGGGCCGGCCGCCTGGCGGGCATCGACCCCCTCTTCGAACCTCCCGGTGGCGGCCCGTACCGCGCCGCCACCGCGATCACCCCCTCGCTCCTGAAGGAAGGCACCCATGGCTGATCTCGACAGCACCATCTCCGGCAAGCAGTTCCGAGCGGAGACGCCCGCCGCCACGTTCACGCACGCCATCAAGGGCGCGACCGCGCTCGACTGGGGCATGCAGCACCGCCTCGCCCGCATCCTCGACCCGCGCACGGGCCGCACCGTGATGCTGGCCTTCGACCACGGCTACTTCCAGGGACCGACGTCGGGCCTCGAGCGCATCGACCTCGGCATCGCACCGCTCGCCGAGCACGCCGACGCCCTCATGTGCACGCGCGGCGCCCTGCGCACGTCGATCCCGGCCGCCACCCGCGCCGGTCTGGTGCTGCGCGCCTCGGGTGGGCCGTCGGTGCTGAAGGAGCTCTCCGACGAGCACACGGCGATGTCGATCGAGGACGCCGTGCGCATCGGCGCCGACGCGATGGCCGTGCAGGTCTTCGTCGGCGGCGAGCACGAGTCGCGCTCGATCCAGAACCTCACGACGCTCGTCGACCGCGGCTACGACGCTGGCATCCCTGTGCTCGGCGTCACGGCGGTCGGCAAGGAGCTCGTGCGCGACGCCCGCTACCTCGGCCTCGCGACGCGCATCATCGCCGAGCTCGGCGCGCAGCTCGTCAAGACGTACTACTGCGAGGAGGGGTTCGAGGACGTCGTGGCCGGCTGCCCCGTGCCCGTCATCATGGCCGGCGGCAAGAAGCTGCCCGAGCTCGAGGCCCTCACGATGGCGTCGAACGCCGTGCGCCGCGGCGCCGCCGGCGTCGACATGGGCCGCAACATCTTCCAGAGCGCGAACCCCGCGGCGATGCTGCGGGCCGTGCGCGCCGTCGTCCACGACGACGTCGAGCCGGGCGAGGCGCACGCGCGCTTCGTCGAGGGCGCCGCGTGAGCGCCGAGGCGGGTGCGAGCGCCGCGACCGCGGCGCCGACCGTGCATCGCGTGCTCGACGCGGACCTCCGCTTCGGCGACTGGGGCCCGGGCTACCTCGTGCAGGAGGAGGATGCCGCCTTCGGCACCCTCGTCCTGCGCCCGGGCGACGCCTTCGCCAACCACCTCCACGAGCACCACACGGAGTCGTTCCTCGTGCTCGAGGGCGAGGTGGAGGTCTGGCTCGACCGCACCCACCAGGTGCGACTGACGCGCCTCGAGCTGCTGCAGGCCCGACCGGGCGTGGAGCATCTCGTGCGCAACGCGGGCGACGCATCCGCGCGCCTGCTCTTCATCAAGACTCCGGCGGTCGACGGCGACAAGGTCGACCGCCCGTGGACGCCGAGCGCAGCGTAGCGCTCGCACGACGAAAGGGAACACCATGACCATGCAACGACGCAGGTGGACGGGGCGGGCGCTCGCAGCATCGCTCGCCGTCGCGACGATCGCCACCGCATCCGGATGCTCGAACGGCGGAGGAGGAGGCGGCGAGGGCGACGGGACGCTCAACGTGCTCATCGCCGCACCGCAGGCCGGCGCCGGCGAGATCCTCGAGACGCAGTTCGAGGAGCAGACGGGCGCCGAGGTCGAGGTGACGGTCGTGCCCTACGACCAGATCCAGACGACCGCGATCCTCGACGTGCAGTCGGGCTCGGGCACGTATGACGCGATCGTGTACTGGTACACGGGCGTCGGTGCGCTCGCCGAGGCGGGTGCGCTCATGGACCTCACCGACTGGATCGAGAGCGACGACGACATCGACGCCGACGACTTCCTGCCGACGATCTACGACGCGTACTCGCTCTACGACGGCCAGCGCTACGGCCTGCCCGTCGACGGCGACACGCACGTGCTCTTCTACAACACCGACATCCTCGAGCGGAACGGCGTCCAGCCGCCCACGACGTGGGACGAGTACCTGACGGCCGCGCAGACGATCACCGAGAACGAGAGCGGCAACGGCGTGTACGGCTCCGCGCTGCTCGGCGACTCGGCGGCGTTCAACATCGGCTCGACGTTCTTCAACCGCCTCGCGACGATCTCGCCCGACCCCATCGACTCGCAGCGGCCGGACCTGTCGAGCGAGTACGCGCTGCAGGCGGCGCAGGCGATGCTCGACGCATCCGAGTACGCCCTCCCGAGCCCGCTCGAGATCGGCTTCGAGGAGGCGCTGCCGCAGTTCCTCGCCGGCAACGTCGGGATGATGGAGTTCTGGACCGACCTGGGCGTCTTCGCGCAGGATCCCGAGCAGTCGTCGATCGTCGACGGCTGGGGGGTCGTGCCGCTGCCCGTCGGCCCCGAGGGTCGCATCTCCGGCGCCATGAACGCCGGCTGGGCCATCGGCATCAGCCCCGCCACCGACGACCTCGAGCTCGCGCAGGACTTCGTCGCCTTCGCGACCTCGTCGGCGATGAACGTCGAGCTGTCGTCGACGACCGGCTCCGGCGTCGACCCCACCCGCACCTCCACGCTCACCGACGCCACGTACACGGACTTCGCCCCGGCGGTCTCCGAGGTCGCGGCGCAGGTGCTGCCCGAGGCGCAGCCGTGGCCGACCGGCCCGAACGCGCCGGACATGATCTCGACGCTCAGCGACAACCTCGCCCTCATGCTGCAGGGCAACCTGACGCCCGAGCAGGCGCTGTCGCAGACGTCCGAGGCCTGGGACCAGCTGGAGGGCTGAGCATCATGACGGCACTCACCCAGCGACGAGCGATGCGTCGCCCGGCCCGCGGCCGGTGGACGGGGCGCATCCTGCTCCTGCCCGCCCTGCTCGCGGTCGCGGTCATCGGCATCTACCCGCTCGTCTACACGCTCGCGGTCTCGTTGTCGCGCTCGTCGCTGGGTGTGCCGTTCCAGTCGTTCGTGGGCACCGACAACCTCACGTCGGTGCTCACGCGCGGCGACACCATCCCCTCGATGGTCCGCTCGCTCGGCTTCGCGATCCCGTCGGCGCTGCTCGCGGTGGTCGCGGGGCTCGCGGTCGCCCTCGCGCTGCACCACGCTCGCGGACGCGGGCGCATCGTGCGGGCCATCCTGCTGCTGCCGCTCATGACGCCGCCGGTCATGGCCGGCGTGATCGGCAAGCTCATGCTCGCCCCCACCGGCGGCACCGTGAACAACATCCTGCGCGCGACGGGGCTCGCGACCGAGCCGGTGTCGTTCCTCGGCACGACGCCGTCGGCGATGCTGTCTCTCGTCGTCACCGACGCGTGGCAGTGGACGCCACTGTGCATGCTGCTCATCTACGCCGCGCTGCAGACGCTGCCGGCCGAGGTCTACGAGGCGGCGCAGGTCGACGGTGCATCGCCGCTGCGCACCTTCCGCTCGGTGACGCTGCCGCTGCTGCTGCCGAGCCTCGTGACGGTGCTGCTGCTCAAGCTCATCATCTCGTTCAAGGTCTTCGACCTCGTGTTCATCATGACGAGCGGCGGCCCCGGCCTCGACACCTCGGTCGCGAGCTACACGATCTACCGCTCGATGCTCGAGGAGTTCGATCTCGGGCAGGCGGGCGCCCAGACGATCATCTTCCTCATCGTCGTGACGCTCTTCGTGCTGCCGATCAGCCGCATCCGGCAGCGCCTGCAAGGAGGCACCGCATGACCACGCTCCGCCCGCTCGCTCGTACCCGCGTCGCGGGTGCACAGCCTCCCGTGCCCCCGAGCACCGAGTCCATCGTCACGCACGCGAGCGGCGCGGTCCGTGCTCGCCGCCTGCCCGCCCGCGGTCGACGAGCACGCGGCGCGGCCGGCGGACCATGGGGACGCATCGCCGCGGGCATCGTGGTCGCGGTGGCCGTGCTGTTCGCCCTGCTGCCCGTCGCATCCCTCGTGCTCACCTCGCTGAAGGGCCCCGCCGACATCCTGGCGCTGCGCGTCTTCCCGGCGGAGCTCGCGTGGAGCAACTGGTCGTCGGCGTTCGAGCGCTTCCCGATCACGACGTACCTGACGAACTCGTTCGCGGTCGCCGGCCTCGCCACGCTCGTCGCGCTCGTGATCGCGATCCCGGCGAACTACGCGATCGCCCGTCTTCGCGCGGGCGGAGGCAGCGCGCTCGGCACCATCGTCTCCGTGTACATCGCACCGCCGGTCGTCGCGGTCGTGCCGCTGTTCCTGCTCGTGCGGACGCTCGGGCTCATGGACTCGATCCTCGGCCTCGCCCTCGTGGAGGCGCTCGTGATCGTGCCCGTCGTCGTCTGGCTGCTCGACGGCTTCTTCCGAGCCGTGCCCGAGGAGATCGACGAGGCGGCGGCGCTCGACGGCTGCGGACCCGTGCGCACGCTGGTGCGCATCGTGCTGCCGCTCGTGATGCCGGGCGTCGTGGCCGTGGCGATCATCGGCTTCGTGCTCGTCTACAACGACTTCCTGATCCCGGTCATCCTCACGCAGAGCGCGGACAGCCAGACGCTGCCCGTGGGCATCTCCCTCATGCAGGGCGGACGCGAGGTGATGTTCGGCCAGATGGCCGCGGCCTCCCTCACGGGCATGGTGCCGGTCTACGTGCTGGCGCTGCTGCTGCAGCGCTGGCTCGTCGGCGGGCTGACCCAGGGCTCGGTGAAGTAGCGCCTCATCCTCCGCTCAGAGTGAGGTTCTCGGCCGGACGTGAGGCCGCATCCAGCCGAGAGCCTCAATCCGCTGAGCTCGCGAAGGTCAGACGCGGTCCACCCACGAGTACGCGGGCCGGAAGCCCAGCGCTCGCTTCGCCTTGGCGTTGCTCAGCAGCGTGACGCGGCCCTCGATGGGGGCGCGGCGCTCGAGGTCGGCGAGCGCGCCGGTCAGCAGCTCGACGCTCGGGCGGCGCATGACGGTGTCGTCGGCGGCGACGATGAAGACCTCGGCGCCGCGTCGCCCATCCGCCTCGACGGCGAGCCGCACCGCCTGCGCCGCGTCGCGATGGTCGATGTAGCCCCAGAGGTTCCAGGCGCGGGCGGCGGGGTCGTCCTGCCACGAGTCGAAGCGGGCGTAGTCGTCGTCGGTGAGCACGTTCGAGAAGCGCAGGCCGATGATGGATGCGCCCGGCTGCCAGCGCGCGAAGTGCCGCGCCATCTCCTCCTCGACGGCCTTGCCGAGCGAGTACGTCGTCTCCGGGCGCACCGTGTACTCCTCGTCGACCGGCAGGTACGGCGGCGGGGTCTCGAACGGCAGGCCGAGCACGGTCTCGCTCGAGGCCCACACGACCTTGGCGATGCCGAGCATGCGCGCGGCCGCGAGGACGTTGTAGCCGGAGACGGCGTTGTTGGCGAAGATCGCGGCGTTGGGCTTGCGCCCCGGCGCGGGCACGGCGCCGAGGTGCACGACCGCGTCGAAGCCGCCGAGCCGGTCGTCGACGCCGCTCATCGCCTCGACGACCTGGCCGAAGTCCGTCAGGTCGACGATCGGCCCGCCGTCGGGTCCGTCGGGCGAGGGCGCCTGGTCGATGCCGAGCACGTCGTGCCCATGCTCGCGCAGGTGCGCGACCGTGGCGCGGCCGACGCGGCCGGATGCTCCGGTGACGAGGATCTTCATGGGGCGGCGGCTCCTTCAGCGGCTCGGGCGGATGCGCACGACGCTATCCGCGCGGGCGTCGGCGGGCGACGGCTTGCGCCGCGCGTCGAGTCCGCCGAGCGAATGCGGCCGCAAAGCGCTTCCCGATCGACGCGGCTCGCTGCTCGTCACACGGCCGCGCGGGCTGCTCGCGCATTCCCGCGGTGACGCATCGCCGCGCCGACCACTGCTCCGCGTCCTGGCCTGCGTGCGGCTCGAGCCTCTTCGGCGGGGTTGGCAGAACTAGAACTGCCGAGGCGCCTGCTGCAGCGCGATCCGGCGCTGGTTCTCCTCGCGCACCATGCCCGGGATCAGAAACAGGTCGACGACCCACCAGATGGCGACGCCGAGCCAGGCGACAAGCCCGAGCCCGAAGGCGATCATGAGCGGCCCGCTCAGCAGCGTGAGCGCAAGCATCCCGATCGCGGAGCCGACGCGGCCGAGATAGAAGCGATGGATGCCGAGCGTCCCGAGGAAGATCGCGAGGACGTAGGCGATGCCGGCCTCCTTGAGCGGCGCGACGATCACCACCTGCGGCTGGGCGTACGCGTAGAACTGGGGCTGCGGCGACTGCTGCGGCGCCTGCGCGATCGGAGCGGTCGGCGCATGGAGCATGATCTCGTTGGCGGCCTGCCGGGGAGCACCCCAAGCCTGGCCATCCCACCATCTCTCGACGCCGTGGGCGTCGCGGTGCCAGCCCGCCGGCGTGGCAGCAGAAGTCGTCATGGTCGGATGCTATGTGCCACCAATGACATCGAGACTCGAGTCTCGCTCACCGTTGCGAGATCGTGACACGCCGTCTCCGCGCACCCTGAGCCTGGACGGCGGAGCGATCGCGATCGCGTCGGTGCCGCGCACGTCGTCTCAAGGCCCTGCGGCTCACTCCCCCGACAGCAGCGACAGCCCGGCCGCGAGCGCGAAGCCGAGCACGGTCGCGAGGCCGGCCCATCCCTTCGCCTTCTCGCGCGCCTCAGGCGCCATCGCGTCGATGAGCATGACGAGCAGCGCGCCGGCGGCGAAGCCCTCGATGCCGGCGCGCAGCTCGTCGGATGCGGCGTCGGCGACCAGGGTGCCCACGACCGTCGCGACCATGCACGCGACCGAGACACCGGCCCAGAGCAGCAGCACATGCCGGCGTGGGGACTTGGCGCGCAGCATGTCGGCGGAGGAGCCGAGCGACTCGGGCAGGTTCGAGACGAAGATGGCGATGAGCAGTGCGGCGCTCACGCCCTCGCCGGTGGCGATGCCGATGCCGAGCACCGCCTGCTCGGGGATGCCGTCGAGCAGCGCACCGATCGCGAGCGGCAGCCCTGCTCCGCTCTTCCCGTCGCGCGCGCCGAGCCGCTCGACCCCGCGGTCGGCGAGGAAGAAGGTGGCGGCGCCGATGGCGAGCCCGATCGCGACGGGCACGGCGCCGCCGGTCGACAGCCCCTCCTCGGCGAGCTCGAACGCGATGCTCGCGATGAGCGCACCTGCGCCGAACGCGAGCACGAGTCCGACGAGCATCCGCGGCCACGGCCGGATCGCGGTGAGGATGGCGCCGAGCAGGAGCGACGACGCGGCGATCGCTCCCCAGACCGCGCTCTCGAGCAGCACCGCCACGACCCCTCCGATCTCGACGCGCGGTCGGTCACGGCCGTCGCGCCTCCATCGTGGACCCGTCTCGGGTGGCTCGACGGATCATCCAGAGGCCCTTTCGATGCCGCTGCCGCCTCTGGCAGGCTGCCGGGATGCACGCCACGCGCAGCATCGTCCTGAGCGCGGCCGCCGTCGCCGCCGTGCTCGCCGCTTCCGGATGCGGGTCGGCGCCCGAGCCCGAGCCCGAGCCGTCGCCGTCCGCGCCGGAGTCCGCCTCCGCGTCACCGAGCCCCTCGCCGACGCCCTCGGCGAGCGCCGCGCCGTACGACGATCCCGGGACGCCCGAGGGATCCATCGCCCGTGCCGAGATCGCGATGGTCGACGGCGTGCCGCAGATGAGCATCACGGCACTCGCGCCGGTCGTCGCCGGTCAGACGTTCGTCGTCGAGGGGCAGTGCACGGGTGGCGAGCGGATGGACTTCCGCGTCGACCGGGCCATCGCGGGCGACGCCGACGAGCGGCTGCTCGTGCAGGGCACGATCGACTGCGATGCGCCGGCCGTCGAGAACTTCTCGTACTCGCTGCCCTACGACGGACTCGTGCAGCTGTCCCTCGCGGCCGATGAGGACGTGACGATGGCGTGGGCGCTCGTGCGCGCCGAGGGCTGAGGTCGGCGGCGAGCCGCACCGCGGGGCGAGGCGCTCACTCCGCGGTCGACTCCCCGACGAGCGCGAGGTACTCGGCGATCACCGCATCCACCGACTCCGGCGCCTCGATGCCGAGCGCGATCGCGCGCTCGGGCGCGAAGGCCGCGGGCCAGGTCTCGACGATCGCGACGATCGCCGGGTCGATGGCGTCGTCGACGAGGTCGGACAGCGGCCGCCCCGAGACGCGGTCGAGCGCCTCGAGCATCTGCGCGGGCGTCGTCGAGAGGCCCGGCAGCATGACGGCGGTGGGGCTGCCCCACTCGTCGGCCGTCGCGGTCGCGGCGCGGACGAGCGCGTCGATCGTCCGCTCGGGCGACGAGAGCGTGATGGGGGTGTCGCGCGGCACCGGCAGCGGGGCGCGGACGCCCGCGACGGGCTCGCGCACGATGCCCGACACGAAGGATGATGCGGCAGCGTTGGGCGCGCCGGGGCGCACCGCGACGGTCTGGAGGCGCAGCGTGCGCGCCTGCACGAGGCCGCGGCGTCCGTAGTCGGCGACGAGCAGCTCGGCCATGTACTTCTGCGCGCCGTAGCTCGACTGCGGGCGCGGCAGGGTGTCGTCGCGGATGACGTCGGGCTGGCCGAGGAAGGGGTCGTCGCCGAAGACGGCGAGCGAGCTCGAGAACACGAAGGTCGCCGGCTCGGCGCCGCGCTCGGTCGCGGCGCGGAGGTGGTCGAGCAGCGCGCGGGTGTCGTCGACGTTCGTCTGCAGGCCGAGGTCGAGGTCGGCCTCCGCGGCGCCCGAGACGACGCCCGCGAGGTGGAACACGACGTCGAGCGGGCCGAGATGCGCCACCTGCTCGCCAATCGGGCCGACGAGCGCATCCACCCGTCCGTCCTCGAGCAGCTCGGGGCGCGGCTCGGCGATGTCGAGCAGCGTGAGGCTGTCGACGCGGCCGAGCGGCGCGTCGAGGCCGAGGATGCGGTGGGCGAGCTGCGTGCCGACGAAGCCGGCGCCGCCGGTGATGAGGATGCGCATGGGTCCATCCTCTCGGACGCGGCCGCGGTGCCTGCGAGGTACGGGGCGGCGCGACAAGCGTTCCGCGACTGCCTTCATCCGCGGATGGCGCGCCTGCGCACCGCTTGGCCTGCACGGCTCGCTCGGACGCCGAGCAGCCGTGCGGGTCGCACGCGCTCAGGGCAGCAGCACCGTCACCTGCGCGCGCAGCAAGGCCAGCAGCTCGTCCTCCGACGCGTCGGCGGCGAGCGGCGACGTGAGGGCGAGGAGCATCGCAGCGTTCGCCAGCCGGGCGAGCGTCGCCGCAGCCGTCGCGTCGACGCCGGTCGTGCGCGCGATCGTCTCGGCGATCGCGCGCTCGGTCCGCGCCGTCGAGGCCAGGGCCTCGATCCGGTGGGGCGTCGTGGGATCCCCGAAGAGCAGCTCGCGCAGGTAGGTGCGGCCGTTCGCGACGTGCGCGCGGTTGCAGTGCACGACCTCGCCGATGATCGCCATGACGCCGTCGAGCGCCTCCGTCGCGACGTCGGCACGAGCGATGCCGCGCTCCAGCGCCTCGGCGTACGCGGCGTTCTGCGCCAGCAGGAGGAGGTCGCCCTTCGTCGGCGCGTAGAGGAAGAGCGTGCCGGTGCCCACGTCGGCGCGGTCGGCGACCTCCTGCGTCGTGACGCCGTCGACGCCGCGAGCGTCGAAGAGCTCCCGCGCCGCTCGCGTGATGCGCTCGAGCTTCTCCTGCTTGTTGCGCTCGCGCCGTCCCGTCGGCTCCGCCGTGCCTGCTGCCACTCGTCTCCCCTCGGCGCGCTCAGGCTATCCGCGCGCACCGTCGCTTGCCCTTTCGTCATTTCTGAGTACAGTCGGTTTCGATCGCACTCATGAGGAGGAAGCATGGACAACGCGCAGATCGTCAGGGAGTTCTGGACGCAGGCGTTCCAGCAGAAGGATCCGGCTGGGGCCGCTGCTGAGCACCTGGGCGAGCAGTACATCCAGCACAACCCGCTCGCCGTCGACGGCGCCGAGGGGCTCGTCGGGTTCGTCGGGGCGCTGCAGCAGCAGGATCCGGGCTTCCGCGCGCAGCTCATCCGCATCGTCGCAGAGGGCGACCTCGTCGCGACGCACAGCCGCTTCGACGTCGGTGGGGCGACCATGTCGGCCATGGACTTCTGGCGCCTCGAGGACGGTCGGATCGTGGAGCACTGGGATGCGATCCAGCCCGTGCCGGCGCAGTCGCGCAACGACCACGGCATGTTCTGATGCCCGAGGATGCCGCCTCGGCGCGCGCCGTCGTCGCCGACGAGCCGGGCGGGCCCGACGTCCTCCGCGTCGCCGCCGTGCCGATGCCCGAGCCCGGCATCGGCGAGGTGCTCGTGCGCGTGCACGCGGCGAGCGTGAACCCGGTCGACGTCATGCAGCGCCAGCACGGCACGTTCGGCGGCGGCCGGTCGATCCGCATCGGCTACGACGTCGCGGGCGTCGTGGAGGAGGTCGGCCCCGGCGTCACGCTGTTCGCACCCGGCGACGCGGTGTTCGGCATGCTGCCCTTCCCCCACGCCGCGGGCGCGTACGCGACCCACGTCGTCGCCCCGACGCGAGCGCTCGTGCGCACTCCGGCGTCGCTGAGCCACGCCGAGGCCGCAGCGCTGCCGCTCGCCGGACTCACCGCGTGGCAGGCGCTGGTCGACACCGCGCGCCTCGAGCGCGGGCAGCGCGTCGTCGTGACGGGCGCGGCGGGCGGCGTCGGCCATCTCGCGGTGCAGATCGCCCATGCGATCGGCGCGCATGTCATCGGCGTCGCATCCGCGACGGATGCGGCGCTCGTGCGCTCGCTCGGCGCCGACGAGGTGCTCGACTACCGCGAGCAGCACTATGCGGACGTCGTGCGCGGCGCCGACGTGGTGCTCGACGTGCAGGGCGGCGAGAGCGCCGCCCTGGGGGTCGCCGCCGTGCGGCCGGGCGGCATCCTCGTCATCACGCTGCCGCAGCAGATGGCGACGCTCGCGCCGATCGCGGAGGCCGCGGGCGTGCGCGCCGCGGCGCTGTTCGTGGAGGCCGACCAGGTCGGGCTCGCAGGCATGGTCGAGCTCGTGGAGTCGGGGCTGCTGCGGCCGATCGTGGCCGCGACGCTGCCGCTCGCCGAGGCCGGCCGCGCCCAGAGCGAGCGCTTCGGCCCCGGCAAGGTCGTGCTCCTCACTTCCGACGAGGGGTGAGGGCGGGGCGGCTCGCGCGCACCGCGGGCCGCTCCGGCAGGCGCCCGCCCAGCCCCTGTCCCTCGGCCGTGCGCGCGATGCGGTCGCGCCGCGATCTGCGGGATCGCGCCGCGCGAATCAGCCCCGCGGCGTCCGCAGCAGCAGCCCGTGGTGCTGCACGGTGAGCGCGACGCTCACGACCTCGCCGACGACGTCGCCGTCGAGCTGCAGCAGCTGCGGCGTCTCGAAGCGCGCGTCGAAGCGGCGGCCCTGCGTGTACCGAAGGGCGTGCAGATCCGGGGTGTTCCTCAGCACCCACCGGCCGGGGCGGGATGCCTGGAACATGCCGTTCGTCGTGAAGCGCGACGCGATCTGCACCCATCCCCATGCGCTCTTCGGCTTGAAGACGACGACGTCGAGCAGCCCGTCGTCGACGACCGCGTCGGGCATGAGGAGCAGGCCGGCGGTGACGGTGCCGACGTTGCCGACGATGATCGTGTGCGCCGTGAGCGACCGCGCGCGGCTGCGGTCGACGCGGTAGCGGAGGTCGAAGCGGGCGCCGCCGAGGATCGAGCGGGCGATGGGGTCGACGTAGGCGCCCCAGCCGATGCGGCGCTTCAGCTCGGCGTCGGTGTCGGCGGCCATGCGCGCGTCGAGGCCGATGCCCGCCATCACGAGGAACGCCTTGCGCCTGATCGCGCCGTCGGCGGTGCGCATCGTCGCGAAGGCGACGTCGATCGGTCGGTCGACGCCCGCGAACGCGTCGGACACCGCACGCGGCAGGCTCGTGGTGCGCAGGCGGAGGTTTCGGGCGAGGAGGTTCGCGGTGCCCGAGGGCAGGAGCGCGAGCGGGATGCTCGACTCGTGCATCGCCTCCGCGACGGCGCGCACGGTGCCGTCGCCGCCCGCGACGAGGATGAGGTCGGGGCGTGCCGCTGCGGCGTCGCGCGCCGCCTGGGCGCCGGAGTCGTCGGCGGCGGTCTCGTACCAGCGCGACGGCGCCCATCCGTGGCTCTGCTCGGCCTGCTCGACTGCTGCCCTCAGGCGCGCGGTCGACACCTTCACGGGGTTGTGGACGACGGCGGCGACGGGTCGCGCACCCGCCGGCGCACGCGTCTCGTCCGTCACGCTCCTGACCGTAGGGGACGGATGCGGTGCGCGCCCGATGCGTCGCCGATGCGCCCGCCCTGGATGACTCAGGCGCGCATCCGTGCACCGCTCGCGTCAGGGACGCGCGGCCGGCTCCCGCCCGAAGCTCACCGACGACGCGGCGCCCGAGTCGGCGGCGCGTGCGATGGCGTCGTCCTCGGCGCTGCGGTCCTGCCGCGCGGTGAGCGCGAGGTACGCGACGGCGGCCGCGACGAGCCCGACGAACAGGGCGATGTCGATGCCGCCGATCGCCTGCGCGAGCGGCCCGACGAACCACGCCGTCACGACGAACGGCACCATCGCGACGATGCCGATGCCGTAGGAGGCGAGCCCGCGCCAGCCCCACGCACCGTAGACGCCGTCGGGGCGGAACATCTCGCCGATCGCGTAGCGGCCCTTCCGCACGAGGTAGTAGTCGACGAGGTTCACGCTCGTCCAGGGCACGAGCACGTACACGAGGATCACGAGGAAGCTGCCGAAGTTCGCCAGGAACTCGCCGGTGCTGAGCAGCGCGCCGAGCAGGCCGGCGCCGCCGACGATCGAGCACGCGACGATGCGCACGCGGCGGGTGGGCGCGAGGGGGCGGAAGGAGTCGATGACGGTGATGCCCTCGATCGACGCCGCGTAGATGTTCACGGTGATGACGCTGATGAGGCCCGGCAGGGCCGCGAGCAGCAGCCATCCGCTCGCGCCGGGGAGGATCGCATCCGCCGCCTGCGCCACGGCCTGCAGCGGCGCCGCGCCCGCGAACTGGGCGGCGACGAAGGCGCCGAGCACCATAAGCCAGGAGGCGCCGACGAAGACGCCGCCGTACGTGAAGGCCGTCGCGGCCGCGGGGCTCGTGCGCGGCGGGAGGTAGCGGGAGTAGTCGGAGACGTACGGCGCCCAGCCGAGCCCGTAGCCGGCGGCGCCGGCGAACTGCACGAGGAACGCGGGCCACGCGAAGGATCCGAGGCCCAGCTGCTCCGCGGGCAGCGGCAGCGCGACGATGCACGCGATCGAGAAGACGCCGAAGGTCGCGAGGAACAGCAGGGTGAGCCACTGCTGCGTGCGATGGATCCAGTGGTAGCCGACGATCGCCAGCACGAGCGCGAGGCCGGTGATGAGCACGTACCAGAGGGGCGCGACGGATGCGCCGGTCGTGATGGTGAGCACGTCGGCGGCGAGGATCTGGTTGAAGATGTTGAAGCCGACGATGCTGAGGATCGTGACGACGCAGATCACGGCGACGCCGCGGTAGCCGAACTGCGCGCGCGACTGCAGCATCTGCGGCAGACCGAGCTGCGGACCCTGCGCCGAGTGGAACGCCGTGAAGATCGTGCCGACGGCGACGCCGGCGAGGATCGCGATGACGCTCGTCATGAACGTCGCGCCGAGGCCGACGCCGATCATGCCGGTGGCGAGGGTCGTGAGGTTCGCGTTCGACATGAACCACAGCGGGAAGAGCGACCAGACCGATCCCTTGCGCTCCGTCAGCGGCACGAAGTCGATGGACTTCGTCTCGATGGTGCTGCTCATCGGTGCCTCCTCGGCGCGCTCGGCTGCTCGTCGAGCAGTCCGCGGTAGAGCTCGGGCCGGCGGTCGCCGAGCAGGTCGTTGCGGTCGCCCGCACGGGTGTCGGCGGGGATCTCGACCGTCGCGGTCGCGGCGGTCTCGCCCGCATCCGCCACCCATCCGTACGCGTCGACGATGGCGGTGCCGCCGGTCCAGTCGATGCCGCGGTCGTCGCCGTGGTGGTCGGCGATGACGATGGGGATGCGCGACGTGCGCGCCGACCCCATCGCCTGGATGAGCTCGGGCGGTCGCTCGCCGGCGGGCCGGTCGACGAGCGGCCACGCGACGGGCGCGGCGATGACCTCGGCGCCGGCGAGCGCGAGCGCGCGCGGCACCTCGGGGAACTCGAGGTCGTAGCAGATGGCGAGCCCGAGGCGGCCGATCGGCGTCTCGACGACGGGCGGCTCGGCGTCGCCGGGCTCGAAGAGGGTCTGCTCGAGGTCCCACAGGTGCGTCTTGCGGTAGACGGCGAGCACGCCGTCGCGCGTGATCGCGCCGACGCTGTTCGCGATGCTCGCGCCCGCGCGCTCGGCGAAGCCGACCACGAGCACGGCATCCGCGGGGAGGTCGGCGGCGAGGGATGCGAGGGCGGCGTCGCCCGCATCGATCGCGAGCGCGCGAGCCTCGTCCTGCGACGTGAGGGCGTAGCCGCTCGTGAGCAGCTCGGGCAGCACGATCAGCCGCGCGCCCGCCGCGACCGCGTCGGCGATCGCAGCGCGTGCCGCATCCAGGTTCGCCTCCGGCTCGCCGGCGCGGATGCGCGGGCTGCGCGCCGCGATCGCGATGGACCTGGCCTGCTGCTCGCCGTCGAGTGCCACGCTGCGCTCCCGCTCCCCGTCGCGTCCGGTCAGCCCGCGGTGCTCGCGGCAGCCGAGGATCCGGCGGAGGCGACGTCGGCGTAGGTCGCGAGCCGCATCGTGGCGGTGGCGCTGTGCGCGGCCATGCCCTCGGAGTCGGAGATCACCTGCACGGCGTGCGCGAGCTCGGGCGTCGCCTCGCGTGCGACGCGCTGGTAGGTGAGCGGCTTGAGGAAGCGCGACACCGACAGCCCCGCGCTGTGCTTCGCGCCACCAGCGGTCGGCAGGACGTGGTTCGTGCCGGCCATGCCCTTGTCGGAGTAGGCGATGGTGCTCCACGCGCCGAGGAAGATCGAGCCGTAGTTGCGCAGGCGGTCGTGGAACCAGTCGTCGTCGGTCGTGATGACCTCGAGGTGCTCGGGTGCGAGGTCGTCCATGAGCGCTGCGGCGACCTCGCGGTCGTCGGCGACGGTCACGGTGCCGTAGTCGCGCCAGGCGGGGCCGCAGATGGGCTCGGTCGCGAGCGTCGCGAGCTGCCGGTCGACGGCGGCGATGACGGCGCGGCCGTGCTCCTCGGAGGTGGTGACGAGGGCGGCGGGCGAGTTGGGGCCGTGCTCGGCCTGGCCGAGCAGGTCGGCGGCGACGATCTCGGGGTCGGCGCTCTCGTCCGAGAGCACGGCGACCTCGGAGGGGCCGGCGAGCAGGTCGATCGCGGTGGTGCCGAAGAGGCGGCGCTTCGCCTCGGCCACGTAGGCGTTGCCGGCGCCGACGAGCATGTCGACGGGCAGGTCGCCGAGCAGGCCGAAGGCCATGGCGGCGAGGGCCTGCACGCCGCCGAGCACGAACACGCGGTCGACGCCCGACAGGTGCGCGGCGTAGACGACGGCGTCGTTGGCGACGCCGTCCGGCTGGGGCGGCGTGGCCGCGATCACGGTGGGCACGCCGGCCGCCTTCGCGACGCCGACGGTCATGAACGCGGAGGCCGTGAGCGGAAAGCGCCCGGCGGGCAGGTAGGCGCCGACGCGGGCCACGGGCACGTAGCGGGCGCCGGTGACGATGCCGGGCACGAGCTCGGCCTCGAAGTCCTGCAGGTGCGCCCGCTGCTCGCGGGCGAACGCCTGGGTGCGCTCGGAGCCGAGCTCGATGGCCGCGCGGAGGTCGGCGGGGATGCGGTCGCCGCTCGTGGCGATCTGCTGCGGTGTGAGCTCGATGTCGCCGCCGCGGTACCCGTCGAGCGTGCGTGCGTACTCGAGCACCGCATCCATGCCGCGGCGCTCGACCTCGGCGAGCATCGTCGTGACGGTCTCGATGACCGCGGGGTCCTGCTGCGCGGCGGGCGCGTCGACGAGCGGCGTCTTGAGGTGGTGGAAGCGGCCGTCGAGGCTGGCGAGCACGGGGGCGGAGAAGCGCATGCTCGGACGCTACGGGGATCGTCGAGTGCTGCACAAGACGATGTCCTACGATCGATCACATCGGATTCCACGATGGGAGCGACGATGACCCTCGCGCAGCTGACCGCGTTCCTCGCAGCGATGGAGCACGGATCCTTCACCGCGGCGGCGCGCGAGCTGGGTGGCGCGCAGGCGTCGATGTCCGAGCTCGTTGCACGCCTCGAGCGCGAGCTGGGCGCGACGCTCTTCGTGCGCGGCGGCCGTCGCCTCGTGCCGACCGCCGCCGCGATCGAGCTGCAGCCGCACGCCCGACGCGCGGTGGGCGCCATCGATGCGGGCATGGATGCGGTGCGCTCGCTCTCGGCGCTCGAGGGCGGCACGTGCACGTTCGGGGTGCTGCGCAACGCCGCCTACTACGACCTCGCCGACCTCGTGCAGCGCTTTCACGCGCAGCACCCGAAGGTCGCGGTGCGGCTCGTGGGCCTCAACTCGGCGCTCGTCGCCGAGTCGATCGCGCGCGGCGAGCTCGAGGCCGGCATCGTCGTGCTGCCGGTGCCCGAGGAGGGGCTCGCGGTGCGGCCGCTCTTCCGCGACGAGGTGCTCTACGCATCCGCGACCCGGGATCCGCGCGGCGGCCCTGTCTCGATCGACGAGCTGGCCGCGGCGAGCCTCGTGCTCTACGACGCGTACGCCGGCTGGTCCGACCCCACGAGGCGGCAGCTGCGCGAGCGGGCGAGCCTCCGGGGCCTGCGCATCGAGCCGGCGATCGAGGTCGAGCACGTCGAGACGGCGCTCGGGCTCGTCGCGAGCGGCTCCGTCGACACGATCGTGTCGCGCTCGATCGCCGAGTCGCCCTCCTTCCCCGCTGGCGTGCACGTCGCGCCGATGGACGAGCCCTGCTTCGACACGATCGCGCTCGTGCAGCGCGAGGGCGCGCACCTGTCGCCCGCGACCCGCGCGATCGCGTCGCTCGCCGAGCAGACGCTGCTGTCGAAGCTCGGCGACCACGAGGGCCGCGAGCGGATGGCCTGAAGCCCGGCTCAGGCCGAGCCGCGAGCGGGTCGACTGAGGCCGGGCTCAGGCCGAGCCGCTCCACGGCGCCGGCACGAGGATCCACAGCACCGTCGCCGGCTCGCCGCCCTCGACGCGCCACGTGTGTGGCTCGCGACCGGGGAAGGTCACGGCGTCGCCGGCGCGCGCGACGATCGAGCGGTCGACGAGCTCGAGCCGCACGGTGCCGGCGAGCACGTGCAGCACCTCGACCTGCGCATTGATCGTGTAGAGGTCGCTGCCGCCGTGCGCGTCGGGCGCGAGCTCGGAGCGCAGCACCTGCACGCGCTCCTCGCCGCGCGGCGTCATGAGCCGCTCGTCGACGTGCACGCCACCGAGGTTCACGCGCGGCGCGTCGGCGAAGGCGACGTGCTGCACCTCGGGCTCGGCGAAGAGCGCGCCGATCGGCAGCGACAGCACCTGGCACAGCTGCACGAGCGTCGCGAGGCTCGGCGACGTCTCGTCGCGCTCGACGCGGCTGAGGAATCCCTTCGACAGCCCCGTCGCCTCGGCGACGTGCGCGAGCGTCATGCCCTGCGCGGTGCGCACGGAGCGCAGCCGGGCGCCGATGGGTGCGACGACCTCGTCGGCGGAGGGATGAATCGCGCGCATCCCCACCCCTCTCTCCTCAGGCGGCATCGCTTGACGCCGCATCCGTCGCGGGAGTACGGTCGCGGCACGTTGCCCTGAGAGTACACGGAGTTGTCCAATATGCAACCCACCCACGAAGACGCGCCGCGCGGCCCGATCGACGCGAGCCGCGTGCCGCGCTTCGCCGGCATCGCGACGTTCGCCCGGCTCCCCCGCCTCGACGAGGTCGAGCGCGCGGACGTCGCCGTCGTGGGCATCCCGTTCGACGGCGGTGTCAGCTACCGCCCGGGCGCACGCTTCGGCCCGAGCCACGTGCGCGAGGCGTCACGCCTGCTGCGCCCGTACAACCCGGCGCAGGACGTGCATCCGTTCGCGGCGCAGCAGGTCGCCGACGCGGGCGACATCGCCGTGAACCCCTTCGACCTCGCCGAGGCCGTCGCCGACGTCGAGGCCGGCGCGCTCGAGCTCGCCCGCTCCGCCGGCCGCATCGTCGCGATCGGCGGCGACCACACGATCGCCCTGCCGCTCCTGCGCGCCGTGCACGCCGCGCACGGACCCGTCGCGGTGCTGCACTTCGACGCGCACCTCGACACCTGGGACACGTACTTCGGCGCCCCCGTCACGCACGGCACTCCCTTCCGTCGCGCGAGCGAGGAGGGCCTCATCGACCTCACCGCGAGCTGCCACGTGGGCATCCGTGGGCCGCTGTACTCGAAGGACGACCTGCGCGACGACGAGCGGCTCGGCTTCGCGATCGTCACGAGCGAGGAGATCGAGGAGGAGGGGGTCGCGGCCGCGATCGCGCGCATCCGCACCCGCATCGGCGACGCGCCGCTCTACATCTCGATCGACATCGACGTGCTCGACCCCGCGCACGCGCCCGGCACCGGCACGCCCGAGGCGGGCGGGCTCACGAGCCGCGAGCTGCTGCGCATCCTGCGCGCGCTGTCGGATCTGCGCATCGTCGGCGCCGACGTCGTCGAGGTCTCCCCCGCCTACGACCACGCCCAGCTCACGGCGGTCGCCGCGAGCCACGTCGTCTACGAGCTGCTGAGCGCCATGGCGCCGCGCGGGGCGACGCCGAGCGATGCCGCGCCCAGCGATGCGGCGCCCAGCGATGCCGCACAGAGCACGACCGAGGAGCACGCATGACCCGCCCCACCGACGAGCAGGTGCTCGCCGCCGCCGACGCGATCGTCGACGCCTTCCGCGCCACCGACGGCGAGCGCTACTTCGCGCTCTTCGCACCCGAGGCGAGCTTCGTCTTCCACACCGAGCCAGCGAGGCTCGACGACCGCGCCGCCTACGAGCGGCTGTGGGCCGAGTGGGTGGCGAGCGGATGGCGCGTCGAGTCGTGCGCGTCGAGCGACCGGCAGGTGCTCGCGATGGATGGCGGCGCCGTCTTCTCGCACACGGTGCGCACCGCCGTCACGACGCCCGACGGCCCCGACGCGTACGTCGAGCGGGAGACCATCGTCTTCCGCGTCGACGGCGACGGCCTCGTCGCGATCCACGAGCACCTCTCGCCCCAGCCCTGATCCCGGCCGCCGTCCGGCGACCGCATCCCGCATCCCACCCAGCACCCCAGGAGACGACGATGTCCCTCATCGCACGACTCGAGCAGCGCCTCGCCGCCGACGACGACGGCAGGCCGGTGCGCGGCACCAACTCGCTCGGCCGCACCCTCATGATCTGGCTGGCGGCGAACCTCGTCGTCACCACGCTCCTCACCGGCACGCTGTTCGTGCCCGACCTGCCGCTGGGCGTCGTGATCGCACTCATCGTGGGCGGCACGCTCGCCGGCGCCGCGGTGCTCGTGACGATCGGCGCGATCGGCACCCGCACGGGTCTGCCGACGATGGCGCTCACGCGCGGCCCGTTCGGCACGCGCGGCAGCCTGCTGCCGGTGGCGGTGAACGTGCTCATCCTCATGGGGTGGAGCTGGGTGCAGGCGATGCTCGCCGGCACCGCCCTCGACTACATCGTCGCCACCGTCACGGGCTTCTCGAGCCCCGTGCTGTTCGCGGTGCTCTGCCAGACGATCGTCGTGGTGCTGG
Source organism: Agrococcus sp. SGAir0287 (assembly GCF_005484985.1). Taxonomy (NCBI): domain Bacteria; kingdom Bacillati; phylum Actinomycetota; class Actinomycetes; order Micrococcales; family Microbacteriaceae; genus Agrococcus; species Agrococcus sp. SGAir0287. The sequence continues at coordinate 2,762,442 of NZ_CP027942.1, forward strand.
CGATCTTCGGCCACACGGGCGTCGCGCGCGTCGAGCCGTGGTTCGCAGCCGTCATCCTCGCCATCGCGGCGTACATCTTCGTCGTCGTGATGGTGGATGCGGGGCCGGGCGCGATCGGATCCATCCCCGCCCCCGAGGCGCCGTTCTACACGGCGGGCCTCGCGTTCGACGCGGTCGTCGCGACGGCGGTGTCGTGGACGGTGCTGTCGGCCGACTTCAACCGCTTCGCCCGCACGACGAGGGCGGGCGTCGTCGGGTCGGGCATCGGCTACACGCTGTCGACCGTCATCTCGATGACGCTCGGCGCGGTCGCGATCGCCTACGTCGTCGTCTCCGGCGGCGACGCGGTGGCCTTCGACCCGGTGACGATCATCGCGCCGTTCGGCCCGGCCTTCGCGGTCGGCATCTTCCTGTCGGTCATGGCGACGAACACGATGGTCGTCTACGGCATGGTCACGAGCGTGGTGAACGCGCTGCCCGGGCGGCGTGTGCGCTTCCTGCCGACCGCGCTCGTGCTCGGCGTCATCTCGATCATCGGCTCGACGTTCTTCGGCCTGCTCGCGCAGTTCACGACGTTCCTCGTGACGATCGGCGCCCTGTTCGCGCCGATCTTCGCGATCATGATCGTCGACTACTTCGTCGTCGCCCGCGGCAGCTACGACCGCGACATCCTTCGGCCCCGCGGCGGCCGGTTCTGGTTCTCGGGCGGCGTGAACTGGATCGCCGTGGCCGCGTGGGCGGTCGGCGCCGCGATGGCGTACGTGTGGGCCTACGTGTGGCCGCTGCCGATCGGCGCGACCGTGCCGGCGTTCGTGCTCACGCTCGTCGTGTACCTCGCGGCGTCGTGGCCGCGGCGCGCGTCGACGCCGACTGTGCCGAGTCGACACCTGGCGGATGCGGAGGCCGGCGACGAGGCGCCCGTCTCGACTCGCTCGTGATGCACGCTGCTGCTGGCGGCGCTGGTCGGCGCCTGATCGACCTCAGCCATCCGATCGTCGACGGCATGACCGTCTTCCCCGGCGACCCTTCGGTGCACGTGTCCGCTGCGTTGTCGGTCGAGGTCGACGGCGCCGCAGTGACGGCCCTGCGGATGGGCTCGCACACGGGCACGCACATCGACGCCCCATCGCACACGGTCGTCGGCGGGCGGACTCTTGCCGAAGTCGCCCTCGACGAGCTGGTCGGCGACGCGCTCGTGCTGCGCGTGCCGGGGCTCGAGGCGCGGGAGGCGGTGTCCTGGGAGCGGCTGACCGCTGCGGTCTCCGTACCGGATGTGGTGCCGCCGATCGTCGCGCTCGAGCTCGGCTGGTCGGAGCACTTCGGCTCTACGCGTGCGGTCGACCACCCGTTCCTGGATGCGTCGGTCGCGTCCGAGCTCGTCGTCCGCGGCATGCGCGTCCTCGCGGTCGACACCCTGAATCCGGATGCGACGAGTGCCGACGCGACCGACTTCCCGGTGCACGAGATCGTGCTGGGCGCCGACGGCCTCATCGTCGAGAACCTGCGCCTCCCCGACGACCTGCCCGCCCGCGTGCTGCTCGGCTTCTTCCCGCTGGCGCTCGAGGGCGACGGTGCCCCGGTGCGGGCGGTGGCGTTCGTCGGGTAGCCGACGACGTCGATCGACTGCCTCCCAGCCGAGCGCCGCGACGACTTCGCCGTTCTGCCGCATCCTTCATGCCCGAGTCAGCTGGAAGACCGGGACCGTCGGGGGCTCTAGCTATACTGCGGACGTGACAGGCGCTGACTTCGCCATCGACGTCGGCTTCGACGTGCGCAGCGACGCCGGCGCGGGAGATCCGGACACGACGAGCGCGACGCTGCGCCGCTACCACCAGCTCCTCTGGAGCAAGCCGCTGCCCGACGGCACGCCGTTCACGCTCGACACCTCGAGTCGCCGGCGATATCTCCATCACGCATCGCGTCGCGGCGAGTTCTTCCTCGCGAGCGACACGTGCGTGCCGACGTACCGGTCATGGACGCAGATGGCTTCGATCATCGAGCAGTGCTCGACGCGGGAGCTGGACGAGTTCCAGCGGCTCAACCACACGATCGGGGGCATCCTCGTGTTCCCCGGGGAGCGACGGCCCGGGGCGCAGACCCTCAACCAGGCGCGCGGGTTCGCTCGTGCCATCGGCGACCGACTCGACCTCACGCTCGAGTGCATCCGACGCTCGTACGCAGGAGAGGCGAACCCTCTCGACCGCACGCTCGCCGCCTACTGGGACTTCTTCGAGCTCTTCGAGTCGTTCGAGGGATACGTCGACTTCTTCCTGCTGCAGGACCTCGTGGCCGACGACGGGTCCGTGCAGTTCCTGCGGAACTTCGATGGCTTCGACGCGAGCCCGCTGCCGCGGGACATGGAGGACTACCGCGAGTACAGGGCTCGCAGCATGGCCTTCCTCGCCGCGCGCAACCGAAGAATCGCTGCGTGGGATGCGACGCGGATCAGGAGCGCCGACTCGTAGCCCGAGGCTCCGGGACCAGCCTGGCTGCCCGCGTCGTCAGGCGTCTGACGGTGCGAGATCAGCGTTGGTCGGGCGCGGCCTCCGGCTCGATGGCAGAGACGCCGAAATGCTTCATACGCTCGGTGTGATAGCCGATCGCGTGGTGGCGAGCACCGCGGGAGTTGCCCGCCAGCACACAGGCGGCGTAGAGGCTGACGAGCCCGTCCCACCCCTCAGGCGCCGGACGCGCCTCGATGACCGGCATCGACTCTCGGCTCGAGTCCGATTTGATGGTGTTGCACGCGACGTGCAGGGTCGCGAGATTGCCGTCGTCGCCAGCCCCGCCCGCGCTGTGGGCGAGAACGTGATCGGCTTCGGCCGCGACCGCCCAGTACGCCGGATGCACCGTTCCGGTCTTATAGCGCCAGTAGTAGGGCAGCTCGTCGGGGAATACGTCGCTCATCGCGACGAGGATCGAACGCGGGATGGCGCGACCGCCGCAGTACGTGCACCGCATGCCATCGCCGAGGAAGGTGCGCGCCCGCGCGGCATCGTCGACGTCCCGCTCTCCCGTGGCCTCGCCGTCGGAGTTCCGGGTGCCAGCGCGCTTTAGGCTGCCTTCCCACACCTCCCCGGCAATGGGTGCCAGCGCCGCCCTCGCCGCCGTCACGTCCCGCTCGGCGAGCGCTCGGGCAACCTCCGTCAGCGCATCTGCGTACCGGTCCACTGCCGATGCGTCGAGTTCCGTCACGGGCTTCATGGCGTCACCATAGCCGCGAGGGCTGACAAGGCTTCGAGCGTCATCGGTGCTCGGCAAACGCCGCTCTGACGAACCCCTCGAGCTCCCCCACCGCATCCAGCGGCAGAACCGCCGCGACGTACATGTCCGGTCGCACGAGCACCATCGCGCCGTCGCGCGACACCTCGCGAGCGTCGAAGATGTCCGCGTCGGGGTCGGTGCCGACCGCCATCTTCGGCGCCGCCGGCTGGCAGTCGCGCGGGGCGATGGCGGCGTAGACCTTCTCGTAGTCGACGAGTCCGAGGGAGCCGGTGCGCGGCAGGAAGATCGGCGGGATCGTGCCGAGGTCGACGTCCTGCCACGCATCCTGCAGCACGAGCTTCACGTCGAAGACCGAGTCGACGTCGGCGCCCGCGGGCGTGAACCGAGCCACGACATCCGGCACCTCGGCGGCGAAGCGCGCGAGCGCCTCCCCCGAGGCATCCGCGAACGCGTACAGCCGCCAGCGCCCATCTGCCCGGTGGTGGTGGCCGAGCTGCACGAAGTTCGCATCCGCCACGCGCGCGACCGGGTAGGACTTGAAGCGCTTGCCGATCGGGAAGCCGGCGGCGAGCGCCTGGTGCTCGGCGGTGCCGGTGATCATCGACGGCTCGTATTGCGTGCGGAAGCCGTAGAGGAACTCCGCCTGGTCGACGTAGAAGCGCGTCATCTCGTCGGGGTCGGTGAGCTCGGCGGTCTTCTTCGCCATGAGGCTCGACCACTGCTTGTCGTAGTCGATGAGGTTCTGCGCCACCACCTGCCGCTCGGCGGAGTAGGTGGCGAGCAGCTCGTGCGGGCTCTGGCCGGTGAGCACGGCGCCGAGCTTCCAACCGAGGTTGAAGCCGTCCTGCATCGACACGTTCATGCCCTGCCCGGCCTTCGCCGAGTGCGTGTGGCACGCGTCGCCGGCGATGAACACGCGCGGTTCGCGCTCGCTGCCGTCCGCATCCACGCCGTCGTCGAAGCGATCGCAGAGGCGGTGCCCGACCTCGTAGACCGAGTACCAGGCGACGTCCTTCACCTCGAGCGTGTACGGCGAGAGGATGGCGTTCGCGCGGGCGATCGTGTCGTGGATGGTCGTCTGGCGGATGCGGCCGGCGTCGTCGGCGGCGACCTCGCCGAGGTCGACGTAGAAGCGCGCCAGGTGTCCGCCCTCGCGCGGGATGAGCAGGATGCTGCCCGCCTCTGACTGGATGGCGCACTTCATGCGCACGTCGGGGAAGTCGGTGACGGTGAGCACGTCCATGACGCCCCAGGCGTGGAAGGCCTGGTCACCCTGCAACTGCCGCCCCATCGAGCGGCGCACGCCGCTGCGTGCGCCGTCGCAGCCGACGACGTACTTTGCGCGGATGGTGCGCGTCGGGCGGTCGTCCTCACCGCTGATCGCCGCTCCCGAACCGCTCGCCACCCCAGAGTCGCTCGACGCTCCAGAAGCGCTTGCCGTCCCAGAACCGCTCGTTGAGGAGCGAACGGAGCTTGCGGAGTTCGCGTCTCGAAGCGAGCCCCCAAGAGACTCATCCGCCGTCGCTTCGTTCACCGCCAGCCGCGCCGCCTCGGCCCCGAGCCCGGTCGCGGCGGCAAGCGCCGCATCCTCCGCCTCGCTTGTCGCGCCGGAGTCGCGGATGGTGACGAGCACGGAATGCGTCGGGTGGTCATCCCGCTCCTGGCTCACGAACTCGATACCGAAGTCGGGCTGGATGCGCGCCGGCCCATGCAGCGCGGCCTCGGCGAAGTAGTCGAGCACGCGCGCCTGGTTGACGATGAGGTGCTCGAACTCGCTGATGCCGTTGGGGTCGTCGTCGGTGCGCTTGGTGCGGTGGATCTTCGTGGGGTCGTCGTCGCGCGGCCCCCAGAAGCTCGTGGAGGTGATGCGGTACGCCTCCTGCGTGATGCGCTCCGCGAAGCCGAACGCCTGGAACGTCTCGACGCTGCGCGCCTGGATGCCGTCGGCCTGCCCCACCTTCAGCCGCCCCGTGCGCCGCTCGATGATGCGCGTGGTGACGGACGGGTACTGCGAGAGCTGCGCCGCGAGCAGCATGCCGGCCGGCCCGGAGCCGACGATCAAAACGTCGATTTCGTCGGGGATCTCGGTCGGCCGATCGATGCCCGTGCCCGCGGCGGGCCGGATGCGGGGGTCGCCGGAGACGTACCCGTCGTGATGGAACTGCATCGGTCCTCGATTCGACTCCGTTGCCGCGAGCAAAGATCGTTCTTTATTGGAACGATGCGTTCTGCTTCTGAGAAAAAGATAGGGCCGACGCGCCTTAACAACAAGCACCCAGGGGATGACCGAGCGACCGATGCCGGTGAGCAACCAAACGCCTCTCGACGGACAGCCGTAGCTTCGACCGATCGGCTCACGCCACAGGTGCTCAGCGGCTAACGTCGCCCCAGCCCGGGGGATCCGCCGTTGACCACGCTACGAATGCCTGCTCCGTACAACGTCCTCGCCGCGCACGAGGGCTTCGCTGTCACGCGGGCGACCGAGCGGCGGGCGCGCTTGTCAGCGCGTCGCTCCTTCGCCGTCTTCCTTCCGCCCGCTGACGCCCTCGCGAGGGCGTCTTCCGCCTTCAACAGATCCAAGAGCTCCTTCAGCTCACGAAGTTCTTCACGCCCAAGGCCACGGTTGGACCGGCGCTCGAGCAGGACGCGCACGCGATCGAACCGCTGCGCACGTCGTCGCTCGAGCGCCGCGCGCATCGCCTTCTTGCTCATCTCTGCTCCGTTCAGCGCGGCCGGGAGCGCACATACGGGACGGTTTCGGGGCCGTCCCAGTCCGGACGTCGACGGCTCGCGAACACATTTGGCGTCGCGTGAACTTGCCTGGGCACGGGAGCGTCAGCGCGGGGCGCACGCCGCGCAGACGACGCGGGTGGTGCCGACAGCGCTTCCTCTCGCGCAGCCTCCGCCTGGAGGTGACGCTCGGCCTCACGCAGCGAAACCGCAAGCGCCGCTGCCTGCTCTTCACCCCACGCTCTGTCGAGCGGCAAGGTGCTCGCCCAGGCCTTCGCCTCAGTCAGCGACCCCGCGGCATTCACCTGGTGCACCACCTCGCCTCGATGGCGGTGCTCGTATGGCCTACCCGAAACTCGCACCTGCCAGATCCGCTGCTCACCTCGCCCCTCGCCGATGCGCACGATCGACGCACCCTCGACTTGGTCACACTGGTAGCGACCGGGGCGCACCATGGTCCAGGTCCACTTTGGCTGAGCGACTCGTCGGTCGCTGTCGATGCGATGAGACGAGTTCGAGGTGGGCACACGTGCACCTTAGACGCCTCCCCTGACACGATGTCGCGGACACGAGGGTTCTCGCTCGAGCGAGGCTCGGCGCAGGAGCGCCGCGCGGGCGCCCACGAGATGTGCGGCATGAGCACCGCCCTCTTCGGAAGAGCGGTCACAGCCGCCGACTAGCCGCACGCAGATGCACGCCGTCAGCTCTTGCCTTGAGCACCCCGCTCGGCGAGCAAGGGCGCCTCGCAATCGGCCAAGCGCCGAGGGCTGCGACTCGTGAGCCCGCGTCGACGGTAGCGACACCGTCCGACACGGCCCGTCGCCGTCGCCCGCGTCTCGCGACTGCCCCGCAGTCGGCTCGGGTTACGCTGCGTTCGACACCGTGTTGCGCGGTCGCACGCCTAGGAGGCAAGTCGTGGATTCGTATCAGTTCGTCCCGCTCGGCGAGACCGGCTTTCGCTGCACCGTCGTCTCGACCGAGAAGGGCGTCAGCCGTCACATCGAGCTCGCGGTCGACGACGTGACGACGGATGCAGAACCGAGGCTGACTGGGGACGAGGAGTTCATCGCCAACGACGCTCTGCGCGAGAACCTCCTGAACTACGGCGTCAACGAGCATGGAGCGCGCAAGACCGAGGACGACGAGCAGCGCAAGGCCTTCGCGAAGGCATCGGAGCGCAACGCGAAGGTCGCGCTGCAGCTCGCGGAGTTCATGCACTACGGCTCCTATCGGGCTCGCCGCGGATGGTGCTCGTGCTGCTTCGTCGAGACGACGCACCGGGAGGTCGATGGACCCTTTTCGCCGTCGGTCTACCTGTGCTCGGGATGCGGCGCGGCGACGACGCCGTGCTTCGCCGCCAACTGCCGCTACATGGCCCGGCGTCATCACTTCTCGGTCGGACTCGCCGCGTTCTGCAGCGAGCACCGCCACGAGATCCGCAGCTTCGAGCGTGCGAACGAGCGGTACGCCGACCTCGACGCCATCGACGATCTCCGCACGTTCGATGCCCCGAACCTGGCGCTCGCCACGAAAGCCGTCCTCTACGCGGGCGTCGGCGCAGCCGTCCTCGGCCCTGCAGTCTTCTTCATGGCTCCCGCGATCGGTGGAGCACTCGGAGCGAGCGGACTCATCGGTCCAGCGCTCAGCGGTGCCGCTGCCTCGAGCCACGGACTCGCGGTGCTCGGTGGAGGTTCGCTGGCAGCCGGCGGCTTCGGCATGGCCGGCGGCACGGCGGTCGTGACGGCGTCGGGCGCTGCCCTCGGCGGGAGCCTGAGCGCAGTGGCCGCCACCGCGTACCTCGAGGACGACGACTCCTTCGCCATCGAGAAGTTGCGGGATGGCGTCGGCAGCCCGGTGCTGGTGGCCTCTGGATTCCTGACCCAGAAGCGCGACGGCTGGCACGACTGGGAGCGGATCGTGACCGTGCGCTATGCCGACAACCCGGTCTACCGCGTGCACTGGGGCGCCAAGGAGCTGGCGGCATTCGCCGTGCTCGCAGGGGGCATGGGCGGCAAGGTCGCTGCCAGTGTCGGCCTGCGCGCATTCGCGATGCAGGCATGGAAGAAGGGCGCCAACCTGATTCCGCCCCTCGGTGCAGCGCTCATCGCGTACGAGGTCGCGACCAACCCGTGGCTGCTTGCCAGGAACAGGACGAAGCAGACGGCGGCCGTGCTCGCCGACCTCCTTGCGCGAGTCGAGTCCGCGCCGTTCATCCTGATCGGCCACAGCCTCGGAGCACGGATGATGCTCGCGACCGCCGAGATCCTCGCGACGAAGCCTGGGCCCGCGCTGGTCGAGGATGTGCACCTCCTCGGCGCTGCCGTCGGCGTGGGAGGTGACTGGAAGGACCTCGACTCGAGCGTGCGTGGCACCGTCTTCAACTACCACTCGACACGGGACGAGGTGCTCGGCCGGATCTACCGCACCGCCGAGCTCGGGAAGCGCGCCGTGGGCCAGGTGGGCTTCGGGACCTCGTTCCAGAACATCGTCGACGTCGATGTCAGCGAGTCGGTCGCCAAGCACTCGGCGTACCACGACTTCGTCGAGCTTCGCGCTCGCCGCTGAGGGGCTGGCTCAGGGGCGGACGAGCCGCTCGAGCATCGCTTGCGTCTCCGGGTCGGTGGAGTAGATCGAGACCCCGCGCATGCCGCGCGTGAGCAGCACCTTGTAGGTGTTGAGCACGGCGCGCGTAAACTGCTCCGGCTCCGCCTTCTTCACCTGCGAGTCGTGGCTGAACTCGGGACGCGCGACCCAGCGGTCCTCGCGCCAGACGAGATCGTCGGCGATGATGACGCCTGCGTAGTCGTACTCGAAGCCCTGCGCCGTGTACACGCACCCGACCTGATCGAAGCCGGCGGGGTCGCTCGCCCAGAAGGGCGTTCCGGGGGCGTCGCCGACCTTCGTGTCCTTCTTGTTGTTCCAGGGCCGCTGCCAGTCGCCGATGACGACGTCGTTGGGCAGCGAACCGCCCTTCGCGTCGCTCCATCTCCACGCATACCCCGCGGCGATGCGAGCGTTGTAACCATCAGCCAACCGCTTGCGGAGTGCTTCCTCGATCGCGCTCGGGCGCGAGTAGACGGAGACGTCGAACCGGTCGTCGCCCTCCCACGGGGTCGGCCCACCGGGCTCGAGCCCGAGCAAGCGGAGGACCCAGTGCTCATAGGCCCGACTGCCGCCGAGCCGGAACTGGCCGTCGAGGTCGATGTGCCGGACGCTGAGATGCTTGCGGTCCGCCGCGGCTCGGATGTCTGCGAGCGTGCCGATCTCACCCGGACGCACCACCTGATGCTCGTCGAGCAGGAAGACTGGGACACGCGCAGCATCGATCAGCTCGCCCACCTGCGGTCGATCGGTCCGGAGCGCAGCACTCGTGTAGCGGTTCGCCGAGGTCCTGCGGATGCGGTGTGCTTCGTCGCAGATGAGCACGTCGATGCCGTTGGGCTCGGCCGCCATGTACGAGTTGAAGTACTTGAAGAGCTCCTGCACGCGCTTGTTCTGCTTGCCCGCGACCTTGCGGAGCGTCTTGGTGAACGCGCTCGATCCGGTCGCGTGCATCGCCGTGCGGCCCTGACGGGCGAGCTCACCGAGCAGCGACAGCGCGATCACGCTCTTGCCGGAGCCGGGGCCACCGGTGACGACGATGACTTCCTTGGTGTTGGCGCGCATCGCCGCGTCGACAGCCCGCATCACGAGCGAGTACGCCACCTGCTGCTCGTCGAGGAGCACGAACTGCTCGCGCTGCTGCACCTCTTCGGCCGCCACCTTCAGCAAGTGCTTGCTCGGACGCACCGCAGAGCCGAGCAGCTGATCGGCCGCGACGCCGCCATCGGCACTCAGACAGGACTGCAGATGCCGCAGCCACTCACCTCGTCGCTGAGCGGTGAACATCCGGCCCTCCGACGCTTGCGGATGTGCCCAGAGGTCTCCGAGGTCGCGATCGGTGGCGTTGTGGAGATAGGCGACGCCTGCGACTCGGGTCGCGTCGTCGTCGAGCGAGGCGACGAAGTCCTGGAGGTAGCGGGTGTAGCCGTCGACCTGAGCGATCGGATGCAGCCGTTCGCTACCGTCCATCACGACGACGTCATCGGTGCCGTCAAGCATCCTGGCCGCTGCCCATTGCTTGAGCTCGACGACGAGGTACGAGAGCTCGCCCGTGCTCGGATGCGCGCCGCACAGCACGACGTCGGCGCGCTTGCTCGTCAGCGGGAGCTGATACTCGACCAGTACCTCGAGGTCCGCGAGTCCAGCATCGACGAGATCGTTCGAGAGCACGTCGAGGCTCCGCTTCCACGACCGCTGCTCGGCCAAGCTCGGTCGCTGCTGCAGCTGGAAGCGGAACTGCTCGGAGAGCACGTCGACGATCTCATCCGACTCGGCGAGAGCACGCAACGACGACACGGACCCGCGGAAGAGCGGCACGACGACACCCCTGGAAGCACGATGACTTCCCGCTCGGGTGGAGGCTTGTCAGCGAGACGCGCCTGTCGGGCCGGACGGACTTGCGTCCGAGGCTACTCCGCGTTGCGCGCTCGATTTACCAGCAGTTGACCTCAGTAAGGTCGAACTCGCCCGCGAAGCCGGTGAAGTTCTCGAGCATCACCGCTCCGGTGCCGCCCGGTCGGAGAGAGCCAAGCGTGGCGTTGGTGAATCCCACCACCGTAGAACCACTGACGATGTTGGCCTCGACGTAGACCATCGATGGGCACGTGGCGTCCAGCGAGACGATGTACAAGGCAGCGCAATCCCAGTATCCGCAGGTGTAGTCGGTCGTCGGCGCCCACTGCACATAGAGCCCCGGTGTGCCAGCTGGTGTGAGTCCAAGCTCCGCTGCGAGTGCCTGCTCCTCCTCGAGTTCCCGAGCTGCTTGATCCGCCGCAGCGGCCGCCGCAGCCGCTGCGGCTTCCTGCTGGTGCTCCTGCTCGACGCGATCGGCATGCTCCTCAAGAGCGGTGTCAAGTCGCGTCTCGGCGTCTGTCAGAGCTCCCTGCGCAGCCGCAAGTGTTGCGTTGGCTGCGTACGCGAATGCACCGACTCCACTCGCGAGCAACAGCACTGCGACGAGCACGAAGGCATAGGTGCGCATCGAGAGGCCACGTCGCTCGCTCACTGCAGCTCCTCGATCTGCAACTCGATGTCGATGACCGCATCGCGGATCGACTCCGCCTGACCGGTCCATTCAATTCCGAGCCAGAGGAAACTCGCGCCGACGATCACTCCCACGGCCATTGAAGTGACCGCTGCCCAGAAGGGCACCGTACGGACGGGTCGACGCTGGTTCGCTCCGTCGATGCCATTGAGAAGGTTGGGGTCGTCCGCCACGGCCGACGCCTTGGTTGGGCGAGCCGAGCGCGCGATGGCAGCCAGGACGGCGTTCGCCTCCTCGTCGAGCAAAGCATCCGCGTCCGGCGAGGGCGACCAGCCGGCAGGTCGCGCGGGTCGGACGCCCGTACGAATGAGCTCACCGATCTCGTCTGGAGTCAGACGAGATGGCCATTCCTGGATCGCCATGAGACACCTCTCCGAAGTTGAGAGATCATCGCATAGACGACTGACAGCGCGCAGCGATGGCGGCTGACGAGACACCTCGACGATCGGTGTCGTACCAGGGGTACGCTGAGCGAAATTCAGTGTCGCAACTCGCGAGCGCGAGAGATGGAGAGGCATGGATCTCGAGGTCGTAGGCGGCGGCTCCAGTGCCGTCGCATCATCGTCGCATGCTGCGTGCGCCCGCTTTCGCGGCACCGATCCGCTGATTACCGGGCTGACGCGCCGCAACCTCGCGAAGGCAGTGGGCTTCGAGGACGCGTCGGGCGCGATTCCCAGCGCTCGGTGGATGCGAGCGATGACCTTCGAACGGCTCGTGCGCAACGAGGCGTTCGCAAGCCAGGTCGCGACCAGGACGGTCGGCGCGCTGAAGCTCGAGCGGCCGGCGGCGGTCGCGACCGTCGACGCGCACTCCAATGTTGACGCCACTGCCTCCGCCCTACGCGATGCGCACGAACGCGCTCTGCAGGACGGCACGGCGACCCTCATCTTCCAGTTGGCGGTGCCGTTCGTCGGCTACGAGCACACTCGCGCCACCGACGTGAAGCCGGACTTCGCGGTCGTGGCTCGAGCGTCAGCCGACTCGACCTGGCTCGTCATGGGCGACGCGAAGGACTACGAACGCGTACGGTCGCGCATCGATGACGCCCGTCTTATGAAGGGGTTCCTGCAGGTCGCCGTCGGCGCGGCGTCTGCGCGAGCGTGGTCGCAGCTGCCCGACAGCCAGGAGGTCCATACCTTTGGCGTGCTCGCGGTGCCCCGCAACGCCTTCCTGCAACCCGAGCCGATCGTCGAGAACCTCGCCGACTACGACAACGAGGTCACGCTCCGCATCAGCGAGCGCCGGCGTGAGGCCGCCGAGTCCGGCTACACGCCGGATCAGTCGGTCGTCGATCACGTCCGCCACCTCGAGGCGACCTACGATCCCGCCGCCTGCACGACGTGCACGCTCTTCTCCTACTGCCGCGACGAGCTCCGGCGGTCGTCGGCGCCGAACGACTTGCTCATCGAGCTCGGTGTACCGAGGGCCGTACGCGCCCAGGCCCTCGGTCTCGTCGACGGTTCCACGCCCGTCGGTGCGATCCCCGCCTCGACCGCAGCGAACATCACCGCGACCCTGACCGGCCATGCGCAGTCGACGGGTCAGCGACGCGTCGATCAAGCGGGCCAGCCGGGCACGGTCAATCTCGTGCTCGCCAAGTCCGACGGTGCGGCGTTGGGCGTGCACGGGATCGGCATCCAGCGAATCCCTCGCGAAGGCCGCGGGGAGTGGGAGTACAGCACCTTCGACGACCCGCACGGCCCTGAGACCCGACGCAGGATCATGCGCCTGCTCGGCAGCGCCCTGACGAAGGCGATGCGCGAGCTCCGTTCGCTTCCTGCGCCCGAGCCGCAATCGGTGCACCTGGTCGTGCCCGACGCTGCCACCGCCGACCTGCTGGTCTCGATCGCCGACAACCTCGCCGGCATCGAACTGAGTCGGCTGCGTTGGCAGCGCGATCTCGATCAGCGTCGACCCGCGCTCACCTACGATGGCGAGCCCGCGACGCTCCCCCGCGCGATCAACGAGACGGAGCGCACCGCGATCGCACTGCTGCTCGAGGACGACCGCGCGCGCGGCTTCTCGTTGCGGGCGCCGATCATCGACCTGCGCAACGTGCTCGCCCGACACCTCGCTGTCGGCGGTCCGGCGACGAACGCCGGCCGACTCGACTATCTGGCCGGTTGGTCGGAGTCGCTGGATGGCCCTGCGCTCGCGCACCGCGACTTCGCCGACGCCATCGAGGCCTCTGCGCATACGCCTGGCGCACGTCTCACGAATGGAATTTCGGACGAGATCCACGAAGCTCTCGTGGGTCGGCGTGGCAAGGCGCCGGAGTCGGGCGCCGCCGACCCCGACGGATACGCGACGCTCGTGACGTCGGAGCTCGAGTACAAGGCGCTCACGATGGAGACGGCTCTCGACGTGCTCGACGACTTCCCGTCGTCGGCGCTGCGCATCGCGTACCGTGCGATCGAGGCGGATGCACAGGCCGTCTGGCGGCGGCGGCTCTCGCTGCGCGCATCCGACCTGGTGCGCTTCGGGCGCACGTATCGCACGTGGCGCAACGATCTGGTGCCGATGCTCGAGAGCGACGCCACGTGCACGACGCAGATGCTCGTCGTGTCGAACCCGCAGGCGGCCGCAGACCTCGCCGGCGACGCCGGCACCCGCCAGCTGGCGTTCGCCGATGTGGTGTCGACCGCGCCGCTCGTGCTCGACGTGCAGTCGCGGCGGATCGCAGCAGGCACACGCGTGGTCATGATCGCGCAGGGCGACTCGGCGACGGTCGAGGGCACGGGCGTCTCG